>NZ_VPBR01000001.1:0-457792 GCF_013418645.1 Acinetobacter sp. YH12132
CTGAACAAACGGCACAAGACGCTGTGACTGCGTTACCAGAAAGTACAGACAAAGATGGTCTGCAAGATCGTCTGGATGCCTTGACGGATCTTGAAGTTCCAGCGGTGAATGACCAAGACGGCAATGGTATTGACGATGCAACGGACAGCTTAATCGCGGATGCAGAAGCTGCAGTAGCAGCAGCGGAAGCGGCTTATGCCGAGGCCGAGCAAGCGATTGCTGATGCGGATACAGATGGCAATGGTCTCATCACACCAGCAGAGCAGGCAGTTGCCCAGGCTGCGATTGATGAGGCTGCCGAACTAAAAGCCATCGCACAAAATGCAGTAAATGCCTTACCGACAGAAGTACAAGTTGAGAAAGACGGGTTACAAGATCGACTAGATGACTTGATCCCATTAACTGCACCAGTAGTCCAGATTGCTCTAGATGACAATGTAAATCTAGATATGGGGAATGAAATCACAACAACCGAGCCAGCTGTTGTTGATGAGAATGTTCAAGTGATTAATTTGCTTGAATCAACTGGCGGTGCGGATGCAGGAACAGAAGTGGTACTTTCTGGCTCTATAAATAGCCTTGCAATTTCAATTTCACAAACATCATTACTTGCAGTAGCTGATGCGTATCGTGTTGATGTTTTAGATGAAAATGGCAATATTGTGTATTCAGCAGTCACCCAAGACTCTGAATTAGTTGGTGATGTAGCTGGGCTGGGGATATTAGGGATTACAGGAGATAATACCTTAACTGCAACAGTATCTGATTTGCCAGCAGGTACTTATCGTGTTGTAGTCAGTAATGATGCGGGTGCCTTAACTAATCTACTTGATACTGATGGTGGTGGTATTTCACTTCAAGAACTCGGTGATGCAGGCGTGTTATTAGGTGCCGATAATCAACAAGTTGTTCTTGATGCTGTAAATAATGCTTTAGGTGGTGGTGCTATTGCAGCATTAGTCACAGAGGTTATCTTACCGCCTGTACTTACATTAGTGAATGGCCTACCTGTAGATGAACTTGTTGGCGCATTAAACGACAGTTTATTAAGTAATGCTGATGCAATTTCTTTACTTGGCTTCAGTGTAACCGGTTTGTTAGATACGATTGTTGATGCAGCAGCAACCGCACTACTTTCAAATACCCTGACTTTATTGCAGGAAACTAGCATTACTACCCAAGTGACTTCAACGATATTTGAAAATTACTCTGTCGATAATAATGTTTTAACCAATGATGAAAATCCTGAGCTAGCAACAGTTACTCATATTCAATTTGGAGACGGTGCAGCGCAAGAGGTGACTACGGGCGGTGTAAGCATTAACGGAGAGTATGGTGTTTTAACAATTTTCGCTGATGGTTCATATGAATATATTGGAAATGGTGATTTTGAATCTATCGGAAAATCAGAAGTATTTACTTATACAATATTAGGTGCGGATGGAGTAACGACTGATAGCGCAACTTTAACTATTAATATTTTGGATGATTATGCACCGGATGTTCCTGTGATTAATCCTGTAAGTGCTACAGGAGATATTACAGGTACGGCAGAAGCGGGCTCAACAGTGGTTGTAACTGATGACAACAACAATGAAATTGGCAGAACAGTCGTAAGAGCTGATGGTTTGTGGTCAATTACAAATCCAGGCTTAACAGACGGGGCAGTACTTAATGTTATAGCAATTGATGCTGCTGGTAACCCTTCTCAAGCCGCAAGTACAAGCGTTGATGCCCAAGCACCAATAACAACTCTTGTGACAAATACAACGGGTGATAGTACGCCAACTTTACAAGGTACAATTGATGATCCGACAGCAACAGTTGTTGTGACTGTGGATAGTATTAATTATACCGCAGTGAATAATGGTGATGGTACATGGACACTTGCCGATGGCCAGCTTCCAGAGTTAGCTGATGGTAGTTATAACGTTACTGTGCAAGCTATTGATGCAGCAGGCAATGAAAGCACAATTACAGACAGTTTAGTTGTTGAGGCAGTTCTATTTGCCAATGACGATTTAAATAATGTGAATGTACTTGACACGGTTATCGAAAATAATCTGACCGACAGTGGTTTTATTTTTGGACTAGCTGGTGCAAATGTATTATCAGAATTAGCAGAGATTGACTTAAGTGCAGGTGGCTTTAATTTTACTGTTGCTCCTGATACCACTCAAGATGTTTTGATAGATGTAAATGGTACAACAGGTATAGATCTTAGCGCATTAGTTAACTCAATAGGGGCATTACTTGGTCAAACTCTTTCTGCTGATTTGATGTTGGTGAATCTTGATACAGGTGAGATTGTTACAACAGTTGAAAATGCTCTTCAGTTAACACCAGCATTATTGACCACGGTAATGACAGCAGAAAATATTGAATTTACTGATATACCAGAAGGCAATTATACGATTGCTTTCTCGAGTCCGTCAGGAGATGGAGCTCTAAGTCAATTATTAAGAGCAATTGCTGATGTAGGGCTTCTTAGTGGTGTGAATATTAGTATAGAAACATCAACTCAGTACTCAACAGCAGATGCAACAGGTAATATTTTAGGGAATGGTGTAGATACAGATGTAGCAGATATTGGTGAAGGTCTGACAGTGACACAAGTCATTTCTGCTGAAACTACACATGCTGTGAATACACCAATTGCTACAGATAATACAGAAACCGCGATATCTGGTAATTACGGTATTTTGTATATGCAAGCTGATGGTTCTTATCGCTATGTAAGTAATGGGAATATTAATGATGTGGGTAAAGTTGATACATTCACTTATACAGTAGCTGATGCAGCTGGTAATACTTCACAAGCTTATCTCAATATCCGTACTGATGCTGAAGGATCAACTATTGATTGGGATGAAAATGATCTTCAAGCTGATGGTGTGATTACTGTAGATGCAGTTGATGACGATGCAACGGTTAAGATCGCGCAAACAAATAGTGTCAGTGAGTTATTACCAAAAGTACAAGTTGTCGATGCTCAGGCTACAGGAACTAATGGACCGATTACAGGGTCAGTGGTTACTAATACAACTTGGACAAATACTTATACACTTTCAGAAAGCTTTAACATTACAGAAAATACTGTAGCTAATGGAACATTAACTATTACGGCTGAATTACTAGGTACAGCATTGAATACTTCTGTAACTGAGGATTGGGGCGAGGTTACTGCGACCTACACAATTATCGGTCAAAGTGGTGAAGTGACAACCGGTATATTAACTTTAACTGACAGTACCCAAGTAGTGGATGGCTATTATACGGTAAGTATTCCACTTAACGATTTAATTGCGGGCGAATATATCCTTAATGTTAATGTGGAAAATATAACCACTAATACAGGCGCGTTCGGGGCAACGCCTGCAAATAATGGTGAGTTTACAGTTGATACGACACTTTCAGTGATTGAAACTTCATTAAATGACTTTACAACTATAGAGGGTATATATAGTGAAGAGGGTAATTTACTGGAAGAAGATATTGTTTCTAATGTAGCGACTTTCACCATTCAACAAGGAGCAGAGACATATCGCTTTGAAAATGGACATATCTATCAGAATGATGTTTTGCTGCAGAATCAGGATTCTGTAAATATTACTGGTACTTATGGAATATTAAATGTTGATGCAAGTGGTAAATACACTTACACAACGCAAGATGGTAGCGGTATTGGTCAAAAAGAGAGCTTTACTTATACTGTAAATGATGTGGGTGGTTTATCTGATACTGCGAACCTGAATATTGGAATAGGCGCTTCAATTACAGGCAGCCGTTATGATGATAGTTATTCAAGCTATGGAGGCGTAGCAGATACTGTTATTTATAATGTACTTGAAGGTGCAGAAACAGATGCAACCGGCGGAAATGGAACAGATACCTGGACCGACTTTAATGCTACTGAAGGGGATAGTATTGATATCTCAGCACTACTTGGTGAACAAAGTGTTACAAGCGAAACTTTAGGAAATTTTGTGACCCTAGAGCAACGTGGAGAGCATACCGTCGTTACGATTGATCGGGATGGTTCTGCGACAGATACTACATATGCAAAAACGGATTTGATTATACTTGAAAATACGACGGCATCTAATTTGGTGTTGGATGATTTAATTAAGTACAACCAAATTTAAATTATGAATCAGGAGGATTTTTGAATCCTCCTTTAGATTGCAAAAAAATCCCGCTCAAGAGCGGGATTTTTTAAATCTTTCGCTTACCAGCTCAACGCACCGCCCGTCTGATAATCCGTTACACGCGTCTCGAAGAAATTCTTCTCTTTACGCAGGTCCATCATCTCAGACATCCAGGCAAACGGGTTGGTCACACCGCTAAACTGCTCAGGTAAGCCCAACTGGCTTAAACGGCGGTTACAGATGAACTTCAGATATTCTTCCATCATGCCAGCATTCATACCCAATACGCCACGTGGCATGGTGTCACGCGCATATTCAATCTCAAGCATGGTGCCTTCAAGAATCATTTGAATCACTTCTTGCTGGAACTCAGCGGTCCACAAGTGCGGGTTCTCGATCTTGATCTGGTTGATCATGTCGATACCGAAGTTCAAGTGCATTGATTCATCACGCAGGATGTACTGGAACTGTTCCGCCACACCATTCATCTTGTTACGACGGCCCATTGACAGGATTTGCGTGAAACCGCAGTAGAAGAAGATGCCTTCAAGTACGCAGTAGAATGCAATCAGGTTACGCAGCAAAATCTGGTCGTTTTCAGGGGTACCGGTTTTGAAAGTCGGGTCGCTTAAGGATTGGGTGTATTTCAGGCCCCAAGCTGCTTTACGTGCGACTGATGGTACTTCACGGTACATGTTGAAGACTTCGCCTTCATCCATGCCTAAAGATTCGATACAGTACTGATAAGCATGCGTGTGAATCGCTTCTTCAAACGATTGACGCAAGATGTACTGACGGCATTCCGGGTTAGTGATGTGACGGTAGATCGCCAGAACCAGGTTATTGGCCACCAGTGAGTCAGCAGTCGAGAAGAAGCCCAGTGAGCGCATCACGATGGTACGTTCATCTTCAGTCAAGCCATTTTCAGACTTCCACAACGCGATGTCGTGGTTCATGTTAATTTCTTGTGGCATCCAGTGGTTGGCACAACCATCCAGATATTTTTGCCAAGCCCATTCGTATTTGAACGGCACCAGCTGGTTTAAGTCAGCGCGGCAGTTGATCATACGTTTGTCATCAACCTGTACGCGTCCTGCACCCATTTCCAGCTCTTCCAGGCCAGGCGCCACGTCAAGCTGTTCTAGGGAAGCAGATGCTCTTGCCAGCGAATCGGTTGAATTTGCTGATCCGCTTCGAGGGGTTGCAGCGGGTTGTGCAGCTGCCACATGCGTCTGTGGTTGCTCTGCAGCAGGTACCACTTGCGGATTAGTCGCTTTTTGCGGTTCGACGGGCGTAGGCTGGTGTTCAGGAGCAGCCGGTTTTTGCGAATCATCTTCGAAATCGTCCCAACTTAGGATAGACATATCAATTCTCTCTTCGTTGCTTTATATCTTTTATTGGACATCTCACGACGAAGGGGAGATGTCTTACTATACGCTTAATTTGTGAAAGCAAAATTAAGTTTTGCCGATGCTTGTTCTAAAAATGTACGTAGAACACGATCCTCAAGACTTATTTTGTTTTCGCTTCTGTTTGCGAATGGCCAAAAAGGCATAGACCATCGGCGTGTAAAAGAAAATAAAGGAAAAGACCAGAACCGCGAGTCCTAACATATAGTTATGAGTCATATGAGGCATGGTCTTTTCCTGTGTTATTTTCAAATACTTTGCAATCCTCCCCAAACCCCTCCTTTAATAAAGAAAGGCCTTCCCGCATATCGAATCTGATTTTGGGAAGTCCCCCTTTGGAAAAGGGGGATTTAGGGGGATTTTTATCAAGCGAGGCTTACTGGCAAGCTTCACAATCAGGATTATCAATTGAACATGCTTGTGGCACTGGTGCTGCTTGAGTGAAACCTTCTTCCTCTACAGGCGCTTCAGGTTTTTTCTCTTCAACCACTGGCGCTGCAACTACAGGAGCCGCAACGGTTGCAGGTTTAACTGCATTCAATGCACCAGTATTAATGGTTGATTTCTCAGCCGATGTTGCACCTAAAGCACGTAGGTAGTAAGTGGTTTTCAGACCACGTAACCAAGCCATCTTATAAGTGATGTCCAGTTTCTTACCATTTGCACCAGAGATATAAAGGTTCAGTGACTGTGCCTGATCAATCCATTTCTGACGACGTGACGCAGCATCTACAATCCAGCGTGGCTCAACTTCAAACGCAGTCGCAAAGATCGCTTTTAATTCTTCAGGAATACGAGAAATCTTCTGAACAGAACCTTCGAAATGTTTCAGGTCGTTGACCATTACCGCATCCCATAGGCCGCGTTCTTTCAATGCACGTACCAGGTAAGGGTTGATCACAGTGAACTCACCAGACAGGTTCGATTTCACATACAGGTTCTGGAAGGTTGGCTCAATCGATTGAGACACGCCACAGATGTTAGAAATAGTTGCTGTTGGTGCAATGGCCATCACGTTCGAGTTACGCATACCGTCTTTTTGAACTTTGGCACGTAAAGTGTCCCAGTCCAGACGTTGGGTACGATCAACTTCAAACATGCGCTCAGGACGGGTTTTCGCTACCAGCTCTAAAGAGTCGATTGGTAAAATACCCTGATCCCATAATGAACCTTTGAAGGTTTCATAGGTACCACGTTCAACCGCCAGATCACTTGAGGTTTGAATTGCGTAGTAAGAAATCACTTCCATTGATTCATCAGCAAAATCAACTGCTGCATCAGAACCGTAGGCAATACCCATTTCGTACAGTGCATCCTGGAAGCCCATGATCCCCATACCTACCGGACGGTGACGCAGGTTCGAGTTTTTCGCCTGTGGTACCGCGTAGTAGTTGATGTCGATCACGTTGTCGAGCATACGTACCGCAGTTTTGATGGTACGTGCCAGTTTTTCATGATCCAGCTTGCCGCCTTGAACGTGCTGTACCAGGTTAATTGAACCCAGGTTACAGACCGCGATTTCATCTTTGCTGGTGTTCAGGGTAATTTCTGTACACAAGTTAGATGAGTGCACCACGCCTACGTGTTGTTGTGGTGAACGCAGGTTACATACGTCTTTGAATGTAATCCACGGATGGCCGGTTTCGAACAGCATCGACAGCATTTTGCGCCATAAGTCTTTGGCACGTACTTTCTTGTGCAGCAGGTTCTGTTCTTTCGCCACCGCTTCGTAATGCGTATAGCGCTCAGTGAAGGCCTGGCCAGTCAGATCATGCAGGTCTGGTGTTTCAGATGGCGTGAACAGGGTCCATTCTGCATCTTCAAACACACGTTGCATGAATAAGTCAGGAACCCAGTTGGCTGTGTTCATGTCATGGGTACGACGACGGTCATCACCGGTGTTCTTACGCAGTTCCAGGAATTCTTCGATGTCTAAGTGCCAGGTTTCAAGGTAGGCACACACCGCACCTTTACGCTTACCACCCTGGTTCACCGCAACCGCAGTATCGTTTGCGACTTTCAGGAACGGTACCACACCTTGTGATTTACCGTTGGTCCCTTTGATGTAAGAGTTCAGGGCACGAACTGGAGTCCAGTCATTACCTAAACCGCCTGCCCATTTAGACAGCATTGCGTTATCACGCATTGCGCCATAAATATCGTACAGGTCATCACCAATGGTGGTGAGGTAACAGCTAGATAACTGCGGACGTAGCGTACCTGAGTTAAACAGGGTAGGCGTAGAAGCCATGTAGTCGAAGCTAGACAACAAGTTATAGAACTCAATTGCACGTTCTTCTTTGTTGTCTTCGTTCAGCGCCAGACCCATAGAAACGCGCATGAAGAACAATTGCGGCAATTCGAAACGGATACCATCTTTATGGATGAAGTAACGGTCGAATAACGTCTGTAAACCAAGATACGTAAACTGGTTAGAACGTTCTGGCTGAATGGCAGCGGCCAGTTTTGCCAGATCGAAGTTCAGTAGGTCTTCTGACAGCAGCTCCAGCTCGATACCTTTTTTCAGGAAGGTTTCCAGAGCTTCACCTTCAGGGGTTTCTACTGGTAGACCCAGGAACTCCAGGCCTGTTGCCACTAAGTCATTACACAGCAGGCGTGCAGTAACATAAGTATAGTTTGGTTCCTGTTCAATACGGGTACGCGTCGCCATCATCATGGTGGTTGAGATGTCTGACTCTTTTACGCCGTTGTACAGGTTTTTCACGGTTTCATCGACAATGGCCTGAACATCAATGCCTTCAAGACCTTCAGCTGCAGTGGTGACGGTTGCTGTCAATGCACTTAAATCCAGTGGCTTTAACTGGCCCTGGCTGTCAGTGATCTGTAAGGTCGGGTGATGGTTGGCACCCATCTGCTTACGTGCTTCAGAACGTTGTTCGCGATAGATGACATAAGCACGAGCAACTTTCTGTTCGCCTGTACGCATAAGCGCAAGCTCAACCTGGTCCTGAATTTCTTCAATGTGAATGGTGCCGCCTGATGGTAAACGACGCTTAAACGTGTTCAGAACCATTTCAGTCAGTTGTTCGATACGGTCATGAATACGGCTGGAATCGGCGCTTTGCTGACCTTCAACCGCCAGGAAAGCTTTACCAATCGCTACAGAGATTTTTTCTGCATCGAAAGGGGCCACTTCACCGGTGCGTTTAATCACCTGAAGTTGACCGGGTGTGGATGTGATTACGCTCATGTCAGCATAGCTCCATTGTCATCTATTGTTATGTTTATAGACCATTGAACCGGGCAAAAAATAGGCCACAGTGTTTGAGGAATAAACACAAGACTTAGTGGTTTAAAATTGAATTGAACACAAGATACGGGAAATTTTAGGGTAGATCAATATTGACTTTTCTTTAAAATTTTTGGCGTTTTTTGGATAAAATCTTTTGCAAAAAAATCCCCGATTTGTCCATTCGGCTATAAGCCTTATCGGACAAGGGCATAGCATAACAAAGCCGGTATAATCTGCTTATAGATAAACTTGTGGATAACTAAAAATCTCTTTGAACAGTCAGTCACATTCTGATCAATGGCCAAAAGCTGCAAAAAAATTGTACATTTTAAAAAGATTTATGTTGTTGAATTCATGGAATTCAGTTAAAAAGAGAAAAGTATAAGGAATTCAATAATTAATAAAAATATAACAAAAAGCTACTTTGATGTATCAGTTTAGTGAATAGCATCTTGTTTACAATGTAAACGTGTGTATATTGCAGAATATATTTCGACGTATCTCCCGGATTTTAAAAGGATAGAATACGTTTAATCAAATAAAGGGGCAGTTCATGAGCCAAGAAGAAAAGTTACCAAAAATTTTAATTGTTGAAGATGATGAGCGTCTGGCACGTTTAACCCAGGAATACCTGATCCGTAACGGACTGGAAGTGGGTGTTGAGCCAGATGGGAACCGTGCCATCCGCCGTATTATCGCGGAGCAGCCAGATTTAGTGGTGCTGGATGTAATGCTGCCGGGTGCAGACGGTTTGACCATTTGCCGCGAGGTTCGTCCACATTATCATCAACCGATTCTGATGCTCACTGCACGTACCGAAGATATGGACCAGGTTCTGGGTCTGGAAATGGGTGCAGATGACTATGTCGCCAAGCCGGTTCAGCCACGTGTTCTGCTGGCGCGTATTCGTGCCTTGCTGCGCCGTACTGACAAAGCCCCTGAAGATGAAGTGGCACAGCGTATCGAATTTGATGACCTGGTCATCGACAATGGTGGCCGCTCAGTAACCTTGAATGGTGAACTGGTCGATTTCACCAGCGCAGAATATGACCTGCTCTGGTTACTGGCTTCGAATGCTGGCCGTATCCTGTCGCGTGAAGATATTTTCGAGCGCCTGCGCGGGATTGAATATGACGGTCAGGACCGTTCAATTGACGTACGTATTTCGCGCATCCGTCCAAAAATTGGCGATGACCCGGAAAATCCAAAGCGTATTAAAACTGTACGCAGCAAAGGATACTTATTCGTCAAAGAAACGAATGGTATATAATCGTCGCGCGTATCTGAGATAGGACGGTTTTTCGTGTTCAAACACAGCATATTCTTGCGGATTTATGCAGGATTGGTGATTCTGGTGGCATTGGTGGCCGTGTTTGGCTATCTGCTGGTTCAGATCATTAACTATCAGCGCGCGCAAGAATATCGTGAATCCCTGACCGATGGTATGGCTTATATCATTAGTGAAGGGGTGGCGCGACAACCCAATGAGCAGCAAAAGCAGGACTGGATTTCAGATGCCTCAGATTTGCTGGAACTGCCTATCTATTATATTGCTGCCGATAAGGTCGAGCTGTCACGGGCCGAACTGAAACGGATTAAAGAGCGCAAGGCTGCGGTACGTTACGATGCAGAAACGACCACAGCCTATATTATTATGGGCCTGAAAAATGACCCGGAACATTATCTGTATATCAAGGCCGATGAAATTACCGAACGGCAAATGAAGGCATTGCCGATCTTTATTCTGGATTATCTGGTCTATTTCCCGGGACAGGAAAAAGAATATCTGGCCCGTATCCAGGATCAGTTCTCTTATCCTATCGACATTCAGAACATTGCTGATTTACCGCTCGACTCCGAGCAAATTGGCCGTTTAAGGCTGGACCACAGCATTATCCTGTATCGGGATAATGCCAGCGTACGTGGCACCACCATCTCCATTATTTCGCCAATGCCGAACTCACCGTCCGAGGTGCTGGTACTTGGTCCGGTACCGCTGTTTAACTGGATGCCATTCCAGCTGGCGGCCGGGATTACCTTGCTGAGTCTGTTTATTCTGAGTCTGGGCATTTATGGCCTGATTCTGCCGATGCAGCGCAAAATCCGTGAAGTAAATTTCGCCTTGAACCGTATGAAAACCGGCGATTTAAACCTGCGTTTACCCATTGACGGTTCAGATGAAATGGCTAGTCTGGCCTCCAGCTATAACAGCATGTCCGATCATATCCAGCGTCTGATTGAAGCCCAGCGCGAGCTGATGCGCGCGGTATCGCATGAACTGCGTACCCCGGTGGCGCGGATTCGTTTCGGGATGGAAATGCTGGCCGAAGAAGATGATTATGAATACCGGATTCAGCAGCTGGACATGATTGATAAAGACATTGAAGCGCTGAATACCCTGATTGACGAGATCATGACCTATGCCAAACTGGAGCAGGGCATGCCATCGTTAGAAATTGAAAAAGTGGTGCTGTTTGATGTGCTGGATCAGGTGGTCAATGAAACTAATGCGCTGAAAACCGGTAAGGACATCCAGCTGCAAACCATGTCGACCAGTCTGGAAGTCGATGCCGAGCGCCGTTATTTACACCGCGTGGTGCAGAACTTGGTCGGGAATGCGGTGCGTTATTGTGACCACAAGGTACTGGTCAGCGGTGGCGTGACTGCACAAGGCGTGGCTTATGTCTGTGTGGAAGATGATGGGCCGGGCATTCCAGAAGAAGACCGGAGCCGCGTATTTGAAGCCTTTGCCCGTTTAGATGATAGCCGTACCCGTGCCTCTGGGGGGTATGGTCTCGGCCTGTCGATTGTCAGCCGGATTGCCTACTGGTTTGGCGGCAAGATTGAGGTGGATCAGAGCACCACTTTGGGCGGTGCACGTTTTATTATGTCCTGGCCGGCGCAGCGCTTTAGCAAGTCGCGTAAAAAGCAGGGTAATAAAGAAGGGCTGGAATCTTAAACGCTGCTTCAAAGATTCAGCTAAAGAACAGCAGCAAGGGGCGTTTGCTGTTCTTTGGTGGGAGAGTTGGGTCAGAGATTGTCAGCCATTGTCACCATCCAAAATGGTCCGCGTACTCTCTTACTGTCCAGTCTTTGAATTGATCAATTAAGTTGCTAAAAAAATAGCCAGTGATGTCACTGGCTATTTTGTTTTTGCATGGAGCAATTATTGAGTCTGTTGTTTGTACAAGCGGTCTGCTTCATCAAAACGCTCAGTAATGCTGCTGCTTGGCGCTTTGCCCAGCAAGCTCACCACAATAATGGCAATAAACGAGCAGACAAAGCCCGGAATAATTTCATAGATACCGGTATCGCCCCAGACATTTTTCCAGAGAATCACCATCACCGCACCCACGATCATGCCGGCTAGCGCGCCATTTAAAGTCATGCGTTTCCAGAATAAAGACAAAATAATCAGTGGACCAAAGGCGGCACCAAAACCTGCCCAGGCATAAGCCACCAGGCCAAGAACTTTCGACTCAGGATTACCGGCCATCCATATTGCCAGCAGGGCAATCAGTAATACCATTAAACGGCCAACCCAGACCAGCTCTTTTTGTGAGGCAGATTTTCGCAGGAACGATTTATAAAAGTCTTCAGTCAGAGTACTTGAACACACCAGCAGCTGACAGCTTAGGGTACTCATCACCGCAGCCAGAATTGCCGCCAGTACAATACCAGCCACCCACGGGTTAAACAGGATTTTGGTCAGCTCCATAAACACGGTTTCAGGGTTGGCATTCACCACCCCGGCCAGTTCCGGATGTTGCTGGAAGTAGGCAATACCAAAGAAACCGGCCGCCACCGCACCACCTAAACACAGGATCATCCAGGTCATGCCAATACGGCGTGCATTTGGAATTGACTTCACCGAATCTGCCGCCATGAAGCGCACCAGAATGTGGGGCTGACCGAAATAACCCAGGCCCCAGGCCAGTAACGAGATAATCGCAACAATACTTAAATCACCGACCAGATTCATGGCTTGTGGACGCGCAGCTTCCAGTGCCAGCGTCACTTGGGATAAATCAGAAAAGGTCAGCAGGGTGACAATAGGCGTCAGGATTAAGGCAAAGATCATCAGGCCAGCCTGAATGGTGTCTGTCCAGGACACTGCCAAGAAGCCGCCAATAAAAACATAGCTGATGGTGGCAATGGCACTGATCCATAAGGCCGTGCTATACGACATTTCAAACATACTTTCGAACAAGCGCGCACCGGCCACCATGCCAGAGGCACAGTAAATCGCAAAGAAAATCAGAATCACAAAGGCGGATACAATACGCAGCACTTTTTTCTGGTCATTAAAACGATTGGAGAAATAATCTGGTAAGGTCAGGGCATTGTGCTGTACTTCGGTATGTACCCGTAAGCGGCCCGCAACCAGTAACCAGTTTAGCCAGGCACCAATAATCAGACCAATGGCAATCCACACCTCAGATAAACCGGACAGATAAATTGCCCCCGGTAAACCCATCAATAACCAGCCACTCATATCCGATGCGCCAGCAGACAGGGCCGTGACAAAGCTGCCTAAACGGCGGCCACCCAGAATATAGTCTGAAAAGTTGGTGGTTGCGCGATAGGCCATCAGACCAATCGCGATCATGGCGACAATATAAAACAGAAAGGTGATTAAGGTCGGATTTAGGGAGCTCATACGGTATCCATATAGTATGTTGGACAGTAAAGGACTTATGGCCTCAATGCGTTCCATGCAAATTCTTGATGGATACTCACAAGTCCTGAAAGATTCAAAAAATGAAGGCGAAATTTAACCATAATTTTGCATGAAATACTGATTTTTCTTTCAGGCAATAAAAATAGACAGCATCCAGGCTGTCTATTTTTGGCTAAAAAGGTGCTTAGTTTTGTCGGCCCATGACCCCACGAATGGTATTCAGAATATCGGCCGGTAATACCACCGTCTTGGCATTTGGCGACTTCGACATATCCTGCATGGCTTTCACATATTGTTCACCAAGCAGATAGGCCACCGGAATTTCTTTATCGCCGACTGCTGTCGTGACCATTTCAATAGCACGTTGCGAAGCTTCGGCCAGCACCACTTGTGCTTCGGCATCACGGCGTGAAGCTTCAAGACGGCCTTCGGCTTCCAGAATGGCTGCCTGTTTTTCACCATCGGCTTTGGTTACGGTGGCACGACGCTGACGTTCTGCTGCCGCCTGTTCTTCCATTGCTGACTGCATTGTGTTGGATGGTTTAATATCTTGAATTTCAACGGTTTTAAGGGTAATACCCCAGTCCGCAATATCATCTGAAATCGAGGCTTTTAAACGTGCCTTAATATGGTCACGTGAGGACAGCGCATCATCCAGATCCATTTCACCGACAATAGAACGCAACGAGGTTTGTACCAGGTTCTGAATGGCCCAAGAATAGTTTTCAATCCCGTACACCGCTTTTTCTGGCGTGGTCAGGTTAATGTAGGCCACCGCGTTCATCAGCAGGACGGCGTTATCGCGGCTGATGACTTCCTGAGACGGAATGTCCAGCACAATGTCTTTGGTGGTGACTTTATAGGCCACTTCATCGACATAGGGAATTACGAAGTTCAGACCCGGACTTAGGGTGGTGTGGTATTTACCCAAACGTTGCACAATCCATTTATAGCCTTGTGGAACAATACGCACCCCTTTAAAAATGGTGATGGCCACAAAGGCCAGCAGGGCTAAAACAATAATGGAGCCAGCATTCATTTTATATTACTCACTGTTTTTCGTTGTCATTCTGCAGGCTATGCAACTGCACAACCAGATCATTGCCAAGAATATCGACCACACGCACACGATCACCGACCTGCACCGGACTTAGAGTGCGGCAGTTCCATTCATCAGAACCGAGCACCGGCATCGGAAAACGGACTTTCACTTCATCATGCTCCAGATTGGTCTGGATGACCATACCAATCTGGCCGATGGTGGCTTCCCGTGACAGGCCGGCTTTGGTTTTATCAATCGACAGTGGTTTAATAAATTTAAACCAGAGCAGGGTACACAGCACCGATAAAATGATCCACATCACCAGCTGCGTGGTGGTGCCCATCATCGGGAACAGCAGATATAAAACGCCCACCATCAGCGCGCCCACGCCAAACCAGAGTGCAGCAAAAGCCGGCAGCAGCAGCTCGGAAAGAATCAGCAAAATGCCTAAAACAAACCAGTGCCAGGGTTCAAGAACAAATTCCATACATCGACTCGTCGCGAATGATTGTAAAAAGAATCATTGATATAGATCAATCTGTATGCTGTTCAATGTAGCAGATGACAACCGACTTGGATATGAAAAAATCCCCGATGTTAAAATTTGGCTTTGGGTGGTGGTGCCAAAGCGGCCGGAGATTTTTTAAAATCGCTGATGGCTTTTTCAATGGCGCGGATTTTCAGCTGGGCAGCTTTTTCACCTTCTAAAATGGTCTGGTTGCTGGCTTTTAAATCCAGTGTGCCAATATGACCAACTTTAGGCTGAATCACCACATTGGCCTGGCGCAGTTCTTCATGAATACTCTGCTGGCCCATAATGTTGATGGTCTGATCGAGCAGGCCCCACATATTCATAGGCGTATTGCCGGTTGGACGCGCGGAAATATCCACTGCAATGACCAGATCGGCGCCCATATCTTTGGCGGTTTTGACCGGAATCGGGCTGACCAGACCGCCATCGACATATTTGGTGCCGCCAATAGTCGCCGGCACAAACACATTCGGAATACTGCAGGAGGCACGTACCGCCTGACCGGCATTGCCTTTAATAAAGTCGGCTTTACGGCCATTGTCCAGACGGGTGGCGACCGCAGCAAAGCGGATCGGGAACTGCTGGATGGCTTTGTTACCGACCTGCTGATTGACATAGTCCTGTAGTTTCTGGCCCAGTACAAAGCCCTGACGGTTCAGGGTTAAATCGCGAATATCGGATTCTTTAAAGTTCAGGGCCAGTTGCTGTAACTGATACGGTGATTTACCGCTGGCATACAGACTGCCGACAAAACTGCCGGCACTGGTGCCGGTTACAATTTTCGGTTTAATGCCGTGTGATTCTAAAACTTTCAGTACGCCAATATGGGCAAATCCTTTGGCACCGCCACCGCCTAGGGCAATGGCCACCACCGGTTCACGGGCCTGAATAGGCGTTGGAGTCACTGGGGTTTGTACCGCCCGATCACAGCCGGAAAGTGCCAGCAATAACAGGCCGGCGGTCGAAAATTGCAGTAATTTCATGATTCGATAGGAGATTAATTCAACAAAATATGCGCACATCTCAGCAAAAAAATACGGTTTTGGCTAGTCTTTGGGCCAGCGTTTTTGTAACGGCTTGGCCAGCCAGTGCGGATTTTTGGCAGAAAACTTGCCTTCATAATGCTGATAAATCGCGTCTAAATCCTGTTCATAATGCCCAGTCGGATGAAACACACCAAGAATATGAATGGTCTTATGCGCATAATCAAAAGAGAACATCACAATCGGAATTTGTGCGCCATAGGCAATATGATAAAAACCGCTGCGAATCTGCTCGGCCTGTTTGCGCGTGCCTTCCGGCGCCATCCCGACCCAGATCTGTTCACGTTGCCGGATAATTTCAATAATCTGCTGGGTATGGCCCTGCGGCGCATGGCGAATTACCGGCACCACCCCAATCCACTCCAGCAGCGGTTTTAACGGTGTATTAAACAGGGTATGTTTGCCAAAAATGGTGACTTTTAGCCCCAGTCCGAGCAAAGCAGCGAAGCCATGCCAGGCATCAATATTGGAGGTATGTGGGGATATAATTGCCACCGCTTTGGGAAGGTTGGGAAATTCGCCTTTCAGCTGCCAGCCTTGGGCCAAAAAGAGCGATTTAAAAAAGCCTCGACTCAGGGCGCTGCCGCGGCCAGGTACTTGATCAGGTAAAACAGGAAATTGCTTGGTCATTGTTTTTATGTATTATCCTACTGAAACTCAGCCAAGTTTTACAAAATATTGCGACTTTATTCAATGGGGAAGCAGAGCAAAAATACGCTTTTGTTTGAGCAGTTTTGCCTGGAGCCATCCGCTTGGCCTGAAATAAAAAGGAATGTCCGCTGCTATGCCGAATCTTTATCTGTTGCTGTTTTCCCTGTATTGGGCGCAAGGTCTGCCGGTGGGCTTTATGACCCATGCCTTGCCGGTGATCTTAAGGGCGCAAGGGGTATCGCTGGCGCATATTGGCGGTTTTGGCCTGTTAATGTTGCCCTGGTCGATTAAAATTTTCTGGGCGCCGTGGGTGGATCGCTTTGGCCGCAGCACTCAGGGCCATTACCGTTCCTGGATTATTCCGACTCAGTTGCTGAGTGTCGTGGTGTTAATCGGGCTGTCATTTATCCCGATTCAGGCCCTGAATGAACCGCTGTATTTGTTTGGCTTTTTTTTCGGGCTGTTGCTGATGAATCTGGTTGGGGCCACGCAGGATATCGCCACCGATGGACTGGCGGTGAATATTTTAACTGGCCAGCAGCAGCACTGGGGCAATACCTTTCAGGTGATTGGTTCACGGCTGGGCTTTATTGTTGGTGGGGGCGCCATGCTCTGGGCTTTGGACTGGCTGCACTGGCAGGCCACGTTTCTGATGCTGGCGCTACTGGTATTTTTAAATACCTTGCCAATTTTACTGTATCGTGAACCGCAACATGCAGCCAAAACAGCGCAGAAGACCACGCCTTTTTCCTGGCAGGTCGTGCGCCAGTATCTGGGTTATTTTCGCCAGAGCCGCAGCTTGGCACTGTGGTTATGGGTGCTGCTCAGTTTTAAAATTGCCGATGGTCTGTCTGGCCCATTACTCAAACCGTTAATGGTCGATTTGGGCCTGAGCTTTTCCCAGATTGGTATTTATGTGACCATGCTGGGGGCGTTTGCCGCGTTACTGGGTGCAGGTGTGGCAGGCTTATTGCTCAGGGTGATGTCACGTGCTCAGGCTTTAGTGCTGTTTTCAGTGTTGAAAGTACTGGCTTTAGCCGCCTATAGCTGGCTGGCCTATCAGTATGAACAGCAGCAGGCGGTAGCACTGTGGCTGATTTATCTGATTAATGCGCTGGAAGATGGTATTTCGGCGATGCTGCTGGTGGTGATGCTCACTTTGGTGATGCACTATAGCCGCAAACAGCTGGCCGGCACCGATTTTACCTTTCAGGTGGCACTGATGGCTACTGTCAGTGGTGGGCTGTATAGCCTCAGCGGCATACTGGGCGATCAGCTTGGTTATGCACGCTATTTAATGATGATTAGCGGGATTGCGCTGCTGTGTCTGCTTCCGATTCTGGTCTGGGCCAGAAGCCTGCCAAAAGATGAGGCGCTTCAGCACCAATAAACCCTTCAAAAGAAAAAAAGCGATCCTGGAGGGAATCGCTGGAGTCGTAACTGGTTTATAAAAAATAATGGCCTTCCACCTTGACCCACAGCCGTTTGCTGGATGAATAGTGGCTGTGCTGATGTTATGCAGTGAGGAGGCACTTTCTTGGAATTGACCCTGAATATGGGCAGGGAGTGGTGTGCGATCCCGATGACAAGCAGTGTAGTGGCTGTTTATGACATATTTAAGACAGATGCAGGCGCTGACGTGCAGACTGTCGAATTCCTGTTCAATCCATTCATAGATCGATGCTCCTGATCAGAAAGACTGACTTTTGAATAAGCAAGATACTCATCAGCTGGTTTGGTTTAGATATTCCATTTTTAGTGATGAATCCTGTGATCAACTCGTCAATGACAAGTGGCGTTGGCTAAATCACAACGTCAATCATGCTTCATGCTGGTGCAGCTAAAATTCGAGGCCAATCCATCCCGGTAGAAAACTTAACATACCTAGTAAGACCGCGAAAATTCCATGCTAAAGCTGAGCTAAAAAATCGGCCAGCGCCAGCAGAATCGCTGATCTACTTCTTCAATACCCCATGTTGTTGCCGGTTGATTTAAGCAAAGCGTCATCAGTTTTATAAGTCGCTGCTCCAGCAGCCAGAAAACTGTTAGTACCGGACTTATAAAAAAGCATCACCATCGAACTGGAAACCAAGGTGGGTTTGGGCGGCAACGCCGTGATTGATCAGTACAACTTGATAAGTCGGAGAATCGAACAAGTCATTATCAGGCCATCAGGCTGAATTATAACGCTCAAAAACCGCTCCAATCAGATACAAAAGCAATAAACAGTTGGAAGATTTGGTTTTGTCCTGCCGGCGCAGGTTACGGATGATCAAGGCTCTTTTGATGATGTGTTTTCAAGGTTGAAGAATGAAACGGAGTATTTTTGCAGCGACTGCACTTTTGAGTATGAATATGGCTTTTGCTGCCGAGGGCAGTCATTTTGACTGGAGCTATGCGGCACAGATTGCGCCGGATAAATGGAGCCAGTTAAAACCGGAATATCAGGCCTGCGCGGGCATGAATCAGGCGCCCATTAATATTGCCCAGACCACACCGGCACAGTTGCCGCCGTTAAAACTGAACTATGCGGCCAAGGCCAAAACCATTGTGAATAACCAGCGCACGGTTCAGGTCAATTTTGAGCAGGGTAGCCATTTAGAACTGGACCAGAAAATCTTTGAACTCAAGCAGTTCCATTTGCATAGTCCAAGTGAAAACACCATTCAGGGGCAAAGTTTTGCGATGGAGATGCATCTGGTACATGCTACACCTGCCGGTGAGCTGGCGGTGCTGGCAATCATGTTTCAAGAAGGTCAGGAAAATCCGAAGCTGAAACAGCTGTGGCAGGAATTACCGCAGCAGGCCGGTGAGGCCATTACATTAAACCATCAGGATGTGGCAGCAGCATTTTTACCGGAGCAACGGGATTATTATCGTTTTAACGGCTCTTTAACTACGCCGCCGTGTACCGAAGGCGTGCGCTGGATTGTCTTCAAACAGATTCAGCAGGCCTCGAGACAGCAGATTCAGGCTTTTTCACAGCTGATGGAACATCCGAATAACCGGCCGGTACAGCCGACCAATGCGCGTCTGGTGCTGGAGTAATCGAATACGAAAAAAAAGCAGATCATCTGATCTGCTTCTTAATTTGGGATGTTTGGTTGTATGGATTAATGCAGGATTTTATCTAGGAACTGCTGGGCACGTTCACCGCGCTGGGTATTAAAGAATTCATCTTTGGTGCAGTCTTCGACAATTTTACCCTGATCCATAAAAATCACCCGGTTGGCGACCTGGCGGGCAAAGCCCATTTCATGGGTCACACACATCATGGTCATGCCTTCACGCGCCAGCTCGACCATTACGTCCAGTACTTCGGTAATCATTTCCGGGTCCAGCGCCGAGGTTGGTTCATCAAACAGCATGGCAATCGGGTCCATACTTAAGGCGCGGGCAATGGCAACCCGCTGCTGCTGCCCACCAGAGAGTTGCGCCGGAAACTTGTTGGCCTGTGAACTTAAACCAACCCGATCCAGATAGGCCAGCCCTTTCTGTTTGGCTTCAGTTTCCGAGCGGCCCAGTACCTTGATCTGGGCAATGGTCAGGTTTTCGGTAATGCTTAAATGCGGAAACAGCTCGAAATGCTGGAACACCATGCCAACACGGCTACGCAGTTTGTTCAGATTGGTTTTCGGATCGCTAATCGAAATCCCATCAACCAGAATCTGGCCTTTTTGAAACGGTTCCAGACCATTTACGGTTTTAATCAAGGTCGATTTTCCCGAACCCGATGGTCCACACACCACCACCACTTCTCCCTGACGAATCTGGGTGCTGCAATCGGTCAGGACCTGAAAATCCTTATACCATTTGCTGACATTCTGGAGGTCAATCATAATCTTGGGTTCGGTCATACCGTCAGCCTCCTTTGTAGTTTTTTCACTGCATAGGTGGCGATTAAACTCACGCTAAAATACACCAGCCCGGCAAATAGAATATATTGGGTCAGCAGCGCCATTAAATCGCCGCGGACATAATTGGTACGGAAGAAATCCAGCAGGCCAATGGCATAAACCATGGTGGAGTCCTGAAACAGGATGATGGTCTGCTGTAACAGCAGCGGGGTCATTTTGCGAAAGGCCTGCGGTAAGATAATCAGCCGCATCGACTGGCCATAAGTCATGCCCAGCGCATAGGCAGCCGCAGTCTGGCCTTTGGGAATGGACTGAATCCCGGCACGGACAATTTCAGAAAAGTAGGCCGCCTCAAACAGCATAAAGGCCACGATACTCGACACCAGTGCAGTATCAATGGTCAGGTAATTCCCGGTGAGGGCGGTGTAGAAAAATGGTACCGCAAAATAGAACCACATTAGCACCAGCAGCAAGGGAATCGAGCGGAACAGATTGACATAGCCTTGTGCAAACAGATTCAGTACGCGAATAGAAGACAGGCGCATTAACGCCAGCAGGGTGCCAATTAGAATACCGCCAATGGTCGCCATGACCAGCACTTTTAAGGTAATGGTAAAACCATGCCATAGCGCTGGCCCCGACAGTTGTAAATCATTTAAAAATGCAGTGAGCCATTCCATTATTTTTCTCCTGCAATCAGGCCGGGAACACGTAAACGTTTTTCCAGCAGGTTCATGCCCTGAATCAGGCAAATATTAATCACAATAAAAATAACGGTGACAATGGTATAAATTTCAATGGTGTTTTGCGTGTACTCACTGATGGTTTTCATTTGCGAGATAATTTCCGCCACCCCGACCAGAGAGGCGACCGAGGTGTTTTTAACGCAGTTGGTCAGCTCCGAGCTTAACGGCGGCAAAATAGTGCGGAATGACTGCGGCAAAATTACATAGCGATATAACTGCGCGGTACTAAAACCCATGGCATAACCGGCATTGATCTGTCCGCGTGGCAGGGCTTCAATACCGGTGCGCACCTGTTCACAGACCCGCGCCGCGGTAAACAGTCCTAGCCCGATACTGGCTGAAATCAGTGCCGAAGTATGCGCGCCTAGATCATTCATCCACCAGCTTTTGATGGGTGCTGGCAGGAAATTGGGCACCACATAGAACCAGATAAACAGCTGGATCAGCAGCGGTACATTACGGAAAATGGTGACATAGGCGGTGCCAATCGTGCGGGCGGTTTTGCTGGGCAGGGTTCGCATAATCCCCAAAATGCTGCCCAGTAGCATGGCAATACTCCAGGCCACAATGGCAATCACCAGCAGCCAGCCCAGCCCGGCGAGAATCCAGTGCAGATAGGTACTGTCGCCAATGCCGGTCGACTGAAACAGGACACCCCAGTTCCAACTATAATTCATACGTCCTCCTCAAAAACTCAGGTAAAGCATCCGTGTTTACCTGAGTCGGTTTATGTTGGAGTGTTACTGATCACGATCGTGCGGATTGGCAATCAGGTCTTTCAGCTGATCGGACATTTCAAAGTTCAAGTTGATGTTCTTTGGAGGAATTGGCTGTTGGAACCATTTGTTATACATCTGGTTAATTTCACCCGAGCTATAGGTGGCTTTAATGGCATCATCCACCACCTGTTTAAATTCAGCATCGCCTTTACGCAGCATACAGCCGTAAATTTCCTGAATTGGCGCCGTGCCGACAATTACCCATTTGTCTGGATCGGTGGCTTTGGATTTTTCACCGGCCAGCAGAATATCATCCATCATAAAGGCAGCCGCACGGCCACTTTGTAGCATCAGGAACGATTCGGCATGGTCTTTGGCTGAAATAATTTCGCCAATACCGAGTTCTTTTTCATGCTGGCGGATATAACGTTCAGAAGTGGTACCGGCGGTGGTGACCAGTTTTTTGCCTTTTAAGTCAGCAAAATCCTGAATGCCGGAATCTTTGGCCGTAAGTAAACGTGAACCCACCTGGAAGAAACCGACCGAGAAAGCCACTTGCTGCTGGCGTTCCTGATTGTTGGTGGTCGAGCCACACTCTAAATCGACCGTCCCGTTAGAGACCAGTGGAATCCGGTTCTGGCTGGTAACCAGGTTATAGCGGATTTTCAGATCTGGCATCTCCAGTTTCTGTTTTAGCGCTTCCACCACTTTTAGTTGCAGGTCATGCGCATAACCGACCGGCTGATTTGGCGTATCGGCAATATAGGAGAAGGGAATGGATGAGTCACGATAACCCAGCACAATGGTGCCGGACTTTTTGATTTTCTCTAAGGTGCCCGAACTCGAGGCAGCGGCATTGGTGTTGCTATTGGCATCAGCTGGAGCTTTATTGTCACTACAAGCACTGAGGCCAAGCATGAATGCGCTGGCACAAAACAGGGAGGTGAGGGTGCGTTTAGAGGTCATGTACAAAACTCCTTTTGTATTGATTATTGGTCATTTGCTGTTATTCATGGCAATTCCAATCCTGGAACTGATTTATCAGGTAATGAAGCAAATGAGATTGTTTTAATTATCTCTGCACAACGGCATAGCTTCATCTTAAGCGAGATTTCCAGCATTGCTCAAGCGAAATTTTTAACCGTTTTGTTAATGATAAATCGTTATGAAATAACCACTTTTTAGATAAATAGCAGCAAAAAGCATGAATAAAATACAGCAGGAACTGTGCCAGTCTTGGGCCATTAAAGACCAAGATATGACCAAAGTTGAGATAAAACGGTTGGGCGAAGGTGGATGAACCGGCACAGAGATTTAAAACACGCGATTAATCTACCCGTAAGGTATTGATGGCTTCAGTCCAGTGACAGCTGTCACAACGCGGGCAGATCTGCTCGGCACGTTGCAAAAAATCGGTATAGCCACAGTATACGCAGGCGTAATGGGTATGCGGTTTAACGTCGGTGATTTCCTGACAGGCTTTGGGAAACAGGGGTAAACCGTACCGCACCTGATCATTGGAGAAAAACAGGATGCTGAACTTGCCATCATTTTCGAGTAAACCGACCCGTACCTGTCCCAGATGTTCGACCCCTTGCTGGCGCATTTCGGCAAAGAATTCATCGTGCGACATTTTACCGCGTTTAATCTTTTCTAAGACCAGCTCGCCATCTTCGACAATATACAGTGACTTGCCTTCCAGCAGATCTTCAAAGGGCTGGTATTTCATCATTAACCAGGTCACCAGACGATACAGGAAAATCACGATGCTCATGATTAGCAGGGCCTGAATCAGCGGCAGATCTTCGGTGAACATCGGGTCGCCGGCAATTGAACCCAGCGACAGAATAATCGCCAGTTCAAAAATTGACAGCTGGCGCACCCCCCGTTTGCCGGTCAGGCGTAAAAAGATAATGATCATGCTGAACATAAGGATGGCACGCACGCTAATTTCAGCAGCAAAAGCCCAGGTGGTGTCATGAATAAAAATACTGGCCCAATCCATGTGAATGTCCTTTTTATAATCTGTTGGTCTTTGTTGATACTATGCATGAATTGCGGCGGCTGAATGTTTATAGTTGCGTAATAAACTGCAATGATTTGAGTGACTTGGTTAATTCAAAAAATTACCTGATCTGAAGCCATGTAATGTTAAGGCTTATTTGCTCAGGATTTTGCTTTGCTTCAGTTTTACTGAGATGAGTCAAAAAATACTTTCACATAAATCAGGTATAATTTCTCTTTTGCTTTTATCTTCCCTATGCCTTTTGCGCTGAAAACCATGCCAAACATGGTGCTTGAAGTCTCACCACAGCATCAAAAGCTGAATCGTTTAATTGATGAGATTGAACAGCAGAAACAGTTATTGCTTGCATGGCAACATGCCCAAGATGACATTCGTGCCTATAGTCAAAAGGCGCTGATGCCTGCGTATCGTGAGTTATATAGCACTTTGTATGAACAGATGAAGACACTTTGGAATGGTCTAAGTAGTTATAGTTTCACGAAATCAAATACAGCATTGGTGGAAGATAAAATCCAAACTTTAGCACGGTTACTACAAGGTTCACATTTGCTGAGTCAAAAGCAGTTAGATGAAGTGGAAAAAATGCATGTCTATTATCAGCAGGCAGATGAATACAGCAAGAAAAAAAACAAGAAGAAAAATATAGACACTTTTGATGAGCCTGAAACTGAAACAGTCCAAGCCGATGATGTATTTGAAGATTGGAATAATGATCAATACCAACAAGCACGTGAGCAAGCCAAGTTAAAACGTCAGCAAGAAAAACAAGCGCAAGCTGAAAAGATGGTGAATCAATCACTCAAAACTGTGTATCTCAAGATTGCTTCCATCATTCACCCTGATCGTGAGCCCGATGAAGCTAAAAAAGAGGAAAAGACCGAGCTTTTACAACGTGCCAATGAAGCATACGAACAGGAAGATTTATTCTTTTTACTGAAACTTCAGCTTGAAGTTGAGCAAAGTAAAAACGGTTCAAACAAAGGTTTAAGCACAGAACAATTCAAGTTTTACCAACAGGCGTTAGAAGCACAAAGCCAGTCCTTAAAACAGCAGATGCAGGAATTGATTAACTCGCTTGTATGGTCAAATAAAGCCAAAATTGCGGTGCAAAAGTCCAAAGGGCAACTCAATATTGAGCAGTTGTATAAACAGATTGATGCGGATGTGTCTGCGGTAAAGCAACAGCTTAAAGCGGAAAAACAAAGACTCATGTATATGGGAAAAGAGAGTGGGTTGGAGATGTTGTTGGAGCATGGGGTGCTTTAACCGAGAAGGAAATAAGTGTATAAAAATATTAGATAATTTTTTGAACTGAATATAGAATAATCAATTATTTTTTTAATTTTTATTTCTATAGGGGTGAAAATGTCTGAGCCAAATAGACAGGCGATAGATACAATTAGGGGCTATTTATATCAGTTTGATAATACGATTCTGCAAATCCTGAACCATGAAGATGAAAATGCTAGTTTTACTGTTGAAGGTATTGAAGATATTGATATTGAGCAGATAGGCTGTGAAACAGTTGCCATACAATGTAAATATTATGAAAAAAGCGATTTTACGCCATCAAAAATTAAAGAAGCTATAGTTTGGATGGTTAAAGATTTTTCAAAAAGAGTTAAAGACGGTAAAGAATTAATACAATATAAATTATTTGGTCATTATAAAAGTGGACAAGATAAAATCCTACTTCCTATTAGTATTGCTTATCTTAAAGAGAGCCTTTTAACAAGTAAAACACAAGAAAAAGAAGATAAACCGAGTGTAACCACGAAAATTCATGAAGAGTTAAGTTTAAATGATGAAAATTTAGAACTATTTTTAAGTAAGTTAACTCTTAATATTGATGGTCAATCTTTAGATCAACAGCATGAGTCCATACTGCAAAAACTATCTGAACTAAATATATGTTCTAGTGGTGATGCAGAGTTTTTTTATGCAAAAAGTATCTATATCATACGAAATTTAGCCAAAAACCAATTGGAAACCGAAAGAAAAATTACGAAAAGTCGATTCATTGGTGATCTCAAGTATTCTAAAAAAATGATTTTTGATCATTGGTATTTGGAAAGAATAAGTGGAGAAAGGTACTCTAAGTCAATAAGAAAAAGATATTTTAATAATACTCAGTCTAAATTTAATAGGTTTTTTTTGATAGATGCATCAGGTATCGATTTTTATGAAATAAAAAATCTTTTAAAGAGTATTAGTCATAAATGGTCAAATCAACATGCTGTAAGACAAGTTGAAAAATTTTGTCCTTATGTATATTTACATAATTTTAAAGATGAAGATCTGTGCAAAATTAAAAAAGAATTGATAAGTGAAAATTTTTTAATAGAAGATGGTTATTACTATAAAGGAAGTAGTTTTGATCCTAAATTATTTATACGAGATGTTGTAGATTATGGTAATCCTTATAGAGTTTTTTTGAAAATTATTAATGATCTTGATGATTTTAATCAATTACATCAAGAAAAAATTTCAAATAAATATATTTACCAAATGTATTCAAAAAATCCATTTATAGATATTGATGATTCTTTTGATATTTATTTTTCAAATTTAGATTGTTTGAGGAGAATGATTTGTGAGTGATACAGGATGTTTAGCAGAAGTAATATCAGTAAAACCTAATAAAATTATTGTGCAGGTTACAAATCTTGAAGATTTTAAGCTGCCTAATGAATCATTAAAAGTTGGATCATACATTAGAGTGACTAATAATGATGATGCCATACTGATTGCTGTTATTGAAAATTTTACAATTGGAATTGATCACAATACCCAAAGAATTTATCTAATAGAAGCATTACCATTAGGTGTATTGGAAGATGGTGAATTTACAAGAGGTGGCGACACAATTGCAATTCCACCTAAGTTAGTGCAACCAGCTACATTAGAGGATATTAGAGCGATTTATAATTCAATTTCAGAGGATAAACGTTTAAATTTTTGTAAATTAAGTACTAATAAAAATGTTCTAATACCAATAGATGGTAATAAGTTCTTTAATAAACATATTGCCATTTTGGGTTCAACAGGCTCAGGAAAGTCACATACGTTATCTAAAATTCTACAAACAGCAGTATCTGCAAAAAGTGGTAAGTTTAGTCTGAATAATTCTCATATTATTATTTTTGATATTCACTCTGAATATAAAAATGCATTTCCGAATGCTAATTTTTTAGATATTAATACGTTGGAAATACCATATTGGTTACTTAATAGTGATGAGTTAGAAGAAATTTTATTGGATACAGGTGAACGTGATAATTATAATCAGTCTTCAATATTTAGGAAAATAGTTACACTTAATAAGAAAAAGCATAACCCTGATATATCTAATATTTTTTATGATACTCCAATAAAATTTGATTTAAACGAAGTTATTAATGCTATTTTTAATTTAAAAAATGAAACTAAAAGTTCTAAAAATCCAGATAATTGCATGATTGATGATGCAAATATTGATAAGGATGTTGGTTATTATTTTCAAAATGATGATGAAAAAATCAATTATTTTTTTGATAGGCAATTAAAGTTTTTACCTACGAAAAATTCGTATGTTAATAAGGGTATGTATGCTGATGGAACATTAGATAAATTCTATAATCGTTTGAGTGAAAAAATTAGACAAGATCGTTTAAGTTTTATGTTTAATAACGACCTTAAAGATATAGAGTTTGTGAATGTTCTTAAACAAATTTTAGGCTTTGAAAAAGATAAAGAATCTAATATTACTGTAATTGATTTAAGTGATGTTCCATTTGAAGTGCTGACAATTACTGTTTCAGTAATTTCTAGATTAATATTCGATTATGGATATTTTTATAAAAGACATAGATTTGAGCTTAATGCTGAAGAGAAAATTAATAATGATGTTCCTATTTTAATGGTTTACAAAGAAGCACATAAGTATGTTCCTAACAGTGAACTAACAAAGTATCGAGCATCTAAAATTGCAATCGAGCGAATTGCTAAAGAAGGAAGAAAGTATGGGATAACATTAATGTTATCTAGTCAAAGACCATCAGAAATTTCTGAAACTATTTTTGCTCAATGTAATAATTTTATTTCGATGCGACTTACAAACCCTGTCGATCAAAACTATGTAAGAAAACTTTTACCCGATTCGCTTGGTGGTATTATCGATATTTTGCCTAGCTTGCATCAAGGTGATGCATTGCTAGTAGGAGATTCAATAGTACTCCCATCTATCGTTACTATAGATCGTTGTAATCCTGAGCCATCTTCTAGTGATATTCCATATTGGACGTTATGGAAAGAGCAATGGAAAGACGTTGCATTTGAAGACATTTGCCAAAAATGGAAATAAAAAATCCCCTCACGAAGAGGGGATTTTTTTGAACCAAACTAACAACACCTTAAAGCGCTGCAATTTGCTCCATATTCGCTTTAATCTTCGCTAACTGATCCGCAAACTCAGCAAGTTTTACTTTCTCGCCTTCAACCACAGCCGCAGGTGCTTTTGCCACAAAACCTTCATTCGAAAGTTTAGTTGCAATTTGGTCATGCTGTTTTTGAACCTTGTCTAAGTCTTTTTGTAGACGACCCAATTCCGCTTTCGGGTCAATTAAACCCTTCATAGGAACGAATACAGACACATGTCCAACTACAGATGATGAAGACAATGGCGGTTGTTCAGCATCTGCAAGGAAAGTAATGCTTTCAACTTTCGCCAATGCTTTAAACAACGGTTCAATACGTGCGATTTGTGCTTTCTCGCTATCCGTTGTGTTTTGAAGAAGAACAGGCAACAAACGCGCATTACCTAGGCCCATTTCACCACGGATGTTACGTACCGCACCAATCAAACCTTGCAGCCATTGCATATCTGCTTCAGCTTGTTCATTCACTAATGCTTGGTCAGCAACAGGGTACTGTGCGAGCATAATCGTTTCGCCAGAAATGTTGAGTTTCGGCGCAAGTGTTTGCCAGATTTCTTCTGTTAAGTAAGGCATCAACGGATGTGCCAAACGTAAAGAGGCTTCCATTACAGAAAGAAGCACACGACGCACTTCAGCTTTACGTTCAACCGATACGTTTTCGTCATTCAGAACCGGTTTCGTCAGCTCGACATACCAGTCACAGTATTCATTCCAAATGAACTCGTAAATCGCTTGTGCAGCCAAGTCTAAACGATAGGTCGCAAAGGCTTGTTGAACCGCAGCTTCCGCTTTTTGTAGACGGCTGACAATCCACTGCTCAGGCAATTCCCAAAGGTCTTGACGAACGTCTTGACCAATCACTTGCTCTTCGCAGTTCATCATCACGAAACGGGTTGCGTTCCAGATTTTGTTGGCGAAGTTACGGTAACCTTCAACACGTTTCATGTCGAACTTAATGTCACGACCTGTGTTGGCAAGCGCACAGAAGGTGAAACGAACTGCATCTGTACCGTAAGATTGAATCCCTTCAGGGAATTCTTTACGGGTCGATTTTTCAATCTTCGCTGCTTGTTTCGGATTCATCAAACCTGTGGTACGTTTTTGTACTAAAGTTTCAAGATCAACACCGTCAATCAAATCTAATGGGTCAAGCACGTTACCCTTAGATTTAGACATCTTCTGACCTTCGCCATCACGTACCAAACCGTGTACATACACAGTTTTGAATGGTACTTGTGGTGTGCCATCTTCATTTTTCATGAAGTGCATCGTAAGCATGATCATACGAGCAACCCAGAAGAAGATGATGTCAAAACCTGTCACCAATACATCAGTCGGGTGGAAAGTATTTAAGAAATAGTTTTCTTTGTCTTTCGCTTCGTCACCTGTCCAACCTAAAGTTGAGAATGTCCAAAGACCAGAAGAGAACCATGTATCCAATACGTCTTCGTCTTGGTTCAATTCAACTTCAGGGGCAATACCGTTTTTCGCACGAACTTCTTCCTCAGAGCGTCCAACGTAAACATTACCTTCTGCATCGTACCAAGCAGGGATACGGTGACCCCACCACAATTGACGAGAGATACACCAATCTTGAATGTTGTTCATCCACGCCATGTACATGTTGCTGTATTGCTCAGGTACGAATTTGATACGACCGTCTTGAACTGCTTCAATTGCAGGTTTCGCAAGCGGTGCAATCTTCACATACCATTGGTCTGTTAATAATGGCTCAACGATCACACCTGAACGGTCACCGCGAGGTGGTTTCAATGTGTACGGTTGAATTTGGTCTAACCAGCCTTCAGCTTCTGCTTGTTCGACTAACTTTTTACGTGCTTCAAAACGCTCTAAACCAATGTAGTTCGCTGGGGCAGGAATGGTTTTAGAAATTTGCTCACCCGCTTTTGCGATGTATTCAAACTCGGCCAACACTTCAGCATTTTTGTTGAAGATGTTGATGATTGGCAACTCGCAGCGTTTACCTACTTCATAGTCATTGAAGTCGTGGGCAGGGGTGATTTTTACACAGCCTGTACCGAATTCTTTATCAACGTATTCGTCTTTAACGATAGGAACCGCACGACCTGTAATTGGCAGGATAATGTTTTGACCGACAAGGTGCGCATAACGTTCATCATCAAGGGCAACCGCAACCGCTGTATCACCCAACAATGTTTCAGGACGCGTGGTTGCAACCACGATGTGATCTTTACCATCGTGCGTGCGAAGTGACTTATCTTCAAAGAAATATTTGAAGTGCCAAAGTGAACCTTGTTCTTCTTTATCAGACTCAACTTCTAAGTCAGAAAGGGCAGTTTGCAGTTTAGGGTCCCAGTTCACCAGGCGTTTACCGCGGTAAATCAAGCCTTCTTCGTGAAGTTTTACAAACACTTCTTTCACTGCGTTGGATAAACCTTCATCCATGGTGAAGCGTTCACGTGACCAGTCGACAGAAGAACCGAGGCGACGGATTTGACGGGTAATGTTACCGCCAGATTGTTCTTTCCATTCCCATACTTTTTCGATGAACTTTTCACGGCCCAAGTCATGACGGCTAATGCCTTGCGCACCGAGCTGACGCTCTACCACCATTTGTGTTGCAATACCGGCGTGGTCAGTCCCCGGTTGCCATAAGGTATTTTTACCTGACATACGGTTATAACGGGTTAATGCATCCATGATGGCATTGTTAAAACCATGACCCATGTGCAAGCTACCGGTGACGTTTGGTGGCGGAATCATGATACAGAAAGACTCGCCTTTTTCAGACGGCTTGAAGTAACCGCGCTCTTCCCACGTTTGGTACCATTTTTTCTCGATCGCGGTCGGATCGTAAGTTGTAGCAATATTTTGCGCTGAATCAGTCATAGTTCGAACAGATCAAAAGTAGATAAAAAATTGCATCTATTGTAGCAAAAAAAATGGCGACTTAGGCAGCCTGAATCATTGGCTTGTTTAAGCAATTGGCATCTGCACTTACTCGTCGTATGATGTAGGCAAATAACAATGCGCAAAGTTCGCAGAACAACGACGAAAAAAGCGAGAACAACAATGACCTATTCAATCGCACTAAAATTAAGCCCAGCTACCTATCAGCGTTTTCAGCAGTTACATCAACAGTTTAACCAGGGTAATCCGCACAGTCTGGCCAAGCCTTTAGGCGAGGTGCTGTCACATATTTCCTGTGAAATTGTCGATCAGGTGTTTGGTGAAATTGCCCGGACCAGCAGCTCGCCCGACCGTGAATCGGAAAAGATTGTGCAGCAGGTGATGGACACCGTGCAAAAATATATGCCGTGGTCGGTGTCCTTTTTTGGCAATGACCGTCTGGTGCCGATGGTGAATTATCTGCAGCAGAAAACCTATGAAAAAGAGGGGCAGGCCTATGTGGCCTATCCGGTCGATAATGTGCTGATTAAAGAAACCTTGGGTTGTGTCGAACAAATCCGGCAGGGCAATAGTGCCTATATCCAGCCAGCCTTTCGGGCTTTTACCCAGATTGTCGATCAGGGCGTGACCAGTCTGGTCCGCGAGCCAAAGAAAATGCTGAAGTTTAATTTTATGGTCGATAAAACCCTGACCGGGGTGATTCAGCTGACCACCCAGCTTGGCTATAAGCGGCTGGAAAAACTCGGCACCCAGTTTGATACCCGCATAACGGAACAGTATTTCAATCATTTTCTGGGCTTTGTGGGCAATGACCCGCAGCCAGAGCGCGGTTACACTGATATTCATCACAACAAATGAACGTATAGAGGGACAGATTCATGGCCAAGCAGGATTTAACAGGGAAAGTGGTGTGGATTACCGGGGCATCTTCCGGATTGGGCAAAGCCTTGGCCAAAGAATGTGCCTTGCAAGGTGCCGACGTCATTCTGACCGCACGCCGTTATGAAGAACTGGAAAAGGTGCGCGTGACTTTACTGAACCCGGAACGCCATGTGTCAGTTTGTGCCGATATTACCGATGAATCACAGGTACGGCATGCTTATGCGCAGGTGTTAGCGGCCAAAGGCCGGATAGACTGGCTGATTAACAATGCCGGTCTTAGCCAGCGCGCGCTGATTCAGGACACCACCATGCAGACAGAACGTGCCATTATGGAAGTCGATTATTTCTCGCAGGTGTTCCTGACCAAAACCGTGTTACCGACCTTTATTGCCCAGAAATCGGGACGGATTGCCTTTGTCTCTAGTGTCGCCGGTTTGCTCGGCACCCAGTACCGTGCCTCTTATTCGGCGGCCAAAGCCGCAATTCATATGTGGGCCAACAGTTTGCGTGCGGAAGTGGCGCAAGATGGCGTCGAGGTTTCGGTAATTTTCCCGGGCTTTGTCAAAACCAATGTATCTTTTAATGCCTTAAATGGCGAAGGCAAACCGCAGGGCCATCAGGATGAAGCGATTGAAAACGGTCTGGAGCCGGACCTGTTTGCCCAGACCACGGTCAGTGCCTTGCTGGCGGGTGAGGAATATATTGTGGTCGGTGGCGCCAAGGAAAAACTGGGGGTTTGGGTGTCGCGTCTGTCGCCAAGTACGCTGTATAAAATGATCCGTAAAATGAAGGTGAAGTAATACGTTCCAGAGCATTTGACGAGATGAAGACAGATCAGGCCATCAGCTTATTTCTTGATGGCCGTCCCATACGCAAACACTTCCACCATCCCACCTTGCATCCCCAGTTCGGTGGTGCTTAAACGCAGACCTAAAATCTGGGTGGCGCCCATTTTCTCGGCTTCCAGCTTTAAGCGTACAATTGCTTCGCGGCGCGCACGTTCCACCACACTTTCATAACTGGTCAGGCGGCCACCGAGTAAATTCTGCACATTGGCAATTGCATATTTAAAGTAATCATGTGAAATTACCACATTGCTGCTGACCAGTTGGCCGGGTAGGTCGGTGCTTTTAAAGCGGCTGCTGTCGAGCTGGATATAGGCCAGTCGCTGTTCCTGTTCGGCCAGATATTGAAAATGCTTGCGTTCGTTATAGCGGCCAAAACCGAAGCCAACGGCAAACAGTACCGCAAAAATCAGCAGCTGCAGAAGCAATCCATCCATGACTTAGTCCTGTGCAGGGAAGGGATCAGGCAGTTTTGGCATGATTGGATCGACAATCACCGCCGTGCCATAAACGAACAGTTCAGATGCACCCTGGGCAATGTTGGAAGTAGAAAAACGGATTCCGACAATGGCATTGGCACCCATGCTGCGCGCTTTGTCGATCATCCGGTTCATGGCTTCCTGACGCGATTCTTCCAGCAGTTCGGTATAGGCTGTCAGCTCACCACCGACAATATTTTTCAATCCGGCCAGCAGGTCACGGCCGACATGCTTGCTGCGTACCGTGCTGCCATATACCACATCAATTTGCTGGCGAATGGTGTGTCCGGGTACAGATTCCAAATTACTCAGTAACATGTGATGACCAATAACAATAGATTGCTGATGAAGATAGAAAAACTGCGGGCAAAATGCAATCAAAACATCTCTTTTACAGTTTTATACGGGCAGATGTGCATCCAGTCCTTTGGCGAGTCACTACAAGCAAAACAGGATTTCTTTGCTTTGCTCATCACTCTATCGAGCTACTTTTATTTAATGGATGATCCAGGCACATCATCAGGCAAAGAAAAAGCCAGTCAGCGCGAGGCTCACTGGCTTGATTATCAAGCGATAAGAATGAAATCACCCTGATGCTTGACGCTGCAACTCAGACAATCTTATTGCTGAGCAGCGCGGCGTTGTTCTGCCACAGACGGCTGCTGGGTCACTTGATCTGAAGTGTTGGCTTTCAGGCCGCCACCCAAGGTTTTGTACAGTTCCACCTGATTGTTCAAATTGGCCTGTTCCAGCAATAACAGCCCTTGCTCGGCTGCATAAGAGGCACGCTGTGCATCCAGTACGGTCAGATAGCTGTCAATGCCGGCACGGAAACGGGCTTCCGACAGACGATAGGTGGTATTGGTGGCTTCAACCAGACGGCGCTGTGCGGCAATCCGGTCACCAATATTTTCACGCACTGCCAAGGCATCATTCACTTCACGGAAAGCGGTCTGAATCGACTTTTCATAATCTGACAGCGCAATCTGCTGATCGGTTTCTGAAATGCGGATATTGGCCTGACGTGTGCCCCAGTCAAAGATTGGAATATCCAGACTTGGACCAATTGACCAGACAAAGTTACCTGATTTGAACAGGTCACTTAAATCGGCCGAGGCATAACCGGCGGAACCGGTCAGGCTGATGGTCGGGAACAGACGGGCACGCGCTGCGGCAATATTGGCACCTGCGGCAGACAGACGGTATTCCGCTGCACGAACATCGGGACGGTTTACCAGCAGATCACTTGGTAAGCCGGCACCAATTGCAGTATTGGAGGTAATGCGGGTAATACGCTGTGCCGGCAGCAGATTGGCCGGAACCGGTTGACCCACCAGCAGATTCAGCAGGTTTTGTGCCTGCGCCACCTGAGTCTTATAGTTAGCTACATCATTACGCGCGGTTTCGACTGAAATTTGCGCCTGACGTACCGGTAGTTCGCTGTCGATGCCAACGTCAAAACGTTTTTTGTTCAGGTTATACGATTCAAGCTGGGCCTTTAAAGTTTGCTCGGCCAGTTTCAGGTTGGCATTGGCAAAGGAATAGCTGAGCCAGGCCTGAGATACCTGACCAATCAGGGCAATTTGCGTGGCATCACGGGCGCTCTGGGTGGCCAGGAAATTATCCAGTGCATTGTCACGCAGGCTACGGACCCGACCCCAGAAATCCAGCTCATAGGCGGTGACCCCTAAACCTACGTTATAGGAGGTGCTTGGGCCACGACCCTGATTGCTCATGGTGTCCTGACGTAACACGCTGCCACTGGCGCCAATGGTCGGTAACTGGTTATTTTCAGTAATCTGGTACTGTTGCTGGGCACGCTGGATGTTCAGCGCCGCAGTACGTAAATCACGGTTATTGGTCAAGGCCAGATCCAGCACCTGTAGCAGGCGCTGATCGGCAAAGAAATCTTTATAACCCTGTTCTGCAACAGAGCTTCCGGAAGCATTGCTATAGCTGCTCGGAATATTCGCCTGAGCAACCGGCTCTGGCCCGCGCATACTCTGACAGGCTGTCAAAGCAAGCGCAAGGGCAGAAACCGCAATACCACGGCCTGTAAGAGACCATAAGTTTTGCATCACGATACATGCTCCTGATGATTTTGTTGTTTTGGTTTGTATTTAAAGATACTTCGAATCCACACGTAGAATACCGGGATAAAGAAGATACCCAACAAGGTCGAACTGATTACGCCGCCCAGAACACCATAACCGACCGAGTGCTGGCTACCTGCACCTGCACCTGAAGACAGGGCCAGCGGCAGTACACCAAAACCGAAGGCTAAAGTGGTCATGATAATTGGACGTAAACGCATTTTTGCCGCATGTAAAGTGGCTTCAAACAGGTCTTCACCTTTTTCCTGCAACTCTTTGGCGAATTCGACAATCAGGATCGCGTTTTTCGCAGACAGACCAATCACCGCAATAATCGCCACCTGGAAGTAGATGTTATTCGACAGGTTCGGGTTCTGGAACAGCACCATCCCGCTGAAGGTCAGGAACAGGGCACCGACAATACCTAATGGTACGACCAGTAATACCGAGAACGGAATTGACCAGCTTTCATACAGCGCTGCCAGACACAGGAAGACAATTAACAATGACAGGGCATACAGGAATGGTGCCTGATCACCCGATTCACGTTCTTCCAGTGACAGACCGGTCCATTCATAGTCGAAACCTTGCAAGCCCATGTCTGGCAGCTTGGCAATAATTTCTTCCATGGCCACCATCGCATCACCCGAGCTGACGCCAGGCGCTGGTGTACCCTGAATGTTCATGGAGGATACGCCGTTATAACGCTCTAAACGTGGTGAACCATAAGTCCATTCACCGGTTGCAAAGGCCGAGAATGGTACCATTTCGCCGCGGTTATTACGTACATACCATTGATCGAGGTCTTCCGGCATCATACGTGAGCCTGCTTCACCCTGAACATAGACTTTCTTGACACGACCGCGGTCGATAAAGTCATTGATGTACGAACCACCCCAGGCCATGCCCATGGTGCTGTTAATTTCAGCAATACTCACGCCCAAGGCACCGGCCTGCGCATGGTCCACAATCACGCGGTACTGTGGTGTATCTTCCTGACCATTTGGACGAACCCCGGCCAGACGTGGATCTTTGGCTGCTTCACCTAAAATGATGTTACGTGCCATGGTCAGTTTTTCATGACCCTGACCGCTGGCATCTTTCAGCTGCAGGTTAAAGCCGGCACTCACGCCCAGTTCAGGCATAGCAGGCAATTGCAGTGGCATGATGTAAGAAGCATCTTTAACAATCATGTTCAGTGCCATACCACGCTGGATAATCGCACCGACCTGAGATTCTGGCGAAGTACGTTCTGACCAGTCTTTCAGCTTAATGAAGGCCAGACCTGCGTTTTGTCCAACCCCGGTGAAGGAGAAGCCGGCCACACTAAACACAGACTCGACATGCTCTTTCTCATTTTCCAGGAAGTAGTTGGTCATGGTGCTGACGACTTTGTCAGTCCGTTCCAGACTGGCATTTGGTGGCAATTGCACCAGTGTCATCACCACACCTTGGTCTTCATCCGGCAGGAATGAAGATGGCAGTTTCTGGAATAACAGCACAATCACAACCAGCACTGCACCGTAAATAATTCCGGAGAAAATCTTGCTGTGGGTCATACGGTTCACACCGCCCTGATATTTCACCGACAGCTTGTCAAAGCTGCGGTTAAACCAGCGGAAGAAGCGCGCAAACAGACCGTTGCTTTCTGGCTTGTTCGGATCATGCTGTTTCAGCATGGTCGCACACAGGGCAGGGGTAAAGGTTAAGGCTACAATCAGCGACAGTACCATTGCCGTGACCAGGGTCACCGAGAACTGACGATAAATCACCCCGGTCGTACCACCGAAGAATGCCATTGGTACGAATACCGCAGACAGCACCGAGGTAATCCCGATTAACGCGCCAGAAATCTGTTTCATTGACTTTTCAGTGGCTGCCACAGGGTCGAGATGTTCTTCGACCATGACACGTTCCACGTTTTCCACCACGACAATCGCGTCATCGACCAGCAAACCAATCGCCAGAACCATCGCAAACATGGTCAGGGTGTTAATCGAGAAGCCGAACATGTTGATGACGGCAAAGGTCCCCAAGACCACCACCGGTACGGCCATGGTTGGAATAATAGTGGCGCGCCAGTTCTGCAGGAACAGGAACATCACCAGGAATACCAGAATAATCGCTTCAATTAAGGTTTTAACAACACTCTTAATCGACAATTCAATAAATGGTGTGGTGTCAAAGGCCAGCTGATCGACCATCCCTTGCGGGTAGTTTGGACGTAACAGCTTTAAGCGCTCTTCAACGGCTTGGGCGGTATCCAGCGCGTTGGCACCAGTTGCCAGTTTAATCGCAACACCACCGGCAGGTTTGCCGTTGAATTTGGAATCAAACTGATAGTTGTCTGCACCGAGTTCTACACGAGCTACATCACCCAGACGCACCTGTGCACCTGAAGCAGTATTTTTCAGGAAGATATTGCTGAACTGTTCTGGGGTTTGCAGCAGGCTTTGTGCCGTTACGGTTGCGTTGAGCACCTGACCTTCTATGGCGGGTGCACCACCTAACTGACCGACAGCGACCTGGGCATTCTGGGTACGAATGGCTGTGGCAATATCACTTGGGGTGACTTGCAGGCTGGCCATTTTGGCTGGGTCCAGCCAGATGCGCATTGCATAGGAACCACCAAACACCTGAACTTCACCGACCCCCGCCACACGGCTTAAGGGTTCAGAAATATTGGAGTTAACATAGTCTTTGATGTCATTTGCTGACATGCTGCCATCAGGCGAATAGAAGGCCAGAACTTGCAGGAAGCTGGCGCCTGATTTGGTGACCCTCACCCCTTGACGCTGGACATCTTCCGGCAGCAGGGCGGTGGCAGACTGTAATTTGTTCTGTACCTGAACCTGGGCAATGTCAGGATCGACGCCTTGTTCAAAGTTCAGCGCAATAGACGCAGAACCGTTACCGGCACTGTTCGATGAAATATAACGCAAGCCATCGAGACCATTCATCTGCTGTTCAATAATCTGGGTTACTGTGTTTTCAACAGTTTCAGCCGAAGCACCCGGATAGGTCGCAGAAATGGTGACCGTTGGCGGCGCAATGGTCGGATACTGGGCAATGGGCATATTGGATAGGGTTAGAATACCCGCCAACATGATCACCAGTGCAATCACCCATGCAAAAATCGGGCGATGAATAAAAAATTGAGCCATTGAAGTCTACCCCTTATGTATTTGAAGTAGCTTTTTGTTCAGCTTGAGCATCCGCCTGATCTGCTGGTTGTTTTGCTTTATCTGATGCAGCAGGTTGCTGGGCACCTTGTGGCGCGGCAGCTTGCGGTTGATATGGTTTGGCTACCACTTTCTGTTCCGGCTTGACTTTGGCAATACCTTCTACAATAACTTTATCGCCAGTTTGCAGACCTTCAGTCACAATCCAGTCTTTACCCTGAATACCGGCTGTGGTCACTGGACGTGGTTCAACCACACCTTTGGCATTGACCAGCATCGCCATGGCCTGACCGGTTGGGGTACGGGTAATGGCAGCTTGTGGAATCAGCACGGCATTTGGAATTACCCCTTGCACAATCTGTGCAGTGGCAAACATGCCTGGCAATAACAGATGGTTTGGATTCGGGAATACTGCACGTAAAGTCACGGTACCCGTATCCGGATTAACGCTGGCATCGGAGAATGCCAGACGGCCTTCAACCGGATAATAGCTACCATCTTCCAGTTTCAGCTTGACTGTGGTGTTGTTACTGCTGTTTAAATCACCTTTACTCAGCTGCTGGCGTAAACGTAGCAGTTCAGCACTCGACTGGTTGATATCCACATAAATCGGGTCCAGACGCTGAATGGTCACTAACGGTTCCTGCTGGCTGGCAGTCACTAATGCACCTGCCGTCACGGTAGAACGGTTGGTCTGACCTGAAATTGGTGCACGTACGGTTGAGTAACCCAGGTTAATTTCTGCATTGCGCAGTTCGGCACGGGTGGCCGCGACATCTGCTTCTGCCAGTTTCACCTGCGCCACAATGTCATCATATTCCTGTTTGGAAATGGCATTGCTGCCCACCAATTGACGATAACGGCCTTCTTTGACACGTAAAACGTTCAGATTGGCCTGCTGACGTGCCAATGCTGCACGGGCACTATCTACCGATGCACGGTTGGTCCGTGAATCAATTTCATATAAGGCCTGACCTTCACGTACATAGCTACCTTCGGTAAACAGACGTTTCTGCACCACACCGCTGGTTTGCGGGCGAACTTCAGAAATTTCAAAGGCAGTGGTACGGCCGGAAAGTTCAACAGACTGCTCGACACTTTGTGGCTGTACAACAATGACCCCAACTTCTGTTGGAGGCATTTGCTGCTGGGCTGCAGCTTGCTGCGCATCATTTGGATCTTTGCTACAACCCACAAGCGCGATGCTTGTGGCCAATGCGCAAGCAGTGAGGGCAGGGGCCCAAAGCTTTGCAGACATCATTCTTCCACCTCAATTAGATTTTTATCTATCTAAAAATTATTCATTGGTTTGCGCTGGCTGTACTTGATCAAGATCAGATAGAGCAGCGTGATCCAGATAAAACTTATGCTCCAGCCTGACAGGACATCTGAGGGAAAATGTACGCCAAGATACACTCTTGAAATTCCCATCAGCAACATCCACATAACAGCACATATTACAATGGCTTTATGTGCGGGATGTTGCATTGACACATAAATTGCAAGACAGCCCAGCGTTGCGGCATAAAAACTGTGTGCGCTGGGAAATGAGGCACCATAGCTATTGACCAGATGATACATTTCTGGCGGGCGCTCTCTTGCAATCAGATACTTGAGTATCCAGGCAGTGGCAAAACTCCCCATCAGTCCAATGCTGACCAGCACGATATTTGCATATTCCTTCTGCCTGGCCAGATACAGACACCAAAGACTGGATAAAAATAATACAAATGGCATGCCACCAACGACAGATAATCCCGTCATTAGTGAATTCAACATCTCGTTACGGTGCTGGCTGAACCAGTCTACAATTGCCGAATCAAGGGCAGTGAGCGCTGGAACATAAAGCATTAACACGCTGAAAAAACACAACAAACCACCGAGATAAAGCAAAAAATTAGGCATGCCGAAATCCTGGTTAGTTTAGCTGATCCGAGCGCAGTCCGGTAATGGATTAAAGTGTACTCGCCAGTACACTTCATTTCAAGCCTGTATAAATTATGCTAATTTCTTTTTCAATTCTTTTTAACACATGACAAAATAAATTAACAAACTCCTTAATGATGACCCTTGGCCGGGCCAGATTGTTCTTCAACTTCAACAGGTTGCTTCGGTGGCCAGAAAAAGTCACTGGGCCGGGTCAGGAAATGGGTCATGACCAGTTTGGCCAATGGCTTCCACTGTTCAAAACGTACCCGACGTGCGCGCAGGGCCACAATAATGGTGAGGGTAAAGCTGACAAATAAGTTGGTCAGGCCAATTAACAGCACACCCAGGAAAGACACAATAATCAGGCCAATTTCCGGACTACCGTTGACGTTCATCAAACCCTGAATAAAGTTGGCCGAGGCAAAGGCAATATGCCGGATATCTAAAGGCAGACCCAGAATATAACCAATTGTGCCCATACTGCCGAGCATAACCCCGAACAGGAAATTACCGGCCAGTGCGCCCAAGTTCCGTTCAATATAGGCGGCAAAACGGTCCAGCCGTTCCTGACTCATCCATTTTTTCAGTTTGGCATGCGCCTGTAGCCGTGGTCCGACTTTGCGATACACCGCCATATTATCGAAGTAACCAGCAATCAGGCCCGATAAAAACAGACACACACCGGCAATGGCTGCGTGTGGAATTGCCAGAGAGGTAAACGGATTCAGGTCATGCAGCATTTTGCTGGCTTTGGCATGGTTCATTAAAGGCTCATGCAACGCCGCATCCCACATAAAGGCAATTAGGGCGGCCACCGGAATGGCAATCGAGATATTGCCCAGAATGGCAATAAACTGGGTCCGGATAATATTGATAATCAGCGCGGCCAGCTCGGCAATTTGCGCCATTTTCGAGCCTTTGCGATGCTGTACGGTCGAAGCCAGTGCGGCAGCGGTCATCGCCGGCTGTTTGGTGGCCACAGTAAAGTGCAGCACATGAATCAGCATAAAGCCCAGCGAGTAGTTCATGCTGTTAATAAAGGCCTGCATCAGCGGCGCCAAGGTTAAACGTGCCGCCAGCACCTTAAGGGTGGCCATGGTGGCAATAATGACCCCGGCCCCGGCAGCCGATTTATACATTTCCAGAAAGCCGGCCTTGTCGGTACTTACATAATGTTCACCGGTTTTACTGGCATTTTCAGTCACCTGCAAGGCCATCAATTCACTGTTGGTAGCCAGCAGGGAGCGGACACTGCGTTCGCTATACAGCGCGGTGGTAATATCGACCAGTAGCTCGCCCATGGCGCTATAACGCACATCATCTTCTTCAACAATCAGGTTCAGCAGCAGTTCAATCCGGTCCAGACACTGTTCCAGTAAGGACAGCAAATAGGTCAGGCTGACACTGACCCCAATCCGTTTGGTGGCCCGGCGAATTTTATGGCTGACGTTACGGCACTGGTCAATCATCACCAGCGCCTGTGAGGCATCCGGTGGAATTACCGCTTCAAATTTGTCGGCACTTTGATGCAGGTTTTTATATTGCACAATGAAATCGTTGATTTCACGGTTCTGCACTAAAAATGGTGATTCGTATTCGGTCAGTTCCGGATGGGCATTAATAAATTCCGGATATAAACCAATTCCGCTGACCCGATAGGACAGCACGGTAATGGCTTTAATGATTTCCTGACGAATCAGTTTTTTATCATCCTGATTACGATGGCCCTGATTCAGCAGGCGAAACAGCTGCTGCCACTGCTGATCTTCAATATCATCCAGCCAGTATTTATCACTGCGCTGATGGAAAATGCGGCGCAGCAAGTCCTGCAGCTGGCTCTGATCATTAATCAGCGGTAAAAAATGCGCCCCTAGGCGCTGAAACAGCTGGCTCCAGAAACCATCTAAAGACAGGATGCCGGTATCGGCATACAGGCTGGTCTGTTTGTACTGGCTGATTAAGCAGAGCACAAAACTTTGTAAGGTATTGGCGGCATTGGGCGTAATCAGCAGGGCATGTAAAAAGGCCTGAAACTTTTCTTGTATTTCTTCGCTATTTTCGGTGTTGGCTGGTCGAATACGGTTGACCAGCTCAATGAGCAGTTGCTCGTCAAGATCAGCGGGCGTGGTTTCCAGCTGATCCTGCATGTTCAGGAATAGGTCATAAAATTTTATATGCATAGGCAAGGATGAAGCTATTTATTGAATTCGGTGCAGGGCCAGCTTGGCCAGATTGACCAAGGCCTGACGATAGATTGTATCTGGCAAGGCATTTAAGGCCGCAATTGCGGCTTCGGTTTCTTCCGTGGCACGTTGCTGGCAATAATCCAATGCACCTGACGTCTGTACAATCTCGATAACCTGCGCCAATTCGGAGGTTCCACCCGTAGCAATACTGCGGCGGATAATTTCATGTTGCGCACCTGTGGTATTTTTCAGGGCGGCAATTAAAGGCAAGGTCGGTTTACCTTCCATCAGGTCATCGCCGATATTTTTACCCAGGGTTTCGGCATCTGAGGTGTAATCCAGAATATCGTCAATGATCTGGAAGGCATTACCAAAATGGCCGGCAAAGACACGTAACGGTTCACGGTATTCCGGCTTGCCGGTTAAAATGGCGGCACCTTCGGTGGCCAGTTCAAACAGGCGCGAGGTTTTGCCGTGAATAATATCTAAATACGTCTGTTCGGTGGTGTCCGGTTGATGCTGTGATTGCAACTGTAGTACTTCACCTTCGGCAATTTCACAGGTACCGGTCGAGAAATCTTTTAGCAAGGTCATGTTGTTTAAATCGACCAGCAGGTCAAAGGCACGTGAAATCAGGAAGTCACCGACCAATACGGCGGTCTGGTTATTCCAGGTGGCATTGGCGGTTGGACGACCACGACGCAAGCCGGATTCATCGACCACATCATCATGCACCAGGGTTGCGGTATGCAGCATTTCAATAATCGCCGCCAGTCTGCGCGCCTGTTCCAGATCTTCTGCGCCGCAGGCTTTGGCCGCCAGTAAGCACATAATCGGACGCATACGTTTGCCGCCGGCTTCCACCACATGCTTGCTGACCGCCATAACCAGTGCGACTTTTGAGGTAATGCCTTCATTAATAAACTGATCCATCGCGGCAAAATCGGAAGCAACAGGCGCGAGAATATCTTGCTTAAAGTCGATGGTCATGTGAAGGAGAACCTCAATTGTGTCAAGTAACAACGATATAGTGTAACAATGAAAAACGTCTGGACAGGAAATCTGCAATCTGCGGTGCGGCCATTGTGGTTGTCGTTATGAAGTACGAAGCAATGGTCTGCTTTCCTGTTCGTGCTGGCGCTGATGGCCTCCCGGTGACAGGCAGCGGTGATAGCATCAGCATGCTGGCGTTTTCGATTCTAACAAGCAATTTGATTAGATCAATGAAAAATGTAGGGTTTTGACCATTTTTGTTGCTTTTCGTTGCATGTTTATAAAATAAACAGCCGGCTGATGCAATATTTTGGCTAAATCTCTTGTTGTTTGCAGCGTTATCCCTTAAAATCTCTGCCCTTGTATAACCCCAGTGGCGTTCGTTTTAAGATCGGTATATCCCTTTACCGGCACGACGACACGGGCATGTTTGGAGTACATTATGTACGCAGTAATCCAAAGCGGTGGTAAACAGCACCGTGTAGTTGAGGGTGAAACCCTTAAAGTTGAATTATTGAAAGCTGAAACTGGCGCAACTATTACGTTTGATGACGTATTAATGCTTGTAAACGGTGATAGCATTCAAATCGGTGCTCCAGTTGTAGCTGGCGCTAAAGTAACTGCAGAAGTGGTTGGCCATGGCCGTCACGACAAAATCCGCATCATCAAAATGCGTCGTCGTAAGCACTACCGTAAGCAACAAGGTCACCGTCAATGGTTCACCGAGTTGAAAATTACTGGTATTTCAGGCTAATCACTAGGAGTAATGAGACATGGCATCTAAAAAAGCCGGTGGTTCTACTAAGAACGGTCGTGATTCGAATCCTAAGATGTTAGGTGTTAAAGTTTACGGTGGTCAAACTGTAACTGCAGGTAACATCATCGTTCGTCAACGTGGTACAGAATTCCACGCTGGTGCAAATGTAGGTATGGGCCGTGACCATACTTTATTTGCTACTGCTGACGGCGTAGTAAAATTCGAAGTGAAAGGTCAATTTGGCCGTCGCTACGTATCTGTTGAATAAGATTCAATAGAACAAAAACCCACAGTTTTCTGTGGGTTTTTTTATGCATGTCGCATCGGGAAAGAGAGCAACCCTGATCTTCATGATGATGGATAAAAAAGAACATTTGATATTAATAAACATACAAAACTTCTTATTTTCTCTAAATTTAGGCACTTTATTTGGTTTAAGATGAGTCCATGAATACATTGCGATATGCAACAATAAAAGGTGAATCTATGAAAATGCTTCGTCAAACCATGTGTGCTATGGCATTGGGTGCTGCAACGCTGGCACCAGTGATGAGTACGACTGTGTATGCTGCGCCTGTGGCAGCATCGGAGCAGCAAGCCACTGCCAATCTGGTCAAACAATTGAGTCATATTAAAAGTATGACCGCTAACTTTGAGCAGACCACCAAAACCAGCGGCAAAGCGCCTAAAAACAAGGGCCTGACTGCCCAGCATATGAATCAGGAGTTTAAAGGCGTAATGAAAGTGGCGCGCCCGGGTAAATTCTATTGGGAAACCACCAGTCCGGCCAAACAGACCATTGTGACCTCAGGGAAAACAGTCTGGATTTATGACCCGGACTTGCAGCAGGCCGTGCGTCAAAACCTGGATGAGCAGGTTGCCAATACACCAGCACTGTTATTGTCGGGCAATACCAACCAGATTATGCAGTCATACCGGGTGACCCAGCCGAACAAAGGCAAAACCTATTACACCCTGTATCCAAAAAGTGATGAAGGGGCTTTCCAGAGTCTGACCATCAGTTTCGGTGCCAACAAAGCACCAAGCCTGATGATTCTGGAAGATTCTTTAGGTCAAACCACCTATGTACGTTTTAACAATGTGAAGGTGAACCCGAACATTGCCAACTCGACCTTTAACTTCACCCCGCCAAAAGGCACAGATATTATTGATCAATAAGGGATGATGATCATTTCTTAAAAAAGATTTTATCTGTGAAAGCAAAAACATAGAGGAGCCATTTTAATGGCTCCTTTATTTTTAGGTGAATAATCGTCCAATGGTAGGATTGAACGGAAAGTCAATTGAGCGAGTTGAGCCATGCGGACATGCATGAAATGGCAATAAAAATTGCCCTCCCTGAAAATGGTTAAAAATTAACCAAAAATAAGGGTTAACCAGAATCACGGCTGATCTGTCTGCTTTTGCTCTGTGAAAGAATCCACAATTTCTGTGGATAAATCTTGGGATAATTTATTTTTCCCGTTGAATGGGCCGCAGATGCACGATTAGGGTGCAGTCAGGATTTGATTTTATTTTAAAATTATCATTATGAATTTTAATGGAATATTATAAATTTTGGTATGTACCGCTGCGGATGGTTTTTGGTTGATTTTTCATTTTTTATCGCAGGTTACAGAACTGCTCTAGGATCGAACAGCAGGAGTTTTATATAGTGGTAAATAGCTAAATTGAGCGTATACAACGCCTTTGCGGGGTGAAAACTGCTGAAAATTGCAGCATGAACATAGGGGAAATGCAATGCAACATCTGAAATCAAATCTGCTCACCACGACCATCGCACTGACCACGGCATTAATGTTAAGCGCCTGTCAGCCGAAGCAGGATGCCGCACCTCAGGTGGAGGCCGAGCAAAGTCAGACTCAGGCAGCTGCCATTCCCATGATTCAGGCCAAAGTGGTGCCGGTGGAATTGAAACAGCAGCAGCGCTGTGATGAAGAGGGCTGTACCGAATACGATATTCAGACGGTCAATACCAATGTGCCGTGGATCAATGCGTATTTTATGCAGCGGATTAAAAAGGCTGACCCGATTGCATTTAGTGAAGATGCCGCTTCTACTGCGTCAGCATCGTCAGCATCGTCAGCATCGTCAGCATCGTCAGCATCGTCAGCATCAGAGGCCAATAGCACAGAGGAGCCTAACCGTCTTAGCCTGAGTTCTACCTATGTACGTTATATTGGCCAGCATGGCCGTCTGGCTACCTTTAGCATGCAAAGCTATAGTTATCCGGCCGGGGCGGCGCATGGTATGCATCATCAGGAATTTGTGACCTTTGATTTAAACAGCAAGAAACGTCTGGCCTTGCAGGATATTCTGCTGCCGAATAGTGAAGCCAAACTGGTACAAGAACTGTTTAACCATAATTACAACTGGCTGAATGAGCACGACATCCAGCGTGACAAACTGCGACTGAGTGACAATTTTTATTATGGCGCCAATGGGCTGGTGTTTGTCTATCCATTGTATGAGCTGGCTTCCTATGCAGAAGGCATGCCGGAACTGGAGCTGCCGTATTATGCGGTGGACAAACTGATTAAAGCTGAATATCTGCCAAGTTTGCCGAAGTATCCGGCCCAGTAAATTGTGAAAAAACTGCGCCAGATTGCTGTAATAAGCCCCAGCCGTGAAGCGGATTACTGTATTTTTTAACCCGAAGCGCTTACACTATAGCCAGTTTTTTTCTTTACAAAAGATTGGCTATGATCGACCCGAAATTACTCAGAAATAATATTGAGGCTGTAAATTTAGCCTTGGCAAAACGTGGTGTGCAACTCAATGTAGAAGAATGGGCATCATTGGAAGCTCGCCGTAAAGAAATCCAGTCCAAAACGGAAGCTCTACAGGCCGAGCGTAATGCCGGTGCCAAACAGGTCGGTCAGATTAAAAAAGCCGGTGGTGATGCTTCAGAAATCATGGCACGTATGTCAGCCATTGGTGATGAAATTAAAGCAGCCGAAGTGGCTTTAAATGAATTACAGGCGGAAATTGAAACCAAATCACTGACTATTCCTAACCTGCCACATGAATCTGTGCCGGAAGGTAAAGATGAAGCCGATAACGTGGAAATCCTGACCTGGGGTACACCACGCGAATTTGATTTTGAAATCAAAGATCATACCGACTTAGGCGAATGGATGGGTGGTCTAGAATTTGAAACCGCGACCAAGCTGACCGGTTCTCGCTTTAGCGTTTTAAAAGGGCCATTGGCGCGTCTGCAACGTGCTTTAACCCAGTTTATGCTGGATACACATACCCTGAAAAATGGCTATACCGAAGCCTATGTGCCGTACCTGGTCAATGCCGATTCTTTACGTGGTACCGGTCAATTACCAAAATTTGAAGAAGACCTGTTTAAGCTGCAGGGCGAAAAAGAGTTCTATTTAATTCCAACCGCGGAAGTGCCAGTCACCAACTTTGTCCGTGACGAAATTATTGATGCGGACCGTTTACCGCTGAAATATGCTGCGCATACCCCATGTTTCCGCAGTGAAGCCGGTTCTTATGGCCGTGATACGCGTGGCTTAATCCGTCAGCACCAGTTCGATAAAGTAGAAATGGTGCAAATCGTTAAACCTGAAGATTCTATGCAGGCACTGGAAGAGTTGACCGGTCATGCAGAAGGCATTTTGCAGGCGCTGGGCTTGCCGTACCGTAAAATCATCCTGTGTGGTGGTGATATGGGCTTTGGTGCGACCAAAACCTATGACCTGGAAGTGTGGGTGCCAAGTCAAAATACCTATCGTGAAATTTCTTCGTGTTCTAACATGGGGGATTTCCAGGCGCGTCGTATGAAAGCGCGTTATCGTGCTGACCAGAAGAAAACTGAATTTGTCCATACCTTGAATGGTTCAGGTCTGGCGGTTGGACGCACCTTATTGGCCGTGATGGAAAACTATCAGCGCGCGGATGGCTCAATTGAAGTGCCTGAAGTGCTACGTCCGTACATGGGTGGTGCAGAATATATCGACTAAATTCAGGTTGATGTACAGAATGCACCAATTTGTGCACAAAATTTGCTTAAGACAATCAGAACTAAATTACTGAGGTAGTGTGTGGATATTTTTCCAATCTCGTTAAAGTTGCAACAGCAACGCTGTCTGATTGTCGGTGGCGGACATATTGCCTACCGTAAAGCCGGTTTACTGCAAAAAGCAGGCGCTATTATTGATGTGGTGGCGCCGGCCATTGATGCCGCTTTACTGGAACTGGTCCAGCAGAGCCAGGGGCACTATGAGGCTGCTGCCTTCAATACTGAAATTCCGCTGCGCCAGTATCGTTTGGTGATTGCCGCCACCGATGATGCAGCAATCAACCGTCAGGTGTTTGAGGCTTGTGAAGCTGAAAATGTGCTGGTCAATAGTGTGGATGATCCGCCACATTGCCGCTTTATGGTGCCGGCTATTGTCGACCGTTCGCCTTTGCTGATTGCAGTGGCCACGAATGGTGCATCGCCGGTGTTGTCGCGCCAGATTCGCACCCAATTGGAAACCAGTATTCCGCATGGCATGGGCAAACTGGCGAGTTTTTCCGGTCAATGGCGTGCTGCGGTTAAGGCCAAAATCCAGAATCCGGATGAACGCCGGATTTTCTGGGAAAACCTGTATGCCAGTCCGCTTAAAGAGCAGGTCTTTAATGACAATCTGCAAGAAGCCAATCGTTTGATTGAGCAGGCCTTGCAGGAATGGACCACGCCAAAAGGTGAAGTGTATCTGGTCGGTGCCGGTCCGGGTGATCCGGAGCTGTTGACCTTAAAAGCACTACGCTTGATGCAGCAGGCCGATGTGGTGATTTACGACCGTCTGGTGTCCGATCCGATTATGGAGCTGTGCCGCCGTGATGCTGAAAAGATCTATGTTGGGAAAGCGCGCTCCAATCATGCCGTGCCACAAGAGGGCATTAATGCCTTGCTGGTCAAGTATGCGCAGGAAGGTAAACGTGTCTGCCGTTTAAAAGGCGGGGATCCGTTTATTTTTGGCCGTGGCGGTGAAGAAATTGAAGAACTGTTTGCTGCAGGTGTGGCTTTTCAGGTGGTGCCGGGCATTACCGCAGCCTCGGGTTGTTCAGCTTATGCCGGCATTCCTTTAACCCATCGCAACTATGCACAAAGCGTACGTTTCCTGACCGGGCATTTAAAAGAAGGTTCACCGGAACTGCCGTGGAGCGAGCTGGTCTATGAAAACCAGACTCTGGTGCTGTATATGGGACTGGTGGGACTGGAAAAAATCTGCCAGAAACTGATTGCCCATGGCCAGCGTCCGGATATGCCAGTGGCCTTGGTGTCTAAAGGCACCACACCGGAGCAGAAAGTGGTGGTCGGGACTTTGGCGGATATTGCATCTAAAGTTACTGAACATCAAATTCAGGCACCCACTCTGACCATTATTGGTGAAGTGGTGAAGCTGCGCGAACAACTACAATGGCATGAGCGAGGATAAAGCAACACAACGTGTTGCCCGAGCGCAAGACGAAGGCTGCGCCTGAGTAAAGAGGATAAAGCAACACAACGTGTTGCCCGAGCGCAAGACGAAGGCTATGCCTAAGTAAAGAGGATAAAGCAACACAACGTGTTGCCCGAGCGCAAGACGAAGGCTGCGCCTGTCAAGTGGCAGCTATGATGAATCATGGTTGCCGGAGATGCAAAAGGGCAATACTGCGTAGCGCTTTAACCCTGACAGCATCCTTGTCCCATCAAGAAAGTTTAATTGCTTAAATCAACCAGATAGTGAGTAAAAAGTGATCCACGTTGTGTTATATGAGCCTGAAATTCCTGCCAATACCGGTAATATTATCCGGCTTTGTGCCAATACCGGTGCTCAGTTACATCTGGTCAAGCCCCTGGGTTTTGAGCTGGATGATAAAAAGCTGAAACGTGCCGGTCTGGATTACCACGAATGGGCACGGATGCAACTGTGGGATTCAATTGAAGACTGTCTGGCCAATTTGGCCAGCAAAGGCATAGGCGTGGATGCCGTGTATCCATTAACCACCAAGGGTACAGAAACCCCGCATACTTCGGATTTAAACCGTCCTGTGGCCTTGTTGATGGGACCAGAAACCCGCGGTTTGCCTGAGCATGTGCGTTTGATGTTCCCACAAGAGCACTGGATTCGCTTGCCGATGGCAGAAAATTCTCGCAGTTTAAACCTGTCGAATGCCACAGCGGTCATTGTCTATGAAGCTTGGCGTCAGCAGGGTTTCCAGCCTTTAAGCTAGGGCAGATCATTGCGAAGAATAAAAAAACCAAGATCACTGATCTTGGTTTTTTTATCGCTATTTATTTTTTCAGTGAGCAGGATCAAGCCGTCAAAACTTGACCTGAAACGTAGAAACAAAAAAAGGTGCCGAAGCACCTTTTTAAATGACTTAAACTTAGAGTTTATCGTCAAATTCATTGTGTTGTGGCGCAGGGTGTTTAAAGCCTTTGGTTTTATAACCCAGGTATAAAATACCGGCCATTGCCCACCATAAACCATATTTCAATGATGTTTCATCAACCTCAAGCCACAGTGCAAACACCGCGATAAAACCACAAAGCGGCACCACCACAAAGTTCAGAATATCTTTAACGTTGCGGGTACGTCCATCACGCAGCGCATAGCGTGAAATGACTGACAGATTGACGAAACTGAATGCAGTCAGGGCACCAAAGCTGATCAGGGAAATCACGAAATCCAGATCCATAAAGCCTGCAGTTAAGGCCACCGCACCGACAATCAGAATGTTATAAGACGGTGTGAAGTTACGTGGGCTGATATGACCAAAGATTTTCTTGTTAATCACGCCATCACGGCCCATCACGTACATCAAACGGGATACACCGGCATGTGCAGAAATACCCGAAGCCATCACCGTTACAATTGCGAAGGTCAGTACATAGGACTGGAACAGTGAACCACCCACCAGCATCAGAATTTCTGGCTGAGTTTCAGCAATATTCTTGAAGTAGCTGCCCGGTTCATTCGGGAAGTAAATCTGCATGAAGTAGGTGCTGACAATAAAGATGATCCCGGCAATTAACGCAGTCAGGAAAATCGCTTTTGGCAGGGTCTTTTCGGTATCTTTTGTTTCTTCTGCCAGCGAGCTTAAGGAGTCAAAACCGGTGAAGGAGAAGCACAGTAAGGTAGCACCGGTAATCAGCGCACCGACTGAGGTCAGCTCATTCCAGAACGGTTCCAGGCTCCAGAGCTGATAACGCTGTTCGGCACTAATCGGGCCATCGGCATTAAAACCGGCCTGCAGTTTGGTAAATACCATCCAGGTAAAGATCGCGATGACCAGAAGCTGGATAAATACAATCAGACTGTTGAAGTTGGCGACAAAACGCGCACCACGCAGGTTGATGCCGGTCATAAACGCGGTCAGTACAATGACCCAGACCCAATGATTAACATCCGGGAACAGCGCTTCCAGATAAATCACGGCCAGAATAATATTCACCATTGGCGACAGCAGGTAGTCGAGCCAGGATGACCAGCCCACCATAAAGCCAACATTGGGGTGAATGGATTTCTGCGCATAAGTATAGGCAGAACCCGAAGATGGGTAGCGGCGAATCATGTGACCATAGCTTAACGAGGTCAGCAAGATTGCAACCAAGGCAAAAATATACGAGGTGGGTACATGAAAATGACTTTCTTCCGATACTAAACCGAAAGTGTCAAATAAGGTCATTGGTTGAATATATGCTAAACCAATAATAATGATGTGCCAGAGCCCTAGCGTTTTTTGCAGTTTAGCTGCCGATTGAGTCCCAGAGATATTTGTCAACGGCGTTATCCTCTTAATCGTTGATCAAGGATCAGTCATGTTCCTAAGGATCGTTTGAGACGAACGATCCCCCCTATCAATAAAACAAAAGTCCGCCAATCTACTCCAAAATGGTTGCTTTTGTCAGTAACTTTTTCAGAAATTTTTAGCAGAAAATATGCCAATCATCTGAATAAATAAGAACTTTTTCTTGGGTATAGTAAAAGCCTGATGTTTAAAAAAACATCAGGCTTCTAGAAATTTTGGCTATATTCGCCTATTTGCTGGAAATTACCAAGCCTTTTTTAAGATAGATTTCAAATCTTCCAGACTGGCTTCTTTCGGGTTGTAAATGATCGAGCCATCGTTCAGGGCTTTTTCGGCCACTTCATCCAGCTGCGCTTCTGTAACCTTGCCGGTTTCACTCAAGGTGCGTGGCAATTTGGTCATGGCATACAGACGGTCGCGCATGGTCAGCAGGGTAGCAATGGCTTTATCGGCACGCAGATGCGCCGGAGTCTGGGCATAAATATCCGGGCCGGCCAATGGCAGCAGCAGTTCGGCAATTTTGTCGCCATTGACATCTTTGTTGTATTCCAGCACATAGGGTAAGAACAGGTTCATGCACAGTCCATGCGGCAGATGCGCCACTGCACCTAAGGCATGACCGAGGGAATGTACCAGACCCACCATCGAATTGGAGAAGGCAATACCAGCCATGGTCGAGGCCTGTGCCAGTTCCAGACGGCCATAGGCATCGCTTGGATTGTCCAGCACTTTAAACAGGTTATTGCTGATTTTCTTGATTGCGGCGGTGGCATAGGCATCCGAAATCGGATTCGAGGCCATGCAGCTATAAGCTTCAACCGCATGGGTCATGGCATCCATAGCTGTCATTGCCGTTAAATGCGGTGGCAGGGTCTGGGTCATGCGCGGGTCCAGAATCGCGGCATGCGGCATCAGGTAATAAGAGGCGAATGGCATTTTGACATTCTTTTCAGTATCTGACACCACCGCGACCATGGTGACTTCTGAACCGGTGCCTGAAGTGGTCGGAATCACGAAGAAGGGCTTTAATGGTTTTGGCAGATTGTGCGCACCGGAATATTTCAGCAGGTCATCGCCGCCTTCCGTCACCAGAATATTGGTAGCTTTAGAGGTGTCAATCACCGAACCGCCGCCGACAGCAATAATGGCATCACAGTTGTGGTCACGATACAGCTGCGCCGCTTTACGTACCGTGTCCAGACTTGAATCCTGTGGTACATCATCAAAAATATAGCCAATTTCAGCATCGGTCGATTCAAAAGCCGCTTCAACCGGGGCCAGCAGGTTGTTACCACGGACGCCTTTGTCGGTAATGATCAGCGGGCGTTTCGCACCTAAAGTCACCAATTCAAACGGAATGTGTTCCAGTGCGGCATTGCCGGCAATGACTTTGACTGGACAAAAAAATTCGTAATAAGGCTTCGCCATGTTATGCACTCCGTTGGAAATAGGACTGAGCCACTTTCAGGTAAATATGGGCAGCTCCGCTGAGTTTTTCTTTTAAGTTAAGTTCGGATGGGTATTGTTTGACGGCCAGCTCTGCCAGCAGTTTAGGCAAAATCAGGGCTTCCATTTTGTTCAGGCAACGCACCAGACGAATGGCATAAGACAGGTCACCATCGGCAATCATGCGGTCATGGGCAAAGGCCTGTGCCGTACTTTCCTGAAACGAGAACACCAAAAAGGCATGGGTCAGATGCTTGAAGGTAATGACCAGATCGGGTTTGCCATCCAGTTCAGGCAGCAGTTCGAGCTGATGATCTTCAGTCACCCGGGCAATGAACGCAGGTCCATTGGGAAACACTTTCATGGACAGGATAAAATTTGCGGGAAACTTTGCAACTTCCTGTTTTATTTCTTGATCGACCTGGCTTGCCATCACCAGACCTCTGCCAATCACATCCATCATGAGTTTGACATAGGCCTGTTGCAAAGCGGGCTTCACGGTTTTGCTTGAAATCACTCGCTGAGTCCCTTTGTTAACATCTATTATTGGGTTTAGAGTAAATACTCTAATTTATTTCTTATTCAAAAGTAAAGTCATTTAGGCTTGAATGGTTTGAACCTCACTAAAGTAACCACTGTGCTCTAAAGTTTCAATGATATCTCGGCATAAAGTTTCAAACGATGGATAGTCTTGGACTAAATCCTGAATGCGCACCATTTCCAGACCGGCATACCCACAGGGGTTAATGGTTTGAAAACCACTCAAATCACAGTCAATATTCAGCGCTAGTCCATGGTAACTACGGCCTTTGCGGATTTTAAAGCCCAATGAGCCAATTTTACGCTCCGCGACATAGACACCCGGCGCATCTGCTTTGGCATAAGCTTCAATACCATATTTTTTGAGCAGCGCAATCATCAGGTTTTCGGCATACGATACCAGCGTGCGGACATTCCAGCCCAAACGGTTCAGGTCAAACAGGAAATACGCCACCAGCTGGCCCGGACCATGCCAGGTCACCTGTCCACCACGGTCGGTTTGTACCACCGGAATATGGCTGGGAATCAGAATATGTTCTGCCTTGCCGGCCTGACCTTGGGTCAGCACCTCATGATGCTGCAAAATCCAGAGCTCATCGGGGGTATTGGCATCACGCTGTTCAGTCAACTGCTTCATCTCTAAAAAGCGGTCTTGATACGGTGTTAATTGCGAATACTGGCGAATAATGAGGGTCGGTTTTTGAAGCGCATCGGTCACAGGCTGCGTCCTTAAAAATGAAATCTGCTGATGTGAATTATAATGATTCAGAATAGGAATAGGAGTGTGCCTGCTTTAAATTACTGCGGTTGCACGGTACGCCATAAAAAAACACGCATGAAGCGTGTTTTTTTTGAAACTTAAAGCGCGGTTTTAATCAGCGGGCAGGCAGCTAAATCGGCATAGACCGCATGCACCTGTTCCAGCTCCTCGAAACGCAGCTGTGCGGTAATCGAGTGGTATTTACCGGTACGCGACGGGGTCACGGTCATTTTGTCGCCATCAAAGTCCGGGAAGTGTTTCACGAAAATATCGTTCACCGCTTGACGCAGCTCTGCACCGGCCAGACCAATCAGTTTAATCGGGTAATCCATCGGAAAAACCCAAAGATGCTCTTGTAATTCACGAGAGGGAGTGCGGTCAATCATAATTACCTCAAAAGATTGAAAAACGCCTGCAAGGCGCAGGCGTTTTGGCATTGCTACTTAAATGGGGATGGATTGATCCCAATTCAAGCCGCTGCTGACTTAGTCGTTTTCCAGGAATGAACGCAGGTGTTCAGAGCGGGAAGGGTGACGTAATTTACGTAAGGCTTTGGCTTCAATCTGACGGATCCGTTCACGGGTCACATCAAACTGCTTACCGACTTCTTCCAGAGTATGATCGGTTGGCATATCAATACCAAAACGCATTTTCAGGACTTTGGCTTCACGTTCAGTCAGGTTTTCCAGCACTTCACGTGTCGCTTCTTTTAAGCCTTCTGAAGTTGCAGCATCGACCGGAGAGGTGATGTTGCTGTCTTCAATGAAGTCACCCAAATGCGAATCTTCATCATCACCAATTGGCGTTTCCATGGAAATTGGCTCTTTGGCAATTTTCAGGACTTTACGTACCTTCACTTCGTCCATTTCCAGACGTTCACCGAGTTCTTCCGGTGTCGGTTCGCGGCCCATTTCCTGCAGCAACTGACGAGAAACACGGTTAATCTTGTTAATGGTTTCAATCATGTGTACCGGAATACGGATGGTACGTGCCTGATCGGCAATCGAACGTGTGATCGCCTGACGAATCCACCAAGTCGCATAAGTCGAGAACTTGTAACCACGACGGTATTCAAACTTGTCTACCGCTTTCATCAGACCGATGTTACCTTCCTGAATCAGATCCAGGAACTGCAAGCCGCGGTTGGTGTATTTCTTGGCAATCGAGATCACCAGACGCAAGTTGGCTTCGACCATTTCTTTCTTGGCGCGACGTGCTTTGGCTTCACCCACCGCCATACGTTTGGCAATGTCTTTAATGTCTTTAACATTCAGACCCAACTCTTTTTCGATGTCGGCAATTTTTTGCTGGAAGGCCAGTACGTCAGGACGCACTTTTTCCAGGTAGCCTTTCATCTCTGCAGGAGCTTTGGCAATCTGTTCGTCTAACCATGCCGGATTAGATTCCTGACCCGGGAAAGTCGTACGGAACTGGGTACGGTCCATACGGCCACGACGTACCGCATAACGCATTACTTCACGTTCTGCTGCACGAATCTGGTCATGCGTGCCACGAATCATTTCTGAAATAATATCAAACAGGCGCGGCGCAAATTTGAACATCATGAACACGCTGGCCAGAGCCTGTAACGCAGCTTCCGCTTCTTTGCTGTTACGGCCATGCTTTGCAATGACGTCTTTGGCGTTTTTCCAGGCTTCAGTCAGCTCGGCAAAACGTACTTTGGCAATTTCAGGGTCCGGACCAGAATCCGCTTCAGAATCATCATCCGATTCTGACTCTTCTTCTTCATCGTCGTCATCAAGTTTGACATCTTTGGTTTTGGTGCTCTTGCTGCTCGATTCTTCTTCATCGTCGAGCACGGCTTCATCTTCCAGCACTTCCGGAATTTCTTCATCGGTTTCAGGATCTAAGTAACCTGAAAGCAGATCGGCCAGGCGGCGTTCGCCATTTTCATAATCTTTGTATTCTTGTAGAACCACTTCAACGGCATTTGGCCAGTACGCAATTGAATGCAGCACATCACGGATGCCTTCTTCAATACGTTTCGCGATACTAATTTCGCCTTCTCGCGTTAACAGCTCAACGGTCCCCATTTCACGCATATACATACGCACAGGGTCCGTGGTACGGCCAGGCTCATTTTCTACAGAAGCCAGTACTGCCGCTGCTTCTTCTTCAGCGACTTCATCTGCAGCTTCTGTGGTGTCTTCGAACATCGCATCATCAGATTCAGGTGCACGTTCATGCACAGGAATGCCCACGTCCTGAAGCATCTGGATGATGTCTTCAATCTGTTCGCTTTCCGTGATTGAGTCTGGGAGATGATCGTTAACCTCGGCATAAGTTAGGTAACCTTGCTCTTTGCCTCGGCTAATCAGAGCCGCTACTTGCGAAGTAGGGGAAGTCATATCGCTCATCTTTGCTTACTCTTCGTTGAATCTGTGGCAGTGAAAAACCGTGCATGATAGCACAATTTGCTGTAAAAGTTTCTGATTTGATCAATCAAGCATGATTTTATAAAAATGTTTGAAAGCAAAACTGAATAGGAATATGGGGCATCTTGCCCGGTTTTCAAGTCTGGCATCCGTTTTGTCCGCGAAATATTCTTGTCATATGCTTTAAACTATACTTATTCAGATAAGGTCTTCATAAATACACAAATTTTAGCGCGAAATACAAGCCAAAAATAGTCGGGAAAAACAAAAAATATAAATAAAACTTGACAACTTTTTCAAAGGCAGATAAATAGCGGCTAAACCCATTCACATTTTTTCATTCTGAGGTAGTTTTAGTGTCTTCAACAGATTTTGAACTAGATGATAACTACGGTGATGATGATGTCAGCTTCGATGAAGCGGCAGGTAAAATCAGTGCGAAAGAATCGTTAGAAAAACGTCGCCTGATTGATGATCTGCTGGCACAGCGTCGACTGGAGCGTGATCTCAAGGATTTTGATTATGACTTCGACGAAGATGATTTTGACGACGAAGATGACTGAAATTTGGGTTCAGTAAAGTCTTCGGAAAATGCTATGCTATACCTTGTATAGACGATTTTTGGATTTAAGATGAGTGCTTTAGATTTAGACCTGTTGAGTGAATATCTAGATGGTGACCAGAACGAATACGGTCTAGATTTTGCTGCCACTCATGGTTTTTTGTGTGCCATTGCAGTCGGCCCGCAATTTGACCAATGGCTGGATGAACTGTTTGAAGGCAACCAGAAAAAAGTGCCGGCAGAAATCGTAGCGCAGGTGAAAACCTGGCTCGAATCCATTCGTCAAAACCTGGCCAATGAAGAAGGCATTGAATTTCCATTCGAAATTGAAGAAGCAGATGTAGAATCAAGCTTGGGCGACTGGAGTGTGGGCTTTGTGGATGCCATGTTCCTGAATGAAGAAGCCTGGTTCACGCCAGAATTTGAAGAACAGCTGGTAGATCTGACTTTACCAATCATGGTGTTTAGCGGCATTGATGAAGAAGACCCGCAAATGGAAAGCTTCCGTCGTAATGGTCAGTTAATGGATGAGCTGGCGGAAGAAATTCCGGACAACCTTAATGAACTGTATTTGATGTATCACACTCCAAACTGATGCAAACCGAATAAATAAAAAAACACCTCCTCGGAGGTGTTTTTTTATAGCCGGATTACATTAGCGGGTCATACGGTTCCAGGCATCACGCACCGCATGTTTGGCATCTTCCCAGGCCAAACGGGTATCGCCCTTGGTGGACTCCCATTCGCTGCGTAAATCGGGTTCTACATCTTCAAAGCGTGTACCCGGTTCATAGCGTGAACGCTGGGCATAACCGACCCGATAGGCGGCCTGATAATCGCGCTCATAGCTTAAGTCCGGATGTGTGTTTTGCAGGCTGGTGTAGTAAGGCTGGCTCTGGCTGTGTTCACGCCAGTAAATATCTTCATCACCTTCGGTCGGGTTTTCGGCTTCCGCAGCGGTTTTACCAACCAGACCACCCACCACGGCACCAATGGTACCTCCGACCACTGCGCCAATCGGGCCGGTGGTGGCTCCGACTGCGGCACCTGTGGCTGCACCGCCGACCGCACCGACACCGGTGCCCACCGGATGGGTGCCGGTTTCACCGGTTTTCGGGTTGGCATTCAGCTGTTGCTGCTGCTGTTTTGGCAGCTGTTTGACCTGTTCGCGTTTTTGTTCCTGCTGGCGCTGGGTTTCTATTTCTGGATTCGTCATGTCTGTATCCTCTTGGGGCTGATGATGATCTAAGTAAAATGAATCAAAAAATTAAGATCAATCGGATCGCTTGAGTTTTAACTTAGATCAGACAGCACCCGGCGCGGGCAGGAGAATTGCACCTTTCACGTTAAGATAAATAACTTATGTCGGTTTCTGGTGACGAAAAGCAGGGCTTACTTACATACGGTTAAATTTTCTATGCAGATGCGCTGTCCGGAAGTCACCCATCTGCACGAAAGAATTTACTTCAGGATAATTTGATTTAACAGTGTCTGAAAATCGACTAACTATTACTGTTTGGCGCAATAAGCGGCATACCAGACGTAGGCGGCATAAAATACCGCACCATGGATGGCGACCATACATAGCATCAACACTGCCATGAGGGCCAGTCCCATTTTCTCAGCCGATTGAATAATCTGCTCTGCATAGGGGTTCATCAGCACCATAAAAAAGATAAACAGGCTGCCAATGATGATGGCCACGGCACTGCTGCCCCAAATCAGCTGAATTCTTTCATCTGAGGTCGGCAGGCGTTTTTCACGTTTTACAAAATGTTTGGCATTGATCAGCGCGACCACCACCAGTGTTGGAAAAAGGGTTAATACCCCAAGATTTAAACCATAAACTAGAACCATGGTCAGCAGGACCAGCGCAATGCTGTAGACCGCAGCCAAATGCAGCAAATAGTGTTTCATTGAATCCCCAAGTTTGGCCTGTAGCTCGGCCAATGCACATCACGAAGCGCGTTTACGCATATACCTACGGTATAGAATCCAGCCGATAATCGCAATCACAATTGCAATAATGACATAGCCGACCTGGCTAAAAATTTTCTGCATCAGCGCCTGATTTTCGCCAAAATAAAACCCGACCGCAGCCAGAAAAGTGGTCCAGATGATGGTGCCGAGGCTGCTGTAGAACATGAATTTCCAGAAGGGCATCCGGCTCATGCCGGCGGGAATACTAATTAAAGAGCGTACCGCCGGAATCATGCGTCCGGCAAAGACAATGCGATGTCCATACTGCTCGAACCAGTCCAGTGATTTTTTGACATCGGCCGATTTTAGGAACAGGTATTTGCCGTAGCGGTCGACAAAGCGGAAAATTGCATCATGTTCGAATTTATAGCCGATCCAGTACAGCAAGGCCGCTGCCAGTAGCGAACCGAAACAGCCGGCAATCACGACACCAACAAACAGTAATTCACCTTGTGAGGCCGAATAACCAGCAGAAGGCATAATAATTTCGGAAGGAATAGGGGGGGATACGTTGTCCAGAAACATAAGCAGGGCAATACCGAAGTAGCCCAGCTGTTCCATAATGGAAATAATCCATTCGGTCAGGTTCATAAAGTCAAGAAGGCCTAAAAATTAGACCTTCATGCTAAAGAGGATTGGTTTTTCAGTAAAGAGCTGAAACGTAACTAAAAATCTTCCTCAGCGGTATGCGACAGGGTGTGCACATAGACTTTTCGAAGCCCATACGCCACCAGCAGCGGCAAGACAGCGACAATCAGGTAACCACTCCAGATATTGGAAAGGTGATAGGCAATAAACATTGCCAGAATCGCGCCGAGCACGGTGCCAAACCCCACAATAAACAAGTGTGAACGCTGTTCAAGCTGCTGTTTCAGGTGGTGCAATTGCAGATCTTGCTGCTGATGCGCTCGTTGCAGTAAGGCAGTACGGAATTGGTGTTTATAGCGTGTTGTTATCGTTCTTTGCATAAGTCAATCCTTGTCCATGGGTGAGAATCTGTACGTCAAAATAAAACTGCATTGTTTTTGTTGTGATTTGGAGTTTAGCCTAAGCATGACTGGCTTCTGTTAGTACCAGAGGGTGCTTTGGTATTGAATTGATTCTGGTATGTGAACAGACGTAAAAAAAGCCCTATAAATAGGGCTTTTTGTAAAATTATTTGTACTGGTTTACATTATTACAGACGTTTGCGTTTTGCCGCTGCAATCTGAGATTGACGCATACGGAAGCCGGCTTTCTGTTTTTCTGTGGTTTTATCAATACAGTATTTACAAGATACGCCGTGTTCATAGCTTGGTTCTGCCACTTCTTCTGGCAGTAAAGGCCAACCACAGGCATGACACTTGGTATTTTGACCTTCTTCCACACCATGCGTAACCGCAGTACGACCATCAAATACGAAACATTCACCTTCCCACAGGCTTTCTTCTGCCGGGGTTTCTTCGAGGTATTTCAAAATACCGCCTTTCAGATGATAAACTTCCTGGAAGCCTTCTTGTAGCAATAACGAAGTGGATTTTTCACAGCGAATCCCACCGGTACAGAACATGGCAATTTTCTTGTCTTTGTGCTGTTCCAGTTCTTTTTTCACATAGTCTGGAAATTCACGGAAGGTTTCAGTTTGTGGATCAATCGCGCCTTTAAAAGTCCCGGCCTTGTATTCATAGTCATTGCGGGTATCAATTAAAATTACGTCATCACGTGCAATCAGTTCGTTCCATTCTTTCGGGTCCAGATAATGGCCGACCAGATCACGTGGTTTGACCTCTACACCCAAAGTCACAATTTCTTTTTTCAGCTTGATTTTCATTTTACGGAAAGGCTTGTCGGCGCTGTGCGACTCTTTATATTCCATCGCGCTAAAGCCTTCGTTTAAAAGAAACTGATGTACCTGATCAATGGCTTCGCGGTCGCCCGCCACCGTACCATTAATCCCTTCACCCGCCACAATGAGAGTACCACACAGGTTGATGCTGTTTACCAAGTCTAAAAGACGTTGTTGTAGATCTGCAGGATCTTGAACTTCTTTGAATTGATAAAGTGCGGCAACAACCCAACCAGAGGTCGCTTGCTGTTCTACAGGTGCAAGCTGTTCTACAGTAGCGTTCATGGAGTACTCCAATGTGATATAAAAAATTTGAGGGGCATATTTTAGCGTGAAAGTGCCCAGATAGCGAGAAATCCAGAACAGAAATATGGTTTTAAATCTGCGATAGAGTCGGCTATGATGCCTATCCTCGCCTATGATTTTACCAAAAGTAATACGGCCGCATTCAGGCCGGCATTACTGCGCTTTTCTGGAGTATATTTTGAGTACGGATCGTCGAATCGCCTCATTGACCCCGTGTGCAGGCCGCTGCTCTACGGTATTTGGTGATTCAGTGTGTCGTGGTTGTCGTCGTTTTAATCATGAAGTGATACGCTGGAATGGCTATACCCCCGAACAGCAAACGGCTGTCTGGCAGCGTCTGGATGCCCAGCTGGACCAGATTCTGGTACCAATGTTGCCATTTGCCCGCTTGCCGCAGGTAGAGCATTTTGTCCTGTCAAAGCGGGTGCGTTTACGTCCCGATGCCAGCGCAGGCCGCAAGTTATATCATGCGCTCAAATTATGTGAAAAAAACAAGCATCTGGCCGATGACAGTGGTCTTGGTATTCAGGCCGCGCAGGTTAAACCACTGTGGCAGGAATTTGAGCGTCGGGTACTGGCACTGGCGACTGCGAGTTATGACCTGGCATTTTTACGTGCCGATGGCATTAGCCAGCATTTATTAAAAGTCAGTCTGGAAGAGGATGACTAGTTTTTCATCCTAAGGTTTAAGCAAGAGTAGCGCAGGAGTACCACAGATGATCAATATGGCTGAATATCTGTTGTACTGTCTGGCGGTGGTGATCATGATTGCCACCCCAGGCCCGGTGATGATGCTGGTGATTGGTGCCGGACTCAAAGGTGGTTACCGGCGGGCGTTTCAGACCATTGTCGGGACTAATTTAGCTTCTTTGCTGTTAATTGCCTGCTCGGTGCTGATTTTAAAAGGCATCTTCAATATTCAGGCCTTCTGGCTGGATTTAATTAAGCTGCTAGGCTGTGTCTATATTGCCTATTTGGGGGTGGACATTCTCAAGGAAAGCCGGGCAGCGGCCGGACCGAAACAGGAGACGGCCAGCGCTGTAGGCGGATTTCGGCAGGGTTTTCTGGTCGGGATTTCCAATCCGAAAGATATTCTGTTTTTTAGTGCCTTTTTCCCGCAATTTATTCAGGTCACCGATCATTTTAATGATAGTCTAATCTTGCTGACCGCCAGCTGGATTGTACTGGATTTTCTGACTTTGTCTTTGTTGTATTTGGGTTTTTACCGTTTAACGCTGTCACGCGGTTATCGGCCGGTACTGGCGCTGTGTGGTGCTCTTTTAATTCTGATTGCGCTGTATGGACTAATCAGCACAGCAGGGCAGTATCTGTTTTAAGTAACCCATGACTTATATTTCTGCCATAAAAAAGCCCGCAATGTGCGGGCTTTTTCGTAGGATGATCTTAGGTCTTAAGCGACTTGTACCGGAATACAGTTGGCGGTGTGACTCACGGTGTTGTCCGGGTTGGCATATACCAGGCGTGGTTTATGCGCATTGGCTTCTACTTCAGTGAAATCACCGAAAGTCGCAATAATGATGATATCGCCGACATCTGCCTGATGTGCTGCGCCACCATTGACTGAAATGATGCCTGAATTGTCTTCACCACGAATCGCATAAGTGGTAAAGCGTTTGCCATTGGTTACGTTCCAGACGTGAATTTCTTCGTATTCGCGAATGCCAGCTAAATCCATAAGTTTGCCATCAATTGCACATGAACCTTCATAATGAAGTTCCGCATGTGTCACGAAAGCACGGTGAATTTTGCATTTTAATAAACGAGATAGCATGGCTAGCGTCTCCTTAGTGGACCTAAGATCTTTATCTTATGGTTGAATCAATCACTGCGACCGAATCAGCCGACGAGCGCATTTTGCGCCCAATTTTGCCAGATGGCAAGCAGGATTGTTCAACAATTATTAGGTTATTCGTTGGGTTTATAGGCATTGATCTGGTTCATGGCTTGCTGAATCTCGCCATTGACCAGTAATTTCATGCGAGACAGCGCGTGACTGAGGGCATCGTCCATCAAGCCTTGTTCCTGGCTTGGGGCTTTGCTGAGCACATGACCGGAAACACGTTCTTTAGACCCCGGATGACCAATACCAATGCGTAAACGGTGGAAATTTGGACCGGTGTGTGGAACGATGTCACGTAAACCATTATGACCACCATGACCGCCGCCAGTTTTCAGGCGAATAATCCCCGGATTCATATCCAGTTCATCATGGGCAATCAGCATGGCTTCAGGTGCGATTTGATAGAATTTGGCGAAGGGCACAACACTTTGACCGGAACGGTTCATAAAGGTTGTTGGTAATAGCAGACGAACGTCCTGACCTTCAATATTACCGCGACCGCTGATGCCTTTGAATTTCGGATCAGCTTTTAAAGAGATGCCATATTGATCTGCAAGGCGTTCAACAAACCAGAAGCCTGCATTATGGCGGGTTTGGGCATACTCAGTACCTGGGTTGCCCAAACCAACAATCAGTGAAATATTTGACACTAATTTACACCATTAACACTTATGCGCGTTTGAAGTCAGCGTGCATTGGTGTGTTTTTAGCAGGGTGACGTTGTAACGCTTGGATTTTCACGTTTTCAACTTTGTCGCCTACTTTGATTTCTACAACTTCTTCAAAGAAAGCATTGCTTTCTAAAGCTTTTACAAGCTCACGAAGTTCTAAAGTTACTGCTACTGGCTCAGCGTCGCCACCATAAATGATAGCTGGAACTTGAGCAGCGTGACGAAGGCGGCGGCTCGCACCTTTCCCTTGGTTAGCTGCTTCACGCGCTTGAGCGTTTAATACGAAGTTTGCCATGATAGACATCCTATTTCAGGTTAAATAAACCAGACCTGCGACCGATCTGGTGATAGAAAGCCCTGCATAAAGCAGGGCTTTTGAAAATTTAGCGCACTATTATAGATAAGAATCGAACATTGCGCTAATAGATTCTTCGTTGTTAATACGACGAATTGTTTCAGCAACCATGCTTGCGACTGAAACCTGACGAATCTTGCCAAGGTTTTGAGCTTCTTCTGATAATGGAATGGTGTCAGTAACAACCAGTTCATCAATCACAGAATTCTTTAAGTTCTCAATCGCTTTACCAGACAGCACCGGGTGAGTAGCATAAGCAACCACTTTACGCGCACCAAAAGTTTTGAGTGCATCTGCTGCTTTACACAGGGTACCTGCGGTATCGACCATGTCATCCACGATGACGCAGTCACGATCTTTCACATCACCAATCAAATGCATCACTTGTGATTCATTGGCTTTTTGACGACGTTTATCAATGATCGCAAGGTCGATATCCCCCATTTGCTTGGCAACAGCACGGGCACGTACGACACCACCCACGTCAGGTGAAACCACCATCAGGTTGTCGTGTGACTGCTGGCGTAAGTCAGCAAGCAGCGCTGGCGTACCGTAAATGTTGTCTACAGGAATATCGAAGAAACCTTGAATCTGGTCAGCGTGCAGGTCAATCATCACCACGCGGTCAATACCGACAGTGGTCAACATATCTGCAACCACTTTTGCAGTAATTGGCACACGGCTTGAACGAGGACGACGATCTTGACGGGCATAACCGAAATAAGGAATCACGGCAGTGATACGGCCAGCACTTGCACGACGCAATGCATCTGCCATCACCAGGATTTCCATCAGGTTATCATTGGTTGGGGCACAAGTAGGCTGAACGATGAAAACGTCTTTACCACGTACATTCTCGGTAATTTCTACAGCAATTTCACCGTCAGAAAACTGACCGACTGAGGCAGCACCTAAAGGAATGTGAAGATGGCTTACGACTTTTTGGGCGAATTGTGGATGCGCAGTTCCACTAAAAACGACAAGATTGGGCATGAAGCACCCTTGGCGGTTGGAATGTATGGAAATAGATGGCAGGGGTAGCTGGATTCGAACCAACGAATGGCGGGATCAAAACCCGCTGCCTTACCACTTGGCGATACCCCTAATGCGGCAGAACTTTAATATTTTTGCTGGTCGATGTCAAGGTAAATTAACAGCAGAACAGCAAACCAATGCTCTGTCTTTTTCGAGAAAATGGCAGGGGTAGCTGGATTCGAACCAACGAATGGCGGGATCAAAACCCGCTGCCTTACCACTTGGCGATACCCCTAAATTTGATGACTGTAAGATGGCAGGGGTAGCTGGATTCGAACCAACGGATGGCGGGATCAAAACCCGCTGCCTTACCACTTGGCGATACCCCTAATACAGTACATCTACAGGTGAAAAATGGCAGGGGTAGCTGGATTCGAACCAACGGATGGCGGGATCAAAACCCGCTGCCTTACCACTTGGCGATACCCCTATTCAACTTTGAAATGAATTAATGGTGATTCGGCTAAACTGTGGACCAGGTAAGCTTTACATGGTGCCTGAGCCAGAATCTCATCAATCTTCATTTCTGAAGTCACTTCAATAAAAACACAGGCACCTGTACCTGTAAGCTTGGCAACTCCGAACTGATCCAGATATTGCATGGCTTCATCGACTTCAGGATATAAGGCTCTGGCCAGTGGCTCAAAGTTGTTTCCGAAATCAGATGGCTTCAACTGATAGGCGCAAAATTTAGATGGCTTCGTATCTCTTGTCAACGTTTTTTGTGAAAAAAGCAGTTGAGTGCTGATAAAACAGTCAGGTTTTAGCACTATGTACTGTTTTTGTTCTAAGTCTATGAATGTTAAGTGTTCACCAATACCTTCTGCCCAGGCATTGCGGCCATGGACAAAAATCGGCACATCGGCGCCCAGTTGCACCCCTAAATCGGCCAGCTGCTCAGAATTGAGTTCACATTGCCACAGTTGGTTCAGCACAATGAGGGTGGTGGCGGCATTGGATGAGCCACCACCAAGTCCGGCACCCATAGGAATCTGTTTGTCCAGCCGGATTTTTAAACCGGTCGGCGCTTGGGCAAAAGGTTTTAAGATCTGCGCCGCCCGATAAATCAGGTTCTGTTCCAGATCGACTGAATTTAAACCGTCGATCTGAATCTCGGCTGTATCCAATGGCTCAAATTCAAGCCAGTCGTAGAGATCGATCAGCTGGAAAATGCTTTGCAGTTCATGATAGCCATTTTCACGGCGGCCAGTAATATGCAAAAACAGGTTCAGTTTGGCAGGTGAGGGAACACGAATCATGACAGCACAAAATTAACGGTTTTGGATCACCATTGTAATACGGTTCTCCTGACCGGATTCAAATGTTTGCTTTAAAATTAAACGGTTTGGCAAACGCGCCTGTTCGTTATAGCTTAAATCAACGGTCCAGCCATCTTCTAGAAACTGGGTTGGACGACGCTGGCTATCGTAAGCGACTTTGGCCTGTGTGGTGGCCGGACGTGCCTGCACCCAGTCAATGATATGACTGATTGGCGCTTGCCAGCCGGTGGCCCGCTGCAGCAGTTCTTCGGCTGTTGCTGCCTGAATGGTGCCGGTTTTGGCGCTATTCAGTGTGACTTGTCCCGGCTGGCCGGAAATCTGTGTTTTACCGACGCCTAAAATGCCGCTTAGCTCAATATCAAACTGTTCCTGCTGTTGCAGCCAGTTAAAAAAGGCGCTGCCTGATTGCTGTGGTGTGCGTACCCCGATTTTTCCTTGCAGATGAAACTGATTTTCTGCCTCAACCATTGGGCTTGCGGGTGTTTGCGGTTGGGTGAACTGCTGACAACCACCCAGCACCAGGGTGCTGACCGTGACAAGACTAAGACTGAGTTTGGAAATAAGTTGCATGCGTATTAACTCTGAGGGCTGTGTTGCGGTAACAATAACGAATGAAGCTGTTCTAATTGCGGATCATTTGGATATTTTTGTTGGAGTTGTTGTAAAACTTGACGAAATTTTGTCAAATTGCCCTGCATATACAGCGCCTTGGCATAACGGACCCCAATTTTGACTGTTGCACTTAAGGCAAAAGCCTTTTCCAGCACCTGGGCAGAGGTGTCAAAATCATTTTGCAGATAGCTGATCAGGCCTAAAGTATCCAGAATTGAGGCCTGTTCCGGGGCGAATTCCAGTGCCTGTTCCACATACTGGCGTGCTTCATCCAGCCGGCGGTTTTGCAGCGCCAGGGTATAGGCATAGGCATTTAAATAAGTCGGACTGTTCGGCTCGACCTGTAACAGCTTTTTCAGCAAGCGGTCCAGTTTGTCTTTGTCCTGATAAGGGTCTAGCAGCAACACTTCTGAATACAGCAGTTCCGGATCATCGGGTAAATTGCGGATGGCTTCATCCAGCAGTCTTAAGGCGGCAGTCTTGTTGTTCATGCGCTTTAGAATTTCCGCCTGAGCCTGATATAAAAAACTGGCATGCTGCGGATAATTGACCCGTTCCTGGGTTAAAAAGCGTAAGGCTTCATGCTGGCGGCTTTGCTGGCTATAAATATTGATCATGCTGCGCCGCGAAACGGTATACAGGCTGCCATCGACCAGACGGTAATAGGCTTTGGCGGTTTCAAAATGCTGTTTACGCTCGGCATTGACCGCCAGATAGTAATAGGCTTCATTTTGATACTGGTTGGAATAGCGCAACTCGACCAGATATTTCTCGGCCTTTTCATACTGCTTCAAGTCAATACTGGTCAGACCAGCCAGAAACAGGGCTTCATCTTCCTTTGGCCATTTTTCCAGCATCGCTTCCAGTTTGGTCAGGGCCAATTCCGGCTGATTGGTTTTTAACAGATATTTGGCTTCAGCCAGACGTACTTCTAGATTGTTTTTATGTTTGCGGCTGGATTTGGCATACCATTCCTGGGCAGCTTTTGAGTCTTGCAGCGCACTTAGCAGGCTGGCTTTGAGCAGGATATAACCGGTCACTTTCGGACGTTTGCGTAGCACCCGGTTGACCGTTTCCAGCGCTTCTTCTAACTGGCCATTCTGGGCTTTTAAACCGGCAATCAGAATCAGAATTGAGGGATTATCTTTTTCTTTGCTGGTGCGTAGTGCCTGAATCAGAAACTCACGATCTTCTGGCGACTCCGGGGCAATACCGGCCAGAATCTGTTCTAAATCGGCAGTGGCATCAATGGCCAGAATCTTGTCCAGGGTTTCAGCGGCCAGGTCATATTCATGCGCTTTCAGGGCAATATGCGCCAGATAAAACAGGGCTGGAACATCTTCCGGTTCCTGAATCACCCAGTGGGTGGCAATGTCCAAAGCTGCATTTAAGTCATTGTGTTCCAGTGCAATATTCAGTGCGCGCTGTTTAATACTGGTTGAATTACTTTTAATTGCCAGTACAGTATAGTTATGTAAGGCGGTGGCCACGTCATTTGAGGCGAGGGCAAATTCCGCCACCATGCTTTGTTTTATGGCATTCAGATTTGTAGGTGCATGGAAAAAATCTCCAGATGCTCTAATATGAGCACTAGAAGCCATGCTACCCACGAGTAAGATTGTGGTAGAATATTGCTTAATTGTCGCGCCGCTAAGCCGGCTGGTTGTTTGACGCAATTTTTCTTGATCCAAGTAATGCTTTTTATGACACCGTTATTGCACAATAGCATAAATTTAGCGAAATGATGATCTGATATGTCTTTCTTTGCATTGGGTGTCAACCATCAAACCGCCTCTGTAGAATTGCGTGAGCAAATTGCTTTTAACCCTGAAAAGTTAACTCAATTACTTGCCGAACAAAGCCAGAGCCACCTGTTAAATGACATGGTGGTGGTTTCTACATGTAACCGAACTGAAGTGTACGCCATGTCTGACCATGCAGACACGGTGCTGGGCTGGCTCGCCCAGGTAAATGGTCTGGATGTCAAACAACTACAAAATCACGTTTATCGCTATGAAAATGCGCAGGCTGTCACCCACTTAATGCGCGTTGCCAGCGGCCTCGATTCCCTAATGCTCGGTGAACCGCAAATTCTGGGGCAGGTCAAATCGGCCTTATCTTTGGCCAAAGATGCCCACACGGTTTCGCAAGATTTAAACCATATTTTTGAATACGCCTTTTATGCGGCCAAACGGGTGCGTTCTGAAACAGCAGTCGGCAGTCATGCGGTGTCCATGGGCTATGCAGTAGCACAGTTGGCGCTACAGGTGTTTAGCCATCCGGACAAGCTGACCGTGCTGGTGGTGGCGGCAGGTGAAATGAACAGCCTGGTGGCCAAACATCTGGCGGAAATGGGCGTGGCCAAGGTCATGATCTGTAACCGTACCCGCGCCCGTGCTGAAAATCTGGCCCAGGAAATTGCCCATCGGGTAGAAGTTGAAATTATTGAATTTGAACAGCTGGCAGAACATTTGCATCGCGCCGATGTGATCTCCAGCTGTACCGGCAGCCTGCATCAGGTGATTGGCTATAAAGAAGTCAAAGCCGCGCTGAAAAAGCGTCGTTACCAGCAGATGTTGCTGGTCGATCTGGCTGTTCCGCGTGATATCGACCCGAAAGTCGAATCACTAGATGGTGTGTATTTATACGGTGTCGATGACCTGCAAAGCGTGATTGATGAGAATCTGGCACAGCGTCGTCAGGCCGCGGTAGAAGCCGAGGTGATGGTGAATCAGTTGGCGACCGAACTGGTAACCCAGCAAAAGGTCAAAAGTGCCGGCAGTACCATTCAGGCTTATCGTGAGCAGGGTGAAACGTTACGTCAGGAAGAACTGCAACTGGCGATGGCGCGAATTGCCAAAGGTGAAAATGCGGCACAGGTGTTACAGGAATTTTCTTACCGTTTGACCCAGAAATTGCTGCATCCCACCTCGATTGTGCTGCGTCAGGCGGCCAAAGCCGAAGATCCGGAATACTTTGAAATGCTGCAAAGCGAACTGCAGCAGGTCAGTGCCAAACGGCGTAAATCTAAACGCTAAGCCATTGTGATGGTTCAGCATTGTTTTAATGCCGCTTATTCTTCCAGTAAGGTCAGAGAACGTTTTTTATCAATCTGATAAATCTGATGTTTCAGATTACGCATTTCTTCAATACTGCTAAATTTCTTCGAGCGGATTTTTTGCTGCAAGAAGTGGTATTGCAGTTTAATGGAAAAATCTTCGGCCAGCTTGTCAGCTTTCTCTGGCGAAGTGGTGTAATCGCCGACATTGGCTTGCTGTAAAATGCGCTGTAATTCGTAGTGATAAGCCGCACAGGCGCCTAGCACATAGTATTTGGCCAGTTCTGGATCATCCGGTAATTCATCAAAAATTCCGTTAAAGATTTGCAGGATTTTGGCCAGTAACTGATCGGCCGGAATCAGTGCGCGTAACGGTTCAAAATGAATATATAAATACGGATGGTTGATCAGAATCGCCACCACATATTCTTCGGCATCAACCTTGGTGCTAAAGCTGAGTGAGGCATCATTATTGGTATGTGGCTGCCATTTGCGGTTAAAGCCGAGTTTTTCCCGGAAAAACTGTTGCAGCAGATAACGGTAAGAGCCGGTTTTCGGTAACAGTTCAGTCAGCTGTTTTAACTCGCCCATCACCTGACTTTTGCCTTCGGGCTTGCTGATATCATGGTTTTGACTTAAATGCGCAAACACAAAATCAGACAGTAGCGGCGCCTGATCGAGCAGGCGGCGGAAATTTTCAATACCTTCACGGCGGATCAGCGAGTCTGGGTCATGATCATCCGGCAGCACAAAAAACTTCAGTTCACGGCCATCATTCAGCAGGGGCAGGGCAATTTCCAGCGTACGTCGTGCTGCTTTCTGACCTGCGGCATCACCATCAAAGGCAATGGTAATGCGTGAGTTCTGCTTAAACAGAATATTCAGGTGTTCGGTATTACTGGCAGTCCCCAGCGTTGCCACGGCGCCATAAATGCCATATTGCTGCAGCGCAATCACATCCATATAGCCTTCCACCATCAGCCAGTCCTGGGCTTTCTGCTTGCGGCCTTCGTATAGGCCATACAGCAGCTGGTTTTTGTGGAAGACTTCCGAATCGGGCGAGTTGATATATTTCGGCTTGATTTCATCATTGAGCGCACGGCCACCAAAACCGACCACACGCCCTTTGTGATCGCGGATCGGGAAAATCACCCGGTCACGTAGCAGGTCAAAATCACGGCCGGAATCGCTGGTACGAATTAGCCCCAGCAGTTTTAAACCTTCAATATCTTGTGGAAAGGCTTTTTCCAGATGCTGCCAGTCTTCCGGTGCATAGCCCAAACGCCAGAACTGGATGGTCTGTGCGCTTAAACCGCGCTGGCGAAAATATTGCTGTGCCGACTGGCTGTGCGGTAACTGCTGTTCATAAAACTGCGCCACATTTTCCAGCAGATCAAACAGGTTGCCTTCCTGGATCGGCTCCTGATCAAAATCCGGATATTGTTCAAAACCGGCAAAGGGATCATCTGCTGGCTGGAACTGCTCAAAAGGATCAAAATGTGCAGCAGGGACTTGATCAGTTTCGGTCGGTGTGGGTGTTGCTGGCGCGGGTGCAGTTTTGGCCGGTGGCGCCGGTTTTTTGGCCTCGCGTTTATAGACCAGTTTTTTGCTGTCCTGATTGTCTTTTGGCAGCTCGATACCGGTCTGACTGGCCAGATCTTTCATGACATCGACAAAGTTACGGCTGTCGATATCCATTAAAAAGCGAATTGCATTGCCGTTGGCCTGACAGCCAAAGCAGTGATAATACTGTTTGTCGCGATAAACGTGGAAAGACGGGGTTTTTTCCTGATGAAATGGACAACAGCCCGAATAGGTCCGCCCGGTTTTTTTCAGTTTCACGCGCTGACCAATCAGATCGACAATGTCGGTCCGATCCAGAATCTGATCAATCGTGTGTTGAGGAATAGCCATACTGTTTTTATCGGGTCGGTTAAGCGGTAGGTCGAACAGATCGACAGGGTATAGAGATTACAGTGTATTGTTTCCTTTCTATCCGGTTTTGCGTGTTCAGGCAAGTGGCCAAGATAAAAGGGCAAGTATAGTAACGTATGCTTTATATTTTGCAAAATTGAAAAACAGGTTAAAAGCTCTATCCTTACTCGCTATTTTTCAAAGCTGTACTTATGTTAGGACAATAAAAGGAAGAAAAAAATTTTATTTTAAGTGTGTTGGGCCTCTATTTTCATTCGGCCTGTTAAGGGCTTTGTATGGAGAATTTCCTACTTTGGAAAGACCCAAAGTAGGCAAAAGTCTTTGTTCCCCATACACAACATCCTTGTTGTGATGGGGAACGTGTGGCATCCCTGCCACATCCGCGTATCCAATGGAATGTTTAAATCAAATTTAAGACAGTCATGGATGTTAATTATGTTTACTCGGCCGCTTCACTGTTTTCCTGTTTTTCAGGACGGTCCAGCAAACCAAAACTTAAACGGTTGGTCCAGCTACGTGGTTCTTCCTGCTGGTTGGCCAGTTTTTGCTGCTGTTCGGTGGTGGCCTGTGCTTCACGACCAAAAATACCCAAAGTCGCACGGTTTAGCCAGCTACCTTCATTCCGTGCAGCACGCAGGTTTACAGAGCCATCGGCTTTAACCAGATTTGGATAGTTCAGTTTTAACAGGTCAATATACTGTTGTGCAGTGGCACGGTCACCCAGTTGGGTATAACCATAGGCTGCGGTGGCAATTGCTTCCGGAATCTGTGGGGTTTGCGGATAATGTTCGATTACCCAGAGTGAACGTTCCACCGCGGCGACCCAGGCCTTACGTTTAATATTAAAACGTGCCGCATTCATTTCCGCTTCTGCCAGCTCTTGCCCGATAAACTGCATACGTTGTGCAGCATCCACAGCATAGGTGCTTGATGGATAACGGCGAATGAAATCGACAAAGTTCTGATAAGCCACTTTTAAATAGCTGACATCACGATGCGCCTGTTTTAACGAGGTATAACGGATTAAACCATCATAGTTCTGTTCCATATTGGCCACGCCGCGCACATAGTAGGCATAGTCAGCATTTGGATGCTGCGGGTTCATCCGGATAAAACGGTCGGCCAGTGCGACTGCACCTTCATAATCTTTTTGCTGGAATTTTGCATACAGCAGCTCAAGTTGTGCCTGCTGGGCATATTCACCGGTAGGATAATAGGTTTCTAATGCTTCAAGATGCTGGATAGCATCGGTATATTGCCCGCGTTCCAGTGCTCGTTCTGCTTTTTGAATATAAACTTGTTCGCTAGATTGCGGACCTGTATCGACCACTTCTTTTTTTGGATTACTGCTACAGCCCACGATTGCAGATGCAACGCCAAGTGAAAGAGCTAGCATGGTAATTTTATAACGTGGTAGCGACATAAAAATTCCTCTGTTATTACGGGCAATGAGCTACAATTGCGCTATTAAACCACTTTTGTCTGAATGATCAAATGTCTCAAGCACAATCTTCCAATTCCAACATCCCTGAAACTGACTTCAATTTACTTGATGATTCTGAGGATGCAGATAATCATACTTCAGACCCAACTGCAACACGTTTATCGTTGCAATTTCAACTGGATGAAAGCTATCTGGGGCAACGTATCGATCAGGTTGCAGCCCTCATCTGGAGTGATTTTTCACGTGAAAAACTGAAGCAGTGGCTAAAAGATGGTCATTTGTTGGTGAATGGTAACACTGTCAAACCAAAGTACAAGTGCGAAGGCAATGAACTGTTAAGTTTAAATGTTGAACTTGAAGCACAGACCAACAGTCAGCCTGAAAACATCCCTTTAGATATTGCCTATGAAGATGATGATATTTTAGTGATTAATAAACCGGTTGGCATGGTGGTGCATCCTGGTGCGGGCAATATTACCGGCACACTGGTCAATGCCTTGCTGTTCCATTATCCAAAATCGGCAGAATTGTCACGTGCCGGGCTGGTACATCGTATTGATAAAGACACCAGCGGTTTGCTGGTGGTGGCGAAAAATCTTGAGGCACAGTTTGACCTGAGCAAGCAGCTGGCCAACAAGTCGGTGTACCGGATTTATGACGTGGTGGTATATGGCAATATCATTGCCGGCGGCACCATTGATGAACCGATCAAGCGCCATCCGGTCGACCGTGTCAAAATGACAGTGCTTCCGGGCGGCAAAGACGCCGTGACCCACTATAACGTGAAAGAGCGTTTCCAGCATTTCACCCGGGTTCAGGCGCGTCTGGAAACCGGCCGTACCCATCAGATTCGGGTTCATTTTAGCTATATCGGTCATGGTCTGATTGGCGATCCGGTGTATATGCCACGTGTGCGTGTGCCGGCTGGAGCCTCCGAGCTGCTCAATGAAACCTTGCGCGGTTTTAAACGTCAGGCACTGCACGCGGCCAAACTGGGGCTGGTGCATCCACGTACCAAACAGGACATGATGTTTGAAGCGCCGTGGCCGGAAGATTTCAGCCAGCTGGTGGATGTGTTGCGTAGCGAAAACGCTGCCTATTAAACCGTTCTGCAGCGTTGAGAAAGTATGATCTCAACGCCGCTTTTAAGTGAACACAGGAGCTGAGATGCAATTTATTCAGGGATTACCGGCACAGGTTTATGTGGCGCAAACGCGGATTCAGCATCAGCAGGCCTTGCCAGCGCAAGTACCGGAACTGGCCGGTTTTAACCTAGCCTTGCATGTACAGGATGCAGCGGAACGGGTGCAGCAGCATCGTATGCTGTTACTGGAACAGCTGGCCGAATACGGTGTTAATACAATCAGCTGGATGAACCAGACCCACAGCACCTTGTGTCATGTGATAAATGATGAGCTGCATTTTAATGCACCGGAAGGCGATGGACTGGTCACGCAGCGCAAAGGCCATGCCTTAATGATGATGACCGCCGACTGCCTGCCCATTGTGCTGGGCAATCAGGATGGCACTGAAGTGGCCAATTTACATGCCGGCTGGAAAGGTCTGGCACAGGGTATTGTTGAAAATACCATTGCCGCCATGCAGCACCCACCGACCTGGGCCTGGTTAGGCGCGGCCATTAGCCAGCCGTGTTTTGAGGTAGGGGCCGAAGTAAAGCAGGTATTTTGTGAGAAATATCCCGCATTAAGCAGCGCCTTTCAGGCAGGGAAACAGGCCGGAAAATTCTATGCCGATTTATATGCGATTGCCCGCTATATCCTGACCGAGCAGGGGGTAACCACCATTTTAGGTGGTGATCAGTGTACCTATCGGCAGGCCGAGGAGTATTATTCTTATCGTCGTCAGGCCAAAACCGGACGCATGGCAACATTCGTTTTTATCGCTGATCAATGCTAAACTTGACTGAATTATTGGGTTTTTAAAGTTTCCATGTCTGTTACTGATCAAACATCTGTGTCGCAAGTAAAAGTCTGTGTTGTGTATCATAGTCCCTATGGCCATACCGCTAAGGTGGCACAGCATATTGTGCAGGGCGCCGAAAAAGCCGGAGCTGAAGTACATTTAATGGCAGTGAGCGAGGTCGATTGGGATGTGCTGGATCAGAGCGATATTCTGGTCATGGGCTGTCCAACCTATATGGGCAGTCTGACTTCGGCACTGAAACAGTTTATGGAACAATCTTCAAAACGCTGGCTGGCGCGAAGCTGGCAGGGCAAAATTGCTGCTGGCTTTACCAATGGCGGCGGTTTAAGCGGTGACAAGCTGGCGGTGTTACAGCAGATCAATTTATTTGCCATGCAGCATGGCATGTTATGGTCGGGCTTGCCGTTTATGCCAACAGGCCGTAGTCCGCATGATATTAACCGGATGTCGAGCTTTCTGGGCTTAATGACCCAGTCTGACAATGCCAGCGTTGACGTTACCCCGCCAGAAGGTGACCTGGAAACAGCGGTGAAGTTTGGCGCTTATCTGGTGGGCTTAAAACAGAAATAAGTTTGCTTTCCAATGATGCAATAAAAAATGCCTCCCATGTTGGAGGCATTTTTACATCAAGTACTTGTGTTCAAACGTGCTTATTTATGCATTAAACGGGCTTTATCACGCTGCCAGTCACGGTCTTTTTCAGTGGCACGTTTATCATGCAGCTGTTTCCCTTTCACCAGGGCAATTTCCAGTTTGGCCAGCGGACCTTTCCAGTAACAGACCAGCGGCACACAGGAATAACCTTTCTGGTTCACCGCACCGAGCAGTTTGGCAATTTCTTTGCGGTTCAGTAACAGCTTGCGGGTACGGGTCGCTTCAGGCACCACATGGGTCGAAGCCGACAGTAAAGGTTGAATTTGGGCGCCAAATAAGAAGGCTTCACCATTTTTAAAGGTGATATAGCTTTCGGTCAGGCTCATACGACCGGCACGCAAAGACTTGACTTCCCAGCCTTGCAGGGACAGTCCGGCTTCAAATTTTTCTTCAATAAAATAATCGTGGCGTGCACGTTTGTTCTGTGCAATCGTGCCACTGGTATTTTTTTTAACTACAGTTGCTTTCGCCATAATGAGTCACTTCCAACGTTAGGCCTATTGTGCCCCAAACACAGGCATGCTGACAATTCCAAAATCAGCGCTGAATTACAGCACTATCGCAGGATTTTTGTGAAATTGGCCGAGTTTATTCACCAATAAATCAAGTTTTTGCTAAAATATGGCTCTACAAAACCAACTAGAGTAAAAATGGATGTCTAAAACTCGCGTGATTTATCCGGGGACCTTTGATCCAATCACCAATGGTCATATCGATTTAGTAACACGGGCGGCCAGAATGTTTGATGAAGTGGTGGTCGCAATTGCCATTGGTCATCATAAAAATCCGGTGTTTACTCTAGATGAGCGGGTAGAACTGGCCAAAACCTCACTCAGCCATTTACCCAATGTGGAATTTGTCGGCTTTGATGGCCTGCTGGTGAATTTCTTCCGCGAACAGCAGGCCACGGCGGTACTGCGTGGTTTACGTGCAGTGTCTGACTTTGAATACGAGTTTCAGCTGGCCAATATGAACCGTCAGCTGGATACCAATTTTGAAGCGGTATTTTTAACGCCGTCAGAGCAATATTCGTTTATTTCATCTACGCTGGTGCGTGAAATTGCGCGTTTAAAAGGAGATGTGACCAAGTTTGTACCGCAAACCGTGGTCGAAGCCTTTGAACGCAAACATCAACAAGGTTGGTAGCGTGTCTTTATATATTACCGATGAATGCATTAACTGCGATGTCTGTGAACCTGTGTGCCCGAATGAGGCTATTTTCATGGGCGAGCTGATTTATGAAATCAACCCGGCGCTGTGTACCGAATGTGTCGGGCATCATGATAAACCGCAGTGTCAGTTATTCTGTCCGGTGGACTGTATTCCGCATGATCCCCATCATGTCGAAACCCAGGAACAATTGCTGGAAAAGTATCAAAAACTGATTGATCAAAAAAGCACGAGCAATTAGTGCATTTATTTGTTAAGATGCGCCCTCGAAGTGAACCAGACGATCGCTGCTGTGGAGGTCTCCGTGACTAAAGCAGGGGAGGAAAGTCCGGGCTTCATAGGGCAGGGTGCCAGGTAACGCCTGGGCGGCGTGAGCCGACGGAAAGTGCAGCAGAGAGTAGACCGCCTTCATTCAGGTTTCTTTTTCGGAAGAAATCGAAGGTAAGGGTGAAAGGGTGCGGTAAGAGCGCACCGCATGACTGGTAACAGTTCATGGCATGGTAAACCCCACCAGAAGCAAGACCAAATAGGAATCCTGAGGTACGGCCCGTACTGGATTCGGGTAGGTCGCTTGAGCGTATGAGTGATTGTACGCCTAGAGGAATGATCGTTCTCGACAGAACCCGGCTTATCGGTTCACTTCACCAAATTTTGTACAATTAGCCTGTAGAAGGGCTTGACGTTATAAACATTACAGCAGATAATGCGCGCACAGTTTACGGCTATGTAGCTCAGTTGGTTAGAGCACCGCACTCATAATGCGGGGGTCACAAGTTCAAGTCTCGTCATAGCCACCATTTTTAAAGATCACATCCTTATGTGATCTTTTTTTTGTCTTTAAAATCTGTGCTCGCAGTTGAGCTGCTGCACATCCAGCTTCAGCGTCTGCTGTAGCTGTTGAATCTGTTGCCAGCGTTGCTGCTGGTCGGCATAGACAAAAATTTTCTCATCGACCTGATCCAGTTTGGACACGGTAATTTTTTGTGCAGCACAATAACGGCCTTCATAGCGTTCCTGTGCAAGCGCCTGTTGTGCTTCAGGACTTAGGCGATCTGCGGTTAAAATCTTCTGCTGGCCTTTGGCATACTCGACCAGAATGCGTTTTTGCGGAATGGTGAACCAGAGATGACCATTAATAAATTCTGCGACATCGCGGCGTACCCCGTTATAGTCCACCATGAGTGGGGCAACCAGCTGACAGCCCGATAATGTCGCAACTAGCAGACTACTGATCCATATTTTTAACTGCATTGTGTTCAAATGATTGATCCTGGAAAGTTTCATCATAGTCAGCGAAAGGGTTTGACCCAAGTAAAAAATTGCAAATCCGGTTAAAAATTAATAAAAACGTCATGTTTTGCTTAAACAGTGTTCATTTGAGTAGATAAATATCTTGACGATAAAGTCCGAACTTTAGATAATGCGCACACAGTTTACGGCTATGTAGCTCAGTTGGTTAGAGCACCGCACTCATAATGCGGGGGTCACAGGTTCAAGTCCCGTCATAGCCACCATTTTAAAAGACCAAGCTCTCAGCTTGGTCTCTTTTTTTGTCTGTTCAAAAAGTCCAAAAAAATGTTGTGCAAACTCTCCGCGCAATTTAGATACCAGCGATGAATAAAATGCTGGCTTAGGAATTCAGCTGTTGCTGTACCCAGCTTAAGAATTCCTGTTTATGCGCAAGGGCCGGCGCTTTAGAACCATCAATCACTTTAGGCTTGCCATTAAATATACCTTTAAACAGATAAGACTGCCCAGCTTCAAACTCGATACTGCCTGTATCATGGATTTCGGCGAAAAACGCGTTCAGGTGCTCATACTGGCTATAGCGATGAAAATGCGGACGTTCAGTTAAATAATGATAAATCTGTTCTAAAGTCTGCAGGGTATTTCTTAGTGTCATATGAAATCCATTGCATCCAATTTTAGCTCATGCATATCTTGAACATAGGGTTAAACATAGACCGTTGTCTATCTGTTTTTAGTCAACCTAGACGATTCATTGATATTGGTTTTTTTGAATGACGTAGAACTCAAAAATATAGGATCGGTTTAGATGGCAGGGGAAGATGCGTATTCTAAGTAGCCTCATTCCAGCAGACAATAAAAAACCCCAAGACTGGCTTGAGGTTTTTAGGATGGATCAGATCAGGGGCTTATAGGCCCGGTTTCCAGCCATTGACTAATGGATAACGGCGTTCACGGCTAAAAGAACGTGATGTAATGCGTGGACCAATTGCGCCCTGACGGCGTTTGTATTCATTGCGGTCAACCAGACGCACCACTTTTTCAACCACAGCCTGATCAAAGCCTTTGGCAATAATATCGTCCTGGCTCAGGTCTTCTTCAATATAGGCATACAGGATCGCATCTAGCACATCATACGGTGGCAAAGAGTCCTGATCTTTCTGGTCCGGGCTCAGTTCAGCTGATGGCGGACGGCTAATTACACGCTCCGGAATCACCGGCTGTTCGCTTATACTGTTCCGGTATTTGGCCAGTTCAAACACGATGGTTTTGTAGACATCTTTGAGAACTGCATAACCACCAACCATATCGCCATACAGGGTGCAGTAACCGACTGACAGTTCAGATTTGTTACCAGTCGACAGGACCAGGTTGCCAAATCTATTGGATAAGCCCATTAGCAACGTACCGCGGGCACGGGCCTGCAGGTTTTCTTCGGTGGTATCAACCGGGCTATTGCCAAAGAATGGATACAGGGTTTGCATAAAGCTGTTCACAATCGAGTGAATTTCGGCAATGCCAAAGGTCACACCCATGGTTTTGGCTTGCTGTGCAGCATCTTCTACACTAATTTGCGCGGTATAGGTATACGGCATCATCACCGCTTGTACTTTGTCTGCACCCAGGGCATCAACCGCAATGGCCAAGGTTAGTGCAGAGTCAATCCCGCCAGATAAACCCAGAATCACGCCTGGGAAACCTGAACGTTGTACATAGTCACGTGTTGCCAGCACCAGACCCTGATAAATTTCAGCCATGGTGTCGAGGGCTGCCGCCTGTTCGCCCGTTTTATAGCGCTGCTGTTCGGCTTCATACTCCACCACAAACAGGCGTTCCTGATAGGTTGGCGCACGTAAAGCAAGTTCACCGTCTTTGCTGATCAGGAAGCTGGTGCCATCAAAGATCAGATCATCCTGACCACCAACCTGATTGACATAGGCCAGGTTCAGATTCAGCTGTTTGGCCAGCGCAGTCATGGTATCAATACGGTGCTGTGGTTTACCAACTTCGTATGGCGATGAATTCAGCACCAGCACGGTTTCTACATTCAGCTGGGCCAGTTGCTGTACAGTGGCTAAAGACCAGACATCTTCACAAATCAGTACGCCAAATTTATGCCCCAAGTATTCAAAGACCAGATGTTGATGACCTTCGTTAAAATAACGTTTTTCATCAAACACGCCGTAGTTCGGTAAATTCTGCTTGTTATAAATACCCAGAATCTGGCCATCTTTCATTACCGCAGCCGAGTTATAACGCTGGCCATCTTCAGTTTCATTGACAAAACCAAATACCACAACGATGTCTTTAATCTGGCTGAGCTGTTCAAACGCTTTTTGCGTGCGTTTTTTGAGGCTTGGGCGTAACAGCAAATCTTCTGCTGGATAACCAATCAGAGAAAGCTCTGGGAAAATGATCAGGTCAGCCTGTTGTTTTTTCGCTTCATTTGCTTGTTCAAGCATTTTTTGCGCATTTGCTTCGAGATTGCCAATGTATGGAGAGAACTGTGCAAGGGCAATTTTAAAAGATTTCATTAATTTACGTCCTATTCCTATAGGGTTTTGAATACACGGGCTGCCGCTTGTAATTATGGTGATCGGGCAGCGGTGCATTCTGATACTAAAAAGTACTGCCGACTGGCTCAAGTATAAAAAGTAATACGCATACGACTTGATAAAATCTTATTTTGCAATGCAAAAAATCAGACGGGTTTATTTTATCTTAAATTAATTCAGATGCTAGAGCATATTCAGGATAATTGCATAGTAGCGGCAATTCGCGCCGTGAGAGAAGGCGCATAATGCTTTATTTAGTAAGCTTGAGTAACAAAAGCATGGGTTCGGTGAATCGGGCCTGATGGCACAAAAAACCGGCATTTTTCAATATGCAAACGCTATTGCAGCGCAGTTTAAGCCGGTGGATGCAGAATAATATTGTCAATCTTGTTTAAAAAAATATCGCGGGCAATATCGCCTTGCTGTTCAATGTTGTAGGCAAAAAACGGTTTACCGGGAATCAGCTGGTAACGGTAGGGATTATACCGCCCGGCAGACAGATAAAAAGCGGTTTGCAGCAGCGCACCTTTCAGCAGCACATTAATCTGCTGCTGATGCTGGTAAATATGTGTCATTTCATGAATCAGCACCGCCTGAAAGGCAAGCGGTGCCTGGCTATAATCTTCCCGGTACAGCGGATCACGCACATGAATATAACCTTGCGGCGCCATCAGAATATGCGCCGGTTGCCAGGGCAAATAAGGATGATTCATGATGCTGACCCGGCTGTAATCAATCAGCTGCCCGAACACGCGCTGGCATAACGCAATTTCGCCCGGGGTTAAAGCCCGGCAGCGAAACTGCTCCAGTTTAAGCAGGCGTAGCAGTAGCGGTAACAGTTTCAGTAACAGCATGGTGAAAGATCAGGTCGGGCCATTCAATTTTCCCAGTTATAACAAAACTGGCAGGTAAATTTGTAGCAAAAATTTCATCTGCGGTGGCTTGCCGGTTTTTCTTCATTTCCGCAAACCGTTACAATGCAGTTTTTCGCGCACGTTCAGGTATTCGATGAAAGCACGTATTCATACACTTATTTCGCAAATGTCCCAGCAGATGTATGAACGTGAACAGGTGATCGCACAAACCTTGCTGGCCGCTGTGGCCGGCAGTCATACCTTTTTATACGGCTTGCCGGGCACGGCCAAAAGCCTGATTTCCAGACGGGTTGCAGCCGCTTTTGAGGTCGATGCCTATTTTGAATATTTGATGAACCGCTTTAGTACCCCGGAAGAAATTTTTGGCCCGGTGTCAATTAAAGCTCTAAAAGAAGATCACTATATCCGTAAAACCGAGCATTATCTGCCCTGTGCCGATTTTGCTTTTCTGGATGAAATCTGGAAGGCCAGCCCGGCCATTTTAAATACCTTGCTGACTTTGGTGAATGAAAAAGTCTTTAAAAATGGCGAGCAGCTGCAGCAGGTGCCCTTAAGTGTGCTGATTGGTGCATCCAATGAAATTCCTGAACCGAATCAGGGACTGGATGCGCTGTATGACCGTTTTATTTTGCGTCTGGTGGTCGAACCCATTCAGCAGGCCGGCAATTTTCATCAGCTGCTACAAGCCAAACCGGGCAGTGCTCATTTACAGCTTGATGAATCACTTAAAATTACCCAGGCCGAGCTGGCCGAATGGCGCGAACAGATTCATGAAATTGAGCTGCCGGCTTTGGTATTACAGGTGATTGATCTGATTCGCCAGTATTTACAGCAGCATGTCGATGGCTTGTCGGTCTATATTTCGGACCGGCGCTGGCAACGTGTAGCCTATCTGCTCAAAGCTGCGGCATTTTTAAATGGCCGGCCGCAGGTCTTGGTCAGTGATCTGTATCTTCTGAAATCCTGCCTGTGGAATCAGCTGGAAGATATTCGGGAGATGCACAAGCTGATTGATCAGGCCATTCTGGAGATTGGCTTGCATGCCGATTTGCAATTGGAGTCACTAATTCAGCGCAAAGACGAGCTGGAACAGCAGATGCTGAACGCTTTTTACTATACCGATGATGTCTATGAAAGCTATCTGATTCAGGACAAGGAGTACTTAAGAGCAGTGACTCACCTGGATCATCATTATCAGGATAAAGTGCTGTATCTGTTATTAAATAAAATGGACAGCAAACAGGATTTCTTTGCTGTGGATGCTTCCGGTGAGGAAATTCGCGGCATCGTGTGTAACTTTAATGGCGGCCGGCTCTGTACCTTAAAAGGCGGCTATTATGGGCTGGAAGAAGTGGTCACACCGTATATTAAATACCCGAAAGGCAGCGCACGCCGTGTCATTGATGAAAAGTTGGTGCAGCAGTTGCGGGGAGAGCTTGCCCAGCTACAAAATGCACTGAGCGAAGACTTAGCCCTGTTACAGCAGCGTTTTGATGCCCAGTCAGCACATTTTGCTTCAGTCTTTGTTGCCGCCGCCGACAGTGCCCAGTTACAACAGCATGTGCAGCAGCAGTTACAGCGCTATCAGCTGCAACTGCAAGACTGCGCGCGGCTGGAACAGCTATGTCAAGGCTAGACCTGCAGCAGCATCAGCGTCAGCATACAGCGTTAGAGCAGTTGACCGGACAGCTGTATCAGGAACTAGCCGACTCCTCCTTAAAACACTGGCTGGATGATCAGAAAGTCAGTCAGCATCTGGATGATAAAGTCCGGGCCTGGGCCTATCAGGCCAAATCCAGTCTCGATCAGCAGCATCCTTATAGGGAAGTGCAGCAGCAACTGGAACACTGGCTGGCGCAGCCCTCCATCAATAGCGCCGAGTTTCAGCAGATGCAGGTGCAATATCAGGATTTTCAGGCTCAGCTGGGGCTGCCTGATTTAAGCCCGTTTTGGACTCAAAGCGCTACTTTCTCTGCCGGACAGCGCGAGCTACAGGCACAGTTATTAACAGAAAAATGGCAACGTAAACTGACCGAAGCCATTGCTCATTGGGAATTTGAGCAGCTGGCCTTGCAGCGGGATGCTTTTCTGGATGAGATTCGCGATTTTCTCAGCCAGATGCAGCGACTGGCCAAATACAAAGATGCCACCGGCATCGAAACCGGTATTTTTATTGACTATTCCAGAGGCCAGTTACAACCACAGGATATCCAGCAGTTTGAGCAATGGGCCAGCTATTTGCAGGAGGATCGTGAGCTGCAAGCCTTGTGTCAGAAAATCGGTTCTGCCCAGCCTGCACATTATCCGCGCCAGGCCGTGCAGCAGCATCGGCCAGAGCAGGAGCTGGAATTGCTGGAGCAGCATTGGCACGAAGAAATTACCGGCATTCAGCTGGCGCAGGATTTGAATCTGGCGCTGCCGAGCGAGCTGGCCTTACTGGCCGATCCCGATCTGGCGCTTTTATTTGACCTGAAATATCTGGAATCCAACCTGATGAGCTTTAACCTGCAAGGTCAGCACAGCAGTCGGGTAATTCAGGATCAAACAGCACGGCACAAGCGTCTGGGGCAAAAAGGCCCGATGATTTTGTGTCTGGACACCAGCGGTTCCATGCACGGCCAGCCGGAGCTGATTGCCAAAGCCATGAGTCTGTATCTGGCAATTCAGGCCATGAAAGCCAAACGCCCGATGTATCTGATTAACTTCTCGACCCAGCTGACCAGCCTGAATTTACTCGAAGGCTATTCGCTGGATGATCTGATTCACTTTCTTAGCCAGTCTTTTCATGGCGGCACCGATGTTATTCCCGCCATCGAACATGCCCTGTCGATGCTGGCCCAGCCAAATTTTCACAATGCCGATGTGCTGGTGGTGTCCGATTTCATCATGGGGCAGTTACCGACAGAACTGATGGCCCAAGTCGAGCAGCAGAAACAGCAGGGCACCGGTTTTTATGCGGTAGCGATTGGTAACTTCCGTTTTGAACATCTGAATCAGGGCCTGTTCGATCATCAGTGGATTTATCAGTCCAAAGAACGCAAAGTGCGTTATCTGCCCAGTAACCGCAGTGACAGAGTGTCCAAATAGGCGCTGACCCCAATTGACAAGGAAATGAGCTCTGCGGAAAAAAGTGTGAGCAAATTGTCAGACAATATTTTTTAAAGTCACGATTTGCCAATTTTATGACGATTTTGGCAACTGGTTTCAATGCAGGGCTGGCTTAGTTTTGGTCTCATTCAGGTCGATGACCACGGTGTCTTGACCTGGCTCAAATGGACAAAACAAAGAGAATAGCCATGCAGATTGCTCAGTTTTTACCTCAGCCTGTTCGCCATTTTTTCAGCGCGACACCTTTTGATGCCGAGAAACAGTCGGCTGCCCTCCCAATCCGGCATATGAAATTCGACTTTAAGGCCGAAGAAATAGACCCCAAATTTTACTTGAATGCCGAACTGGCCAGTGCCTATTTTGCCTCGCTGTCGATTTTCCTGACCTATGGCGAAGATCTGGTGATTGACACCGCGCGTTATCATCGTGAGCTGTTAAATGATCCCGTGCTAAAAAAGCGGGTCACCTCCCTAATTGGCCAGGAGGCGCTACATTCCAGATTGCATGAAGAGCTGAATGATGCCTTTCGGGATGCCGATCTGCCGGTTGAGCTGTTCCGTTCCTGGGCCAGATTTGTCTTTGATCACGGCTTTAACCGTTTGCCACAGCCGATGAAACTGTCGCTGATGGCTGGCATTGAACATTTCACCGCGGTGCTGGCCGAGTACATGATGAATCATGAGGAAATTTTCTTCCAGTCGCATGATGAAAAGCAGCGTGCCATCTGGATGTGGCACATGCTGGAAGAATCGGAACACAAAGACATTGCCTATGATGTGTTCCAGTCTTTATCCAACAGTTATGGCTTGCGCATTGCCGGTTTCTTCCCGGCGCTCATCACCATCCTGGTGCTGATTTCCATTGCCTCGCTGCTGGTGCCGTTTTATCGCAAACCGTCTAATTTGTTTAGCCTGAGTTACTGGAAAGACCTGCCGCGTAGCATCAAGCTGATTTTTGGTCTGCAAGATGGCGTGTATGGCAGTAGCTGGGCGCATATTCTGGATTATCTGCGTCCCGGTTTTCATCCGAATGACCATGATACTTCGGCCTTTTTAGCCTATTACAAGGAACGTTTGCTGCATCCGGAAAGCGGGGTGTTAACGCCGTATTTCGTCAAGGAATTTACCCCGGCGCTCAAAGTGTAAGGATGAAGAAGGATGATGGGATTATTTGCAAAAAAAGTGCGACTGAGCCAGCAGGCCTATGCGGTGGTGACCGGTGCAGGCAGTGGGATTGGACGCAGTTTTGCGCTGGAACTGGCCAAGCGTGGTGGCAGCGTGATCTGTGCCGATATCAATCTGGCGGCGGCTCAAGCAACCGCCAAGCAGATTGAACACCAGTTTGCTACTGCGGCCTTTGCGTTGCAATGTGATGTGGGTGTGGCCGAGCAGGTGCAGCAACTGGCTGAACAGTCTGAACAGCTGTTGGGCCATCCGGTGACTTTGCTGATCAATAATGCCGGTGTGGGGCTGGGTGGCAAGTTTGATGAAGTCAGCCTGGCCGACTGGCAATGGTGTATGCAGGTCAACTTATGGGGCGTGATCCACGGTTGTCATTATTTCGTACCGAAACTGAAACAGCAGGGTGGTGGTGCGATTATTAATGTCGCTTCGGCTGCTGGTTATACCGCAGTGCCGGAAATGACCGCCTATAACGTCAGCAAGTCCAGCGTACTGGCCTTGTCTGAAACCCTGTCTGCCGAGTTACGTGGCGCCAATATTCGCATCAATGTGTTATGCCCAACGCTGGTGCCGACCAATATCATGAAAAATGGCCGTTTGCCTGCGCATTATTCGGGACTGGCAGATCATTTGCTGACCCATCATGCCTTTGTCAGCTGTGAGCAGGTGGTAGCGCAGACCTTAAACAATTTAGACCGGGGCGAGCTGTATACCATTCCACAGCCAGATGCCAAACTGTTCTGGTGGTTCAAGCGTGCCGCGCCGCGTTTATATACCAAGCTGCTGGGTGTGGGTTATCCATTATTCAATAAATATGTACAAAAATCCTGAGTAGAAAAAAATGAAACAAGATGATCAAGTCACGTTGCAAACGGTCGCTGAGCCGGCCGATCTTGTGCTCAAAAAGCCTAGTCGAAAAGCCAAAAGTGCCAGTGCAGCATCAGCAAGGGCAGGGGCCAATCAGCCAAATTCTCAAACAACTGAGCAGCGCGGTAGATCAACTACTATGCCAAGCCGGGTCTATGACACCATTATTATTGGGGCGGGTATTTCCGGTCTGGCAGCGGCCTATAAACTGAATCAGGCTGGCTATCAGGATTATCTGGTGCTGGAAAAAGCCGGCCGGGTAGGAGGCACCTGGCGGGACAATACCTATCCGGGTTGTGGTTGTGATGTGCCCTCGGCCTTATATTCTTTTTCCTTTGCGCCAAGTCATGGCTGGAGTCATTTATTTGCCAAGCAGCCGGAAATCCTGCGTTATCTGGAAGATGTGGCGACCCGTTTTCAGCTATATGCCAAGATTGAATTTCATAATGAACTGCAAGATGCACGCTGGAATGAGACTGAACAGATGTGGGAGCTCAACACCAGCAAAGGGCGATATCGGGCCAGAACCGTGATTTTCTCTACCGGCCCGATTACCGAGCCGCAACTGCCGAAAATTAAAGGTATCGACAGTTTTAAGGGCGAAATGTTCCATTCGGCACGCTGGAACCATGCCTATGACCTGCGTGGTAAACGCATTGCGGTCATTGGCACCGGCGCCTCGGCCATTCAGTTTATTCCGAAAATTCAGCCTCTGGCCAAAGAGTTATATATTTTCCAGCGTACAGCGCCGTGGGTCCTGCCAAAGCCTGATCTGCCTCTGAATCAGGTGATGAAAAGTACACTGGCCAAGTTTCCGGCCATCCAGCAGCGTTGGCGCGGTGCGGTATCGCAATCTTTGAATCTGATTAATTTTGGCCTGCGTCATCCACCTTTGTTGGAGCCCGTGAATGTACTCAGCCGGCAGCTGTTAAAATTACAGGTCAAAGATCCGGCTTTACGTCAGGCGGTTACCCCCAATTTTTCGGTCGGCTGTAAGCGTTTACTGTTTGCCAATGATTATTATCCGGCCTTGCAGGCCCCGAATAGCACTTTAATTCCGCATGGCTTGGTGGAAATTGAAGGCAATACGGTGATTTCCGCCAATGGTGACCGGCATGAGGTCGATGTGATTATCTGGGGAACGGGCTTTGAGGTGTCACATCCACCGATTGGTCGCCGTGTGCAGAATGCCCAAGGCCAACGACTTTCCGAGCTGTGGCAGAGCAGTTCACCCGAAGCCTTTTTGGGCACCAGTATCCAGCATTTACCCAATGCCTTTTTGGTGCTCGGGCCGAATATTCTGGTCTATGATTCCTTTATTGGCATTGCTGAAGCGCAACTGGACTATATTGTCAGTGGTTTATTGCAAATGAAAGCCAAGGGCTTAAAGCGCATTGAAATCAAGCCGGATGTGCTGAAATACCACAATGCCAAAGTACAGACTCATGTGCAGAAAACTGTGTTTAACCGTGGCGGCTGTCAAAGTTATTATCTGGACCAGAATGGTCGCAACTTTGCCGCCTGGCCGTGGTCACTGGCCGAGTTAAAGCGACGTTTACAGCGCCTAGATCTGGAGCATTATCAGGTAGCTTAACGTACTTTTGCGCTGAATATTGGCGTTGCCTCGGTCTGGTCGAAACGCGCATTTAGTTTGAATGTCCATAAAAAAACCACCCAAACGGGTGGTTTTTTCGTCGTTGAACGCGAACCGGATTAACGGTTGATGTCGCGTTGAACTTCGCCAGTGTAAAGCTGACGAGGACGACCGATCTTGTAAGGACCGCTGTGCATTTCTAACCAGTGGCTGATCCAACCAACTGTACGTGCAAGCGCGAAGATCACAGTAAACATTTCTGTCGGAATACCAATCGCTTTCAGGATGATACCAGAGTAGAAGTCTACGTTTGGATACAGGTTACGCTTGATGAAGTATTCGTCAGAAAGCGCGATACGCTCAAGTTCCATTGCTAACGCTAATTGTGGATCGTTGATACCTAATGCACCAAGAACTTCGTCGCAAGTCTCTTTCATTACTTTCGCGCGTGGGTCGAAGTTTTTGTAAACACGGTGACCGAAGCCCATCAGTTTAACTTCTTTAGTCTTCACTTTTTCCATGAAGCCAGCAACGTTTTCTACAGTGCCGATTTCATCCAGCATCTTAAGAACTGCTTCGTTCGCACCACCGTGCGCAGGACCCCAAAGTGCAGAGATACCCGCAGCGATACAAGCATAAGGGTTAGCACCGGTAGAACCCGCTAAACGTACTGTAGATGTAGACGCGTTTTGCTCGTGGTCAGCGTGAAGAGTGAAGATACGGTCCATTGCTTTGGCAAGAATCGGGTTCACTTTGTAGTCACGGTCTGCAGGCGTAGCAAACATCATGTACAGGAAGTTTTCAGCGTAGCTTAAGTCGTTACGTGGGTAAACGAATGGTTGACCCACAGTGTACTTGTAGCTCCAAGCCGCTAAAGTAGGAATCTTCGCGATTAAACGGATCGCAGTGATTTCACGGTGGTTAACATCTTCGATGTCCAGGTTGTTGTGATAGAACGCAGATAATGCACCCACAACACCAACCATGATCGCCATAGGATGCGCATCACGACGGAAACCGTTATAGAAGCGGCTAACTTGGTCGTGAACCATGGTGTGGTTACGAACTTTCGCGTCAAATTCTTCTTTTTGCTCAGCTGTTGGAAGCTCGCCGTTTAATAACAGGTAGCAAGTTTCCAGGTAATCAGCTTTAGTCGCCAATTGATCAATCGGGTAACCGCGGTGTAACAGAACACCTTTGTTACCGTCAATGAATGTGATCTTAGATTCACAAGAAGCTGTCGCCATAAAACCAGGATCAAAAGTAAAGTGACCTGCAGCCAACACATCCTTAACGTCAATTACATCTGGGCCCAATGTGCCGCTGTAAATTGGTAATTCAATTTCTTTGCCATCAAGCTGTAAAACGGCTTTCTTGCCAGTTGCTTCAGACATTCAATAGATCTCCTGTCCTGGTGAATGTTGATCTGACTCGTAGTATCAATCTTTTAATGCGCGAATCAGACGGATCGAAAATTTGCTATAAGATTAGTGTGTACTGAAATTTTGTCAATTATACTTATGGATAAAAAGTGACGCTGACACAGCAGCTTAGTCAAAAAATATTCGTATGAAAAACTGAGTAAAATCACAGCACCGACGCGCTATAATAAGTCAAATTCCCGGACAGGTGCAGAAAAAAATAATAGGAATGCTTTAATTGTAAGCAATTTTTTAGCGTTAAAAGCTCTTGAAAAGCCAGGCTGCTGGAATTTTAAGCTTTCCGAAATGTATCTGTTTTTCATAACTTAGCTGGGCTTTGCCGGTTCTGCTGCTGCTTTGTTATTCATAAATAAAAGCGCTAAGTCTGTCATTTTTTTAGGTTTAACTGGTTAAAAAATAGCTGATTAAATCAGCCATTCAGCCAGTTAACTTGTTCTGATGCGCTGAAATTGCAAGTAAAGTCAGAGCAATCTGTCAGCTTTTGCAAGACTCAAAATCCAAATGCCGGCCTGAAGCGGGAAGCACGGGCAGGGCGCTGAAAATATTTCATGTTGTTTGCCTGATAGCAAATATTCAAGGAAAAAATATTCAGGCACCCAAAGATAAAGTGAAAAGATTCAATAATATAGTGTCTAGACATTTACTGTGCTGCTTTAGTCTAAATATTTCAGTCCGGTGAAAATTGCAATTATAGCTAAAACCAATAGCAGAAATATAAAATAAATTAATAAAAAACAGTGAGATGATGCCTTAAAGATGTATCCGGTTGATGTGTTTCATAAATTACCTATTTGTTAATGATTCTTATTTAAGGATTTTTTGTTCAAAAAGCCCAGTGCGGTTGTTTGTATTTTAATAGTTGACGTTTTATAATTCAGTGTCGTTTTGAATATAGGCATTCGAATGCCTAGCAATGCCAGCTTTCCTTCGAATTAATTCCAACAAACTCCGGATGGAGTTTTTACTTACAGGATGCCCGCTGTGAAAAGCAACAGACCTGTCAATTTGTCCATGGGTCAAGTTTTATCAGTAAACTTAAAATCACCTGTGGCTATTGCATCAATTTTACACCGTCTTTCAGGTGTCATCGTATTTTTACTCGTACCGGTACTTCTTTGGTTATTAGACAAGTCTTTGTCTTCGCCAGAAGGTTTTGCAGAAGTACAGGAAATCTTTAACGGTTTCTTTGTCCGCTTTATCGTATGGGTATTTGTAGCCGGATTAATCTATCACTTCATCGCTGGTGTCAAGCATTTACTTGCTGACCTTGGTGTTGCAGAGGAACTGCAAAGTGGTCGTGTTGCAGCTACTATCGCATTAGTCTTGTCTGCGATTGGTATTCTCGCAGCCTTTGTATGGATTGTTCTCTAATGAAAAGTGCTACAGGTTTAACGGGTTCAGGTTCTCGCGACTGGTTTATCCAACGCGTAAGTGCTGTTGTTCTTGCTGTTTATACCGTTGTGGTATTTGGTTGGATTCTGCTGAATGGCGGATTTAACTTTGAACAGTGGTACGGCTTTATGATGACATTACCAATGAAGATTTTATCTTTATTGGCAGTCTTATCTCTTGTTGCACACGCATGGATTGGTATGTGGCAGGTATTCACAGATTACGTGACTACTCGTCAGATGGGTCCTTCAGCTTCAGGTTTACGCCTAGTGCTGACTTCAGCAGTGATTATTGCTGTTTTTGCATACGCAATCTGGGCAATCCAGATTTTCTGGGCGAATTGATAGGAAGATATCATGGGCGCGATTAACCCTAAAGAAGATTATTCAAATATTCCACACCAATTTTTTGACGCAGTCATCGTTGGTGGTGGTGGTTCAGGTATGCGTGCATCTTACCAACTTGCTCAAGCGGGTTTGAAAGTTGCAGTACTGACCAAAGTATTCCCAACACGTTCGCACACAGTTGCAGCGCAAGGTGGTATTGGTGCATCTCTTGGTAACATGCAAGAAGATAACTGGCACTACCACTTCTATGACACGGTTAAAGGTTCTGACTGGTTAGGCGACCAAGACGCGATCGAATTCATGACGCGTGAAGCGCCACAAGTGGTTTATGAATTAGAACACTTGGGTATGCCATTTGACCGTAACGCAGACGGTACAATTTACCAGCGTCCATTCGGTGGTCACTCTGCAAACTACGGTGAAAAAGCTGTGCCACGTGCATGTGCTGCTGCTGACCGTACAGGCCACGCGCTGCTTCACACGCTTTATCAAAGCAACGTGAAAATGGGTACTCAATTCTTCGTTGAATGGATTGCACTTGACTTAATCCGTAACGAAGCAGGCGACGTACTGGGTGTAACTGCAATTGACCAGGAAACAGGTAAAATTGCGGTATTCCAAGCTAAAGCGACGCTATTCGCTACTGGTGGTGCAGGTCGTGTTTACCGTGCCTCTACTAACGCGTATATCAACACGGGTGACGGTCTTGGTATGGCTGCTCGTGCAGGTATTCCATTACAGGATATGGAATTCTGGCAATTCCACCCAACAGGTGTTGCGGGCGCAGGCGTATTGTTAACGGAAGGCTGTCGTGGTGAGGGTGGTATCCTTCGTAACGATTCTGGCGAACCGTTCATGGAACGTTATGCTCCTACTTTAAAAGACTTGGCGCCACGTGACTTCGTATCACGTTCTATGGACCAGGAAATTAAAGAAGGCCGTGGTTGTGGTCCAAACAAAGACTACATCTTGCTGGATATGACGCACCTGGGTGCTGACACGATCATGAAACGTCTGCCATCTGTATTCGAGATTGGCAAGAAATTCGCGAACGTTGACTGTACCAAAGAGCCAATTCCGGTTGTACCAACAATCCATTACCAAATGGGTGGTATTCCGACCAACATTCATGGTCAGGTTGTTGTTCCAGAATCTCGTGAAACGACTCCACTGGTTGCTAACTACGACAAAGACACTGACACATATTCTACAAATGCAGAAGGCCGTGACTTTGCGAAACCTGTAAAAGGTTTCTATGCAATTGGTGAATGTTCATGTGTATCTGTACACGGTGCAAACCGTTTAGGTACTAACTCACTGCTTGACCTGGTGGTATTTGGTAAAGCGGCTGGTCAACATATCATTGAGTATGTAACTAAACAGCACGATGGCGAGTACGAACCACTACCTACAACTGTACTTGAAAACACGCTGAACCGTATTCGTAAACTTGACGAATCAACTTCAGGTGAAAACGCTCAAGAAGTTGCGGATGCAATTCGTAACATCGTTCAGGATCACGCAGGTGTATTCCGTACTTCAGCATTGCTTGAAGAAGGTGTGAAACAGATTCTTGCGCTTGAACCACGTGTTCGCAATATCCACCTGAAAGACAAATCTAAAGTCTTCAACACTGCACGTGTAGAAGCATTAGAAGTTGAAAACCTATACGAAGTCGCAAAAGCAACCTTGATTTCTGCTGCTGCGCGTAAAGAATGTCGTGGTGCGCACACTGTTGTAGACTTTGAATTACCACCAGATCACCCGACTTATTCTTATGGTCGTCGTGATGATGAGTGGATGAAGCACACTCTGTGGTTCTCTGCAGACAACCGTCTTGAGTACAAACCAGTACGTTACAAGCCGCTTTCTGTTGCAGCTATTCCACCTAAACCACGTACATTCTAATCAGGAGAAACAAGATGAGTAGAGGTACTCGTACATTTCATATCTACCGCTATGATCCTGATAAGGATAAAGCACCGTACATGCAAACATTCAAGCTGGAATTGACTGATAAGCATCGTATGTTGCTTGACGCACTTTTGGCGTTGAAAGTACAAGACGAAACTTTAACGTTCCGTCGTTCTTGCCGCGAAGGTATTTGTGGTTCTGATGGTGTAAACATCAATGGTAAAAACGGTTTGGCGTGTCTTTGGAACCTGAACGATTTACCAAATGAAATCACCATTCGTCCATTACCAGGTCTGCCAGTGATCAAAGACCTAGTTGTTGATATGAATCAGTTCTACGACCAGTACAACAAGATTCAGCCATTCTTGATCAACAACCAGCCTGCGCCACCAAAAGAGCGTTTACAGTCTCAGGAAGACCGTGAGCACCTAGATGGCTTGTATGAATGTATTTTATGTGCATGCTGTTCAACTTCATGCCCATCATTCTGGTGGAACCCGGACAAATTCCTGGGTCCTTCAGCGCTGTTGAATGCTTACCGCTTCATCATCGATTCACGTGATACTGCAACTCAAGAGCGTCTGGCGCGTCTTGATGACCCGTTCTCGCTGTTCCGTTGTAAAGGCATCATGAACTGTGTGTCAGTTTGTCCGAAAGGTCTGAACCCAACCAAAGCAATCGGTCACATCCGTAACATGCTTCTGGATACTGCGGGTTAATCTGAACGCCAGTTTGGTGAATTCAAAAAGCACATCTCTGGATGTGCTTTTTTTATGCTGTTTTATTGAACACTTGAATGGGGTTGGTCTGATGAGATGCATTGCTGCATACAAACTGGGTATGAAAAGTGCAGGTGAATAGTTTTAAATCAATCTTCTAAAAAAGTGTAATAGAGTGATGGTATTTTGTTTTAATACGCCCAGAAATGGGGCATGAGACTGCAAAAAGTGGTGCAAGATGTTATTATATAACGCAAGTTGAAGAGGGCAGATTGAAAGATGTGCTCTCTTTTGTTTTATGGAATAAAGAAGCCGTTGGACTTTGGTCTTAATTGCTTCTAATTATTAAATAAAGCACCATATGTTAGAGCAAAATATGTTTCTTGTATTTCGCCAATTTATAGGGGGTATACGTCAAAAAAATCAATTGAGAGTTGGAGATCATGTTACGATTAATAAACTTCTATATTTAAAAATTGAGGTTGAATTTATGTACATTTTTTCAACATTTAAAGAGATGTAGAAAGCCAGAAATTAGAGTAAACCTATTTAGAAAAGCTAATTTGCCGAATTAATTTTTCTAAGTCGATTTGCAAAAAAATTGCTCGGTTTTGGCCGAGTATAAAATGAGTGATGATGCCAATCAGGGCGTTATGATTCATTATTCACATTGGGTAGTCCTAATGTAGTGATAACGCCTCATGACAGTTGTCGAATGGGGACGAATGTCATGTTACCAATTTGACATTATCAATCATGGGTTTTGCTTAAAAAGCATCCTGAAAAATGTTTTTGCAATAGGAAATGGGTCCACAAATGCAAGAAGTTGCTGACGCTCTGCGTCTTGACACTGAACTTTCCGCTGATAGTGCAGCGTATATTGAAGAACTTTATGAGCAGTATTTAACGTCTCCAGAGTCAGTTGGTGAAGACTGGAGAGTGTACTTCGATAAATTCCCAAAAGGTGATCAACCTCATAGCAATGTACGTGAGCAATTCCTTTTATTGGGTCGCAACTCAAATCGTATTCAGTCTGTGGCTCAAAGCGCGGTAAGCTCTGAGCATGAACGTCGTCAAATAGGCGTCCTGCAACTGATCGCAGCGTATCGTAATCGTGGTCACCAAAAAGCAAAATTAGATCCGCTAGGTTTGGCAAAACGCGAAGAAGTGCCAGATCTTGATCTTGCTGCGCACGGTTTAACCAAATCTGATTTAGATACCGTATTCAACACAGGCAACCTGGCGATTGGTAAAACAGATACCACGCTGGGCGAAATGGTTGAAGCGATGGAAGCAACTTACTGCGGTTCAATTGGTGCAGAGTACATGCACATTGTTGACACCAAAGAGAAACGCTGGATTCAACAGCGTCTTGAAAGTGCCCGTGGTCAGTATGGCTTCAATGCAGAACAGAAAAAACACTTCCTTGAGCGTTTAACTGCCGCTGAAGGTCTGGAAAAATATTTAGGTAATAAATACGTTGGTGCAAAACGCTTTGGTGTGGAAGGTGGTGAATCTTTCATTCCAATGGTTAACGAACTAATTCAACGTGCCGGTGCGGTTGGTTGTAAAGAAGTCGTGATTGGTATGCCACACCGTGGCCGTCTGAACTTGCTGGTTAACATCATGGGTAAAAACCCGGCTGACCTGTTTGGCGAGTTCGAAGGTAAATCTTTACACAAGAAAGGTTCGGGTGACGTTAAGTACCACCAAGGTTTCTCATCTAACGTAATGACCCCAGGTGGCGAAGTTCACTTGGCATTGGCGTTTAACCCGTCGCACCTTGAAATTGTTGGACCTGTGGTTGAAGGTTCGGTACGTGCCCGTCAAGTACGTCGTAAAGACATTGGTGGCGATGACGTATTGCCATTAATCGTACATGGTGATGCTGCATTTGCAGGTCAGGGCGTGAACCAGGAAACTTTCCAGATGTCACAAACACGCGGTTATACCGTGGGTGGTACTGTGCACATCGTAATTAACAACCAGGTTGGTTTCACTACCTCTGATCCACGTGATGCGCGTTCTACAGAATACTGTACCGACATCGCGAAAATGGTTCAGGCGCCAGTATTCCACGTGAATGGTGATGATCCTGAAGCAGTAATCTTCGTAACGCAATTGGCACACGACTTCCGTCATACTTTCCGTAAAGACGTAGTGATTGACCTGTTCTGTTACCGTCGTCGTGGTCACAACGAAGCGGATGAGCCATCTGCAACCCAGCCACTGATGTATCAGGTGATCAACAAGAAAGCCACTACACGTACTTTGTATGCAGACCAACTAGTACAACAGGGCGTATTAGATCGCGCTGCTGCAGACCAAATGGTTGAAGACTACCGTGCCGATCTTGAAGCAGGTAATCACGTTGCCAATGCGCTGGTTCTTGAACCGAACAAGAAAATGTTTGTGGACTGGACGCCGTACCTGGGCCATGAATACACTGACGAATGGGATACCACTTTCCCGGCTGAGCGCTTAAAAGAGCTTGGTGAAGGCATGCGTAAACTTCCAGAAGGTTTCGTGATGCAGCGTCAGGTGTCTAAAGTGATTGACGAACGTCTGAAAATGCAGACCGGCGAAATGCCGCTGAACTGGGGTGCTGCTGAAACTCTAGCCTATGCAACACTGCTAGATCAGGGTTACCTGGTACGTATTACTGGTGAAGACGTAGGTCGTGGTACCTTCTCGCACCGTCATGCCAAACTGCATAACCAGGTTGATGGCGAAACTTATATTCCATTGTGCCATGTGAAAGAAAACCAGCCGCGTTTTGCTTTATATGACTCGCTATTGTCTGAAATGGCGGTACTGGCATTTGAATATGGTTATGCGACCACGATTCCACACGGTCTGATCATTTGGGAAGCACAATTTGGTGACTTCGCTAACTGTGCGCAAGTGGTGATTGACCAGTTCATCGCCTCTGGTGAAACCAAGTGGGAACGTGTATGTGGTTTAACCATGTTGCTGCCACACGGCTTTGAAGGTCAAGGTCCGGAACACTCATCTGCACGTTTAGAACGTTTCTTACAGCTGTGTGCTGAAGACAACATGCAAGTGATTACCCCGACTACACCAGCACAGATTTTCCACGCTTTACGTCGTCAGGCAATTCGTCCAATCCGTAAGCCAATGATTGTGATGTCACCGAAATCATTGCTGCGTCACAAGCTGGCAACTTCATCTCTTGATGAGCTGGCAACTGGTACCTTCCAGACCGTGATTGACGAAATCGACAGCAACATCAACAAGGCCGACGTGACCCGTCTGGTACTTTGTGGTGGTAAAGTGTATTACGACCTGCTTGAAAAACGTCGTGAAAAAGAATTGAACAACACGGCAATTGTTCGTATTGAACAGTTGTATCCATACCCAGAACAACGCATTGCGGAAATTCTTGAAGCTTATCCAAACGTGAAAGAACTGGTTTGGACTCAGGAAGAACCGAAGAACCAAGGTGCTTGGTTGTTCATCGCGCCGCGTCTATATGATGACGTGATGAAAGCTGGTAAACAGGTTCGTATCAGCTTTGCTGGTCGTGAGGCTTCTGCCGCTCCAGCGTGTGGTTCACCATATTTGCATGCAAAACAACAAGCTCAGCTCATCAATGACGCGCTTGCGATCGTAGTTGAATAACAGGAGATTCGAAGTAATGGCAACCGAAATTAAAGCACCGGTATTTCCAGAGTCAGTTGCAGATGGAACAATCGCGACTTGGCACAAACAACCAGGTGAAGCAGTATCACGTGATGAAGTGATCTGTGACATTGAAACTGACAAAGTTGTTCTGGAAGTTGTAGCTCCTGCAGACGGTACGATTGCTCAAATCATTAAAAATGAAGGCGATACTGTACTTTCAAATGAAGTGATTGCACAGTTTGAAGAAGGTGCTGTATCTGGCGCTGCGCAAACTCAAGCAGTTCAGTCTGAAGAGAAAGTTGAACAGGCCGCTGCGAAAACTGAAGCAGGTGCAGCACCTGTAGTTGAGCGTGCTCAACCAGTTGCGGACCAGGCACCAGCAGTGCGTAAAGCATTGACTGAAACAGGTATCAACGCTGCTGACGTACAAGGTACAGGCCGTGGCGGTCGCATCACCAAAGAAGATGTGGCAAACCATCAGGCGAAACCAGCGGCTGCGCCTTTAACTGCAGCAGTAGGCGAGCGTATCGAGAAACGTGTTCCTATGACGCGTTTACGTAAGCGTGTAGCTGAACGTTTACTTGCAGCGACTCAAGAAACTGCAATGTTGACGACGTTCAACGAAGTGAACATGAAACCAATCATGGAAATGCGTAAGCAATATAAAGACGCATTTGAAAAACGCCACGGTGCGCGTCTTGGCTTCATGTCATTCTTCGTAAAAGCTGCGACTGAAGCGCTAAAACGTTACCCAGCAGTCAACGCATCAATTGATGGCGACGATATCGTTTATCACGGTTACTATGACATCGGTGTAGCTGTATCTTCTGACCGTGGTCTGGTGGTTCCTGTATTACGTGATACAGACCGTATGAACTACGCTGAAGTTGAATCTGGCATTGGTGCTTATGCTGCGAAAGCACGTGAAGGTAAACTTGCGATTGAAGACATGACTGGCGGTACATTCACCATTACTAACGGTGGTACTTTCGGTTCACTGCTGTCTACGCCAATTCTGAATACACCACAAACTGCTATTCTGGGTATGCACAAAATCCAGGAACGTCCTATGGCAGTCAATGGTCAGGTTGAAATCTTGCCAATGATGTATTTAGCGCTGTCTTATGACCACCGTTTAATCGATGGTAAAGAAGCGGTAGGTTTCCTTGTAACAATCAAAGAATTGTTAGAAGAGCCAGCTAAACTTATCCTTGACTTATAATTTATTAATTAAAAATCTCTCCTAACCCCTCTAAAAAAGAGGGGAAAGGTTCCCCCTTGAGCAAAAGGGGGGATTTAGAGAGATTGATTGGAGATAAAAATGTCTCAACAATTTGATTTAGTTGTTATTGGCGGTGGTCCAGGCGGTTATGAAGCAGCCATTCGTGCGGCTCAGCTTGGTTTTAAAGTGGCATGTATCGAAAAACGCATCCACAAAGGTAAACCATCTTTAGGTGGTACCTGCTTAAACGTGGGCTGTATCCCGTCTAAAGCACTGCTTGATTCTTCACACCGTTATGAAGATACCGTTCATCACCTGGCTGATCATGGTATTACGACAGGTGAAGTAAACTTTGACCTGTCTAAATTACTGGCACGTAAAGACAAGATTGTTGACCAGTTGACTGGCGGTATTGACCAGTTGCTGAAAGGCAATGGTATCGAATGGTTAAAAGGTACTGGTAAATTACTGGCGGGTAAGAAAGTTGAGTTTGTTCCTCACGAAGGTGAAACTCAGGTTCTAGAACCAAAATACGTAATTCTTGCGTCTGGTTCTGTACCAGTGAACATTCCGGTAGCTCCTGTTGATCAAGACATTATTGTTGACTCTACTGGCGCGCTTGAGTTCCCTGAAGTACCGAAGCGTTTAGGTGTGATTGGTGCCGGCGTGATCGGTCTGGAGCTTGGTTCAGTATGGCGTCGTCTAGGTGCTGAAGTTGTTGTATTTGAAGCAATGGATGCCTTCTTGCCAATGGCGGATAAAGCGCTGGCAAAAGACTACCAGAAACTGCTGACCAAACAGGGTCTGGATATCCGTGTAGGCGCGAAAGTGTCTGGCACTGAAGTCAACGGTCGTGAAGTAACTGTAAAATACACCCAAGGCGGCGAAGAGAAAGAACAGACTTTCGACAAGCTGATCGTGTGTGTGGGTCGTCGTGCGTATGCTGAAGGCTTACTGGCTGATGACTGTGGTATCAAACTGACTGAACGTGGTCTGGTTGAAGTGAACGACTGGTGTGCGACTTCTGTTGAAGGCGTATACGCAATTGGTGACTTGGTACGCGGTCCAATGCTGGCACACAAAGCCATGGAAGAAGGCGTAATGGCAGTTGAACGTATTCACGGTCATGCTGCTCAAGTGAACTATGACACCATCATCTCTGTCATCTATACACACCCTGAAGCGGCGTGGGTAGGTTTAACAGAAGAGCAGGCCAAAGAAAAAGGTCATGAAGTGAAAACCGGTCAATTCGGTTTCGCAGTCAACGGCCGGGCTTTAGCTGCCGGTGAAGGTGCTGGTTTCGTGAAGTTCGTTGCCGATGCTAAAACAGATCGTTTACTGGGTATGCACGTGATTGGACCTGCGGCGTCTGACATTGTTCACCAAGGTATGATCGCGCTTGAATTTGTATCTTCAGTTGAAGATTTACAATTAATGACATTCGGTCACCCAACCTTCTCTGAGGTGGTGCACGAAGCGGCACTGGCCGTCGATGGACGTGCCATCCACGCGATTCAGCGTAAGCGTAAATAAATAAAAAAAGAGCGGTTTCGACCGCTCTTTTTCATTTGGTGGTTGTTTTTGTTTGAATAATCATCTAAAACTAAAACGATAAAACTGTATAAATGTTAATACTCACGACGATGGATGTTGGAGTTTTAGCGAGTCATAAAAAAACGTGAAAAGTAGTAAAAGGTAAATAAATGAATCTACATGAGTACCAAGCCAAAGCGCTATTAAAAAAATATGGTATGCCGGTGCAGGAAGGTCTGCTTGCAACCAATGCAGATGAAGCAGTACAGGCATTTGAACAGCTCGGTGGCAAATTCGCTGTCATGAAAGCCCAGGTGCATGCGGGTGGCCGTGGTAAGGCGGGTGGTGTGAAAGTGGTGAAATCGGCTGAAGAAGCGGCAGAGTATGCCAATCAGCTGATCGGTACTCGACTGGTCACTTATCAGACCGATGCCAATGGCCAGCCGGTGAACAGTATTCTGGTGGCCCAGGATGTCTATCCGGTAGAGCGTGAATTATATTTAGGTGCCGTGGTGGATCGTTCTAGCCGTCGCGTGACCTTTATGGCCTCAACCGAAGGTGGGGTCGAAATTGAAAAAGTCGCAGAAGAAACCCCAGAAAAAATTATTAAAGTTGAAGTTGATCCTCTAGTCGGTTTATTACCATTTCAGGCACGTGAAGTTGCGTTTGCCCTGAACTTAAAAGATGGACAAATCAACCAGTTTGTCAAAATCATGACCGCGGCGTATCAGGCCTTTATTGAAAACGATTTTGCCCTGTTTGAAATTAACCCGCTGTCTGTACGTGAAAACGGTGAAATTTTATGTGTCGATGCCAAAGTTGGCATTGATTCCAATGCGCTGTACCGTTTGCCGGAAGTGGCGGCGCTGCGTGACAAGAGTCAGGAAAATGAGCGCGAACTGAAAGCCTCTGAGTTCGATCTGAACTATGTAGCGCTAGAAGGTAATATTGGCTGTATGGTCAATGGTGCCGGTCTTGCCATGGCAACCATGGACATCATCAAATTGTATGGTGGTCAACCGGCCAACTTCCTTGATGTCGGTGGCGGTGCAACCAAAGAGCGCGTGATTGAAGCATTTAAAATTATTCTGGCCGACAATTCGGTTCAGGGAGTATTAATCAATATTTTTGGTGGGATTGTACGTTGTGACATGATTGCGGAAGCGATTATTGCAGCAGTTCAGGAAGTCAATGTCAGCGTGCCGGTGGTGGTACGTCTGGAAGGAAACAATGCTGAACTGGGGGCCAAATTACTGGATGAATCTGGCCTGACCTTAATTTCTGCAAATGGCCTGGCCGATGCTGCAGAAAAAATTGTTGCTGCGGTAAAAGCTTAAGGAGATGCATCATGAGCGTATTAGTAAATAAAGACACAAAAGTATTGGTTCAGGGTTTCACTGGTAAAAACGGAACCTTTCATTCGGCTCAGGCGCTGGATTATGGCACGCGTGTTGTCGGCGGTGTAACTCCAGGTAAAGGTGGTCAAACCCATTTAGACCTGCCAGTATTTAACACCATGAAGCAGGCAGTTCGTGAAACTCAGGCCGATGCTTCGGTGATTTATGTACCCGCACCTTTTGTACTGGACTCGATTGTTGAAGCAGTCGATGCCGGTATTGAACTGATTGTGGTAATTACTGAAGGTGTACCGACCCTAGATATGCTAAAAGCCAAACGCTATCTGGAAACCAATGGTAATGGTACACGCCTGATTGGCCCGAACTGTCCGGGTATTATCACCCCGGGCGAATGTAAGATCGGGATTATGCCAGGTCATATTCATCAGCCAGGGAAAATCGGGATTATCTCGCGTTCAGGAACGCTGACCTATGAAGCGGTTGCGCAAACCACCAAATTGGGTCTGGGCCAGTCGACCTGTATCGGCATCGGCGGTGATCCGATTCCGGGCATGAACCAGATTGACTGTCTGAAACTGTTTCAGGACGATCCTCAAACTGAAGCCATTATCATGATTGGTGAGATTGGCGGCACAGCCGAAGAAGAAGCAGCCGAATACATTCAGGCGCATGTGACCAAGCCTGTGGTGGGCTATATTGCCGGTGTAACCGCACCAAAAGGCAAACGCATGGGCCATGCTGGCGCGATTATTTCTGGCGGTAAAGGAACCGCAGAGGAGAAATTTGCTGCCTTTGAACGTGCCGGAATGGCTTATACCCGTAGCCCGGCCGAGCTCGGTTCAACCATGCTGAAAGTATTGCAGGCCAAAGGTTTGGTGTAAAACCTACCTGACTAAAAAACCCCAGTTCTTGGGGTTTTTTATGGCAAAGAACATAGATAATGATGACGCTTCTATTGAGGAAAAAGTAAAGCATACAAAACAAATAAAATGATTGCCTTGTAATTGTGATTTACATCACACTTTAATAGAATATCGAGCAATAATTATCAGAAACTTGAGAATTTATATGATCAAAATAACAACGATCATGCCGATTCAGTGTCTGTCGCTTTGCTCTTTTTTATTTTTTTCTTCTGCTCATGCCAATACGCTTGATCAGCAACGTGAGCACGCGGTGGAGATGGTTCGGTCCGGGCAGGTGGTCTCTGGACTCAATCGCTTGCAGGCGTTATTAGCTCAATTTCCCACAGATCAAAAGTTAATTGCGGATTATCTAGTTTTGGCCTATGGTCAGCCTGTGGTACATCCACAGGATTTATACCGCCTAACGCAGCAGATTCAACCTAAAACCTTTCCTGCCTATGCCCAGGTCAGCGCTATCAAGGTGCTCCGTGATGCCAAGCAGTACGCTCAGGCCAAAGCGTATCTGGCCCGGTTTCAGCCTTTAAATACCCAGGCCAGCGGCAAAGTCTGGCACGCGGTACTGGAAGCCGAGTCGGGTCAGGCAGCAGCCGCTAAAACGTTGCTGAAAAACCTGCAATGGCAACAGCTTAGTGCCGATGACCTGAGTTTACTGTCTTATACCTATCGTATCCTGAATATGCCGGTACAAGCCTTGCAGGCAGCCGAAGCCGGATTAAAAAAGCAAAGCAGCATTGCAGGCCATGAACAATATGTACTGTCGCTGATGCTTAATGGCAAGCATCATGCAGCAGAGAACTATCTGCTGCAACAACAGTTAGCACAGAGCCATCCTCGTTTATTATTGCAAGTCAAACAGCACCAGTTTTCTACCCGGATTCAGAATGCAGTACAGGCCTATAAAACGGCACAACTGCGCAGTGAATATGCAACAGCCTATACCGAGCTGGATGCGGTACTGGCCGATATGGCTGCACATGAACCACAGGTGGCAGCTGACGCCGAACTGCAGCGCGCATTCTATGCCGATTATCTGTATGCCTTGGGACAGCGTAAGCGTCATCAGCAGGTCTTGAAAATTGTGCAACAGCAGCATCAGCCAATTGCAAACTGGCCGGCTTATGTACGCCATGCCATTGCCGATGCCTATCTGGCCACCCGACAACCGGAACTGGCTGAACCGGTGTATTTAAGCCTGTTTCAGGAAAAGAACTATGCAGACTATACGGTGTATGCTGGTTTGTATTATGCCTATATCGAACAGGAAAAATTCAAGCAGGCTGATCAGCTGATTCAGGACATGGACCGTCAGTTACCGCGTTATCGTTATAGCGAGGCCAAAGGCGTGGACCGCAGTACCCATGAAGACCGGGAGCAGTATCTGGCTTTAAAAGGGCTGAACTATGCCTACCGCAACGAACATGCCAAAGCCGAGCAGTATTTTGAAACCCTGGTTTCAATTGCACCGAATAATCTGGCCTATCAGAACAATCTGGCACAAATTCAGCGCTGGCGTGAAAAACCACTGACTTCCCAACAAACGCTGGAGCAGTGGAATGGCCTGGATCAGGTCAGTCAAATCACCCAGATTAACCAGATGCAAAATGCCCAAGCCCTGAATGATATTAGGGGCTGGCGTCAGCTGAATCAGGCCTTGTTACAGACGGCTGCAGATGATACCGGTGTGCAATTAAGCCGCAAAGAATTAAAGGATCGCGATCATTTCAGCATTCAGCATGAAAGTTATTTTTCTGAAAGTCGTTCCGATCAGGAACAGTTGCTGAACCGTTTAAAAGGTTCAGAAGAGCGTACTCATTGGACCCGTCTTAACAGCCCGTGGCTAAATGAGCATTATCAGGTTTTTATTGACCATCAGCATCGGCAGGGGCGTTATGAAGATGGCACCCTGGATGATCCGCGTTTAGGTCTGGGTGTGGCCTGGTCCAAAGATCGCAAGTATGCCAGCCTGTTGCTGTCTCAATCTTTAGATGAAGACCGTGTGGGCGCTGCACTGGACTGGTCACACTGGTTAAATGATCATTGGCAATATCATCTGGCGGTGAATACCCAGGCCGATATTCCGTTGCAGGCAATGGCCAAAGCACATGAAGGACAGTCGTATCGGGCGGGTTTTAACTGGCAGGCCAACGAGTCGCGTAAAGCCGGTGCACAATTTCAATTGACCGATATTGATGATGGCAACACCCGTCAGGAATATCAGGCCTATTTTAGCCAGCAGTTTTATCAGGCCCCGCATCATCTGAGTCGTGCCACGCTCAGCGGCTATTATGGAAAAAATAAGCCCGTCGCCGTGGATTATTTTAATCCTGAATCCAGCCATAGTTTAGAGCTGAAACTGGAACATGACTGGATGACCTGGCGTCGTTATGAGCAACATTTTAATCAGCATTTTGAACTGACGCTGGGCACATTTGGACAGAAAGACTATTCCAATGAGCCGATATATAACCTGTTGTATCGCCATGACTGGCATGTGTCACGAACCTGGAAACTGCACTATGGCATTGGTTGGGGCAGCCATCCATACGATGGCAAAACAGAAGAAAAAACCTATGCAGTATTCGGCTTTGAAGGACGATTCTAATGCAAATGAAACCCGCTTTACTCCTGAGTGCCTGTATCGCTGCATGTGTTTATTCTCCTTTGACCGTGCAGGCCGAGACCAGCACAGCGCCAGCAGCAACTACAGCGCCGCTTGATGCGCAGGCCTATGAATTTGTTACCTTAACTTTTCATGATGTGCGTGATGACGTTGCCAAACAGGGTGACCGTGATTTATACGCCATCAGTACCCATAACTTTGCCCAGTTCCTGCAATGGATTAAAGAACATGGCTGGCAGCCCATTCGGCTAGAAGATGTCTGGCGGGCCCGTCAGCACAAGACAGCCTTACCGGAAAAAGCAGTATTAATTACCATTGATGATGGCGCACTCAGCAGCTATAGCCATATTTTCCCCTTATTAAAGCTGCATCAGGTTCCGGCTGTTTTTGCCATTCCGACCAGCTGGATTAATGGCAATACCAAAGATGCCTATGAAGCCTATGGGGAGGGCAACCTGATGAACTGGCCGCAGATGCGTGAAATGCAGCAATCCGGTCTGGTCGAGTTTGCCTCACACAGTGATGACTTGCATCACGGGATTATTGCCAATCCGCAGCTAAACCAGCAGCCAGCCGCGATTACCCGTGAATATTTCCCGGCCCAGCAGCGTTATGAATCTGATCGCGCCTATGCGAAGCGAGTGGTAAAAGACTTGCGTCAATCAAAGCAGATTCTGGATCGTGAGTTGGGAATCAATACCCGTGCCATTTTCTGGCCGTATGGTGCGGTGACCAAGGAAACTGAAGCGCTGGCCCGTGAAGCCGGTCTACCAATGTCGTTTAGTCTGGGCAGTGTATTGACGTTGGCCGATGCCGATACCACCTATCAGCGTGCCCTGATTACGGAAAACCCATCACCAGAAGAAGTGTTTGGTGAAATTAAAGACTTCTTAATGAATAGCCGGGCGCCGCATAAGCAGCGTAAAAGTTTATTACGCATTAACCTGGCAGATCTGGCAGGGAGCAATATCACCGCATCAGAAGCACATTTGAGCCAGCTGCTCAATCAGGTCAATGCCTTTCAATCCAATACGCTGGTCCTAAATGCGGTGGCCGATCAGAATGCCGATGGTAAAATTGATGTGGCTTATTTTCCGAATCGAAGCTTGCCGGTGGCTCAGGATTTGCTGAACCGGGTGGTATGGCAGGCCCGGACCCGGATTGCTAATCGGGTATATGCAGAAATGCCGCTGAGTCTGGAAACCCGGCAAGGTTATGATCTGGCAGAATTGACCGCAGATCTGGTGAAAAACAACAGCTCGATTGAAGGGCTGATGATTGAAACCGGCGATGCGTTACATTGCGCCGTATTTCAGGCTGAATGGAGTGCAAGCTGTCAGGCACAGCTGCAACAGGTGTTGAGCATCAAGAACCGGACCAAAAGCCAGGGTAAATACTATGCCAATATCAGTAACAACTATCAGACTGCATTAAAGCTGGAGATTCAGAATCAGCCACTTGACGGACTGAAAAAACTGCTGCAGCAACTGCCGGATCATGCCGATTTCCTGTATCTGGCTGTCGATCCGTTGGCATCCCCCCAAGCCATCAAAAATCTGCATCAGGCTTTAAACCAGTTAAATGAGCGGGAAAAGCAGCATTTGATGATTAACTTGCAGATCAATTCGGATAGCACTGCAACAGAGTGGCGACATTATCAGCAGATATATCAGCAGCTGAGACGTCAGGGCATTCAAAAAATTGGTATTGATAATTATCAGCCGACCCATGGGCAGGCCGTGCATCAGCACCTGTACCGGGCGTTGAGCCTGAATGCAAGTCCGCTGAGTTATCGTGATCCCTATGTCCTGGAACAGGGAGAGCCGCAATGATGGAAGTGTTCTCGAAATTGAGTTTTAATGATTTTTATTTTGGTTTTGCATTTTTATATCCCTTGCTGATGGCCTGGCTGTGGATTGCAGGCGGGATCTGGTTTTATTTTAAACGGGAATACCGTCAGGATCATTTCCCTGAACCGAGCGATGAAGGCTGCAGTATTATCATTCCTTGCTTCAATGAAGAAGAGCAGGTCAGACGTACCATCAAGTTTGCCATGCAAAGCCAGTATCCGGAATTTGAAGTAATTGCAGTCAATGATGGCAGTCAGGACCGGACTGCAGCAATTCTGGATGAACTGGCCACGCAATATCCAAAGCTGCGGGTGGTCCATCTGGCCGAAAACCAGGGCAAAGCCTATGCCTTAAGAGCCGGGGCAATGGTCAGTCGCTATGAATTTCTGGTCTGTATTGATGGTGATGCGCTGCTGCATCCACACGCGGTATTCTGGATGATGCATCAGCTGACCAGCTTCCCGCGTGTCGGGGCGGTTACCGGTAATCCACGGATTATTAACCGCTCCAGTGTGCTGGGTAAAATTCAGGTTGGTGAGTTTTCCTCGATTATTGGATTGATTAAACGCGCGCAGCGCACCTATGGCCGGATTTTTACCGTATCAGGTGCGATTGCCGGTTTTCGTAAAACCGCGCTGGACCGGATTGGCTACTGGCGTGATGACATGATTACGGAAGATATTGATGTTTCGTGGCGTTTGCAGTTCGACCACTGGGATTTGCAATATGTGCCCAAAGCCCTGTGTTATATCTATATGCCGGAAACGTTTAAAGGTCTCTGGAAACAGCGCTTGCGCTGGGCACAAGGCGGGATTGAAGTGCTGATTGCCTATGTGCCAAAACTGTTTAAATGGCGCCTTAGACGGATGTGGCCGATTGTGATTGAATCGATCATCAGCGTGCTATGGGCCTATGTGATTATGGGCATCTTTGTGCTGTATTTTTATGGGCTGTTTTTCCCCTTGCCGGGTGAGTGGGCGATTCAATCGATTCTGCCGCAGTGGTACGGGGTGATTTTGGGCCTGACCTGTTTGCTGCAGTTTCTGGTCAGCTTAATGATCGATCATCAATATGATAAAAACCGTACCTTGAGAACCTATTTCTGGGTAATCTGGTATCCGCTATTTTTCTGGCTGATTACCGCGCTGACCACGGTGGTGTCTGTGCCAAAAACTTTGCTGAAAAAGCAGAAACGTGCACGCTGGGTCAGCCCGGACCGTGGTTTTACCAAGGAGCACGAGCATGGCTAAATTTAAAATGATTGAGGATGAAGCTCAGCTGGAGCTACCAGAATATATTGATGAGCCGCGCTATGTACGTAACAAGGCCGCAGGCTATGGACTATTCTTTCTGGGCTGGCTGGCCTGGATCTGGTTATTCCTGCCTCTGATCACTATGTTGCTGTGGCTGTTTCAGGGCTATACCGTATATGAGCAGCTGTTTGTGATGTCGGCGCCGCAAAGCTCGTTCAGCCTGTTTTATCTGGGGCTGGCGATTATGGTGTTTATTCTGATTCTGCTGATCTGGGCTGTGTATAACTGGCTGCGTTTTCGTGATAATGAGCGCCGGGCTTTTCCGGAGCATATTCAGACTGAGCAGCTGGCGGAAAGTTTTCAGGTCGACACAACTGAAATGGCGTATTTGCAGCAGGCCAAAAATCTGACCTTACATTATGATCAAGATGGACAGCTGGAAAAATTTGAAGTTCATCAGCCACTGTCTTCATCATAGAACATTGAAAAACAGCCATAAAAAACGCAGCCTTAGCTGCGTTTTTTTATTCACCTCATTTAAGTTGATGAAGTTTCCTGATTGATTTTCGGCTGAGATTTCAGGCTTTGGGTCAGACCGTTAATATCACCGCCATGAATACCCAGTTCACTCATCAGGCTGTCAATTAACGGCGCTTGCGAACGATAGCGCAGGGCACTGTTCACCACCTGATCAGACAGGGCCACTTGACCATGACCGTGTTCGCTGCCATCGACATGTGCGCTGCCCATCCCATTTAAACCATTGACGTGCAGAATCTTGATGTCATCAATATTTTCCATTGGCTTGACGCTTTCACGGATAATTTCTGGCAGGTATTTCAGCATGGCCAGACGTACCTGCATTTCGACCTGTTCCGTCGACAGGATGTTATTGGCTTCGTTGACTGCACGGGTACCTTCAGCATCAACCTGATACTGTTTTTCCATCGCTTGTGCCAGCAGGACTTTGGCATCGGCTTCACCACGCGCTTTTAAACGCAGCTGTTCTGCATTGGCTTCTGCGGTAATCCGCACCGCTTCCGCTTCATCGACCGCCGCCTGTTTGCCCGCTTCAGCAGCAACAGTAATGGCAATCGCATCTTTTTCAGCGGCCTGCTTGGCAGCCACCAGCTCGACTGCCTTGGCACGTTCTGCGCGCTGGGTTTCACGTACGGTAATCACTTCTTCTTCTGCTTTTACCGCTTGAGCACGGGCTAAATCGGCCTGCGCTTTGGCTTCAGATTCGGCACGGGATTTTTCCGCAATGGCAATGGCGCGGTCCTGTTCGGCCAGCTCAATGGTTTTCTTCTGTTCCACTTGGGCTTTTTGGACTAGCTGTTCTTTTAAAATATTTTCATTGGCGACATCACGTGCTGAGCCAATCCGTTTCAGTTCAATTTCACGTTCAGCAGCAATGCGGGCTTCTTCCGCTTCACGTTTTTTGGCTGCTTCCTGGGCTGCAATTTCCGCCAGCTGTTCAGCACGGCGTACCGAAATTTCACGTTCTTGCTGTAACTTGGCATATTCTTCTTCACGAAGAATCTGCAGGCGCGCCTGTTCGGCTTCCAGGTTTTTGGCTTTAATGGCTAAGTCGGCATCCTGTTCAATGTCGTTACGTTTACGACGACGGTCTTCAATGGTTTCGGTTAATTTGGTCAGACCTTCGGCATCGAAAGCATTTTGCGGGTTAAAGTAGCGGAAACTGGTCTGATCCAGTCCGGTTAAAGATACAGTTTCCAGTTCCAGACCGTTTTTAAACAGATCTTCCGACACCACCTGCTGTACTTTCTGTACGAAGTCGACGCGTTTTTCATGCAGTTCTTCCATCGCCATTTCTGCGGCTACGGCACGTAAAGAATCGACAAATTTACCTTCGACCAGATTTTTTAATTCATTCGGGGACATGGTTTTTTGCCCCAGCGTTTGTGCTGCGGTGGCAATAGATTCAGCGGTCGGTTTAACCCGCACATAAAATTCGGCCATGACATCGACACGCATACGGTCGCGGGTAATCAGGGCCTGATCTTCAGCACGGCGCACTTCCAGACGCAGGGTATTCATATTGACCGGAATAATTTCATGCAGCACCGGTAACACAATCGCCCCCCCGCCGAGAATGACATGCTCACCGCCAAAACCGGTACGCACAAAGGAAATTTCCTTGCTAGAGCGGCGATACAGGCGGGCCAGGATTAAACCAATCACAAATAAGGCCAGGAAAATAATTCCGGCAATAATCAAGACGTTATACATATTTGAACTTAACATTGTTATCTCTTGTGTTTTTCAGTTGTTAATTTAAATGCATGGCATAAAAGCCAATTTTGGTTCTCCCCGTTAAAATTACGGATTGACCCTGTTGAAAACTTTCGTCCTGTTCCGGTTCTACCAGAATATAGTGGGTCAGACCATGCTGATCCTGCACTTTGGCTTCTGCCGGAGAATTGGGAGTAGCCACACCTAAAATAATGGTGGCTGTGCGGCCAATCAGCTCGTCACTATAAATGGCGGTGGTTTCATCTTGCGGTAAAATGCGGGCAATCAGCATGGCGCTATAACGCACCAGGGGCATGCTCAGAAACAGACAGGCCGGTGCCATTATCCAGGCTGTAATATATTGACCGATCCATTGAAACAGCACTGATTGTAAAATCAGGCCAGACAAACCATATAAGGTCAGGAAAATAATCAGCCAGATCAGCAGCGGTACCCGGCCAATGTACAGCCAGTCCAGAAACTGGACCAACAGGCCACTAGAACCATCAATATTCACTTCTACATCTTTATGCGGAATTAAGTCATCTGGCAGGAACTGGTCCAGAATGCCCTGACTGCCGCCACCGGCCAGTAACAGAAACACTTCCAGCAGGGCAAAGAAAAACAGCAGGCAGATACAGACACTAAAAATCAGATTGGAAGGGTGAGTGAGCAAATCCCACATAACTGAATACTCTATTGTTCTGTTGTGTTTAAATTATTGATATTCAAAATATATATTATTATTGAATGCGCCTAGCATAGCATTAGGCCGCGTTTTTGTCTAAAAAACCTGCATATTTTAGGCAAAAAAATACGCAATGATTGGGGTGATCATTGCGTAGAACAACGAATCTGCTTGCACAGTTTCGGTAAAGGAGAAATGTTATGAATTAGGATTGCTCCTAGAACATATGACTAGAATACGCCGGCATGAGGCAGGGTTCAGCAGCGTTCAGGTAAATTCATGTTAAAGATTGTTGCTTCTATAAAAATTGTGTGACATTTCTCTCCATATTTTCTCCATCATTGTAAACGTAGCATAAAAAAGCCTTTCGCGAGGAAAGGCTTTTCAAGATCAGCATGGGGCTTAGAAGCGGAACACCCCTAAACCGGCTTTAACTTCATCTAAAGTGGCTTGAGTAATGTCACGGCACTTATCGGTACCGGTCTTTAAGATATCCATGATGTAATCCGGATCTTTGGCCAGTTCTAAACGGCGTTCACGGATTGGACCAATCAGCTCTTTTAAAATGCCTTCCAGACGTTTTTTCACGGTACCATCACCCAGACCACCACGGCGATAATGGGCTTTTAATTCTTCCAGTTCTTCTTTGTTCGGATCGAAAGCATCTAGGTAGGTAAATACCACGTTGCCTTCAACCTGGCCCGGATCTTCAATGCGGAGGTGGTTCGGGTCGGTGTACATGGCATTTACTGCTTTTTTAATGTCTTTGTCAGTAGCATCGAGCACAATGGTGTTGCCCAATGATTTTGACATTTTGGCTTTACCATCAAAACCAGGTAAACGGCCAACATTCGACAGCAGTGCTTTACATTCAGGCAGCAGGTCCTGACCTACCTGACGGTTAATGCGGCGTACAATTTCGTTGGTCTGTTCGATCATAGGAATCTGATCTTCACCCACGGGCACTACAGTCGCTTTAAACGCGGTAATATCGGCCGCTTGGGCAACTGGATAGCACAGGAAACCAGCTGGAATATCACGTTCAAAACCACGCATCTGAATTTCAGATTTAATGGTCGGGTTGCGCTCTAAACGTGCCACAGTGACAAAGTTTAAATACAGCATGGTCAGTTCATTCAAGGCCGGCAGGCAAGACTGAACACAAATGGTGGTTTTGGTCGGGTCAATGCCCACGGCCAGGTAATCGGTCGCCACTTCAATAATATTACGACGTACTTTTTCAAAGTTGTCGGCGTTATCAGTCAGGGCTTGAGCATCGGCAAGTAAAAGATGTTGATGGTGAGAATCCTGTAAACCTACACGTGAACGTAAAGAACCTACAAAATGACCGAGGTGAAGTTGTCCGGTTGGACGGTCGCCAGTCAAAATAACAGGACGATTATCTTGATTACTCATTATCTCTTCCAAGTCGTTGTTACGACATTTCTATACCGATGATTGGGCTACATTGTACGGCATAATATTTTTGAATGTCACGGGATAAGCCGAACAGAATCAACAATTGTCTGGAAATTTTAAAGATTTATTAATGAAGTAAATACAAAGTTTTGGAAGATTTCTCCTTAGAATAAGCCTAGAACACGATAAGGATAAAAATTATGGCGAGTAGCTTATTACTATTATTAGATGATATTGCCACTGTTTTAGATGATGTGGCGGTCATGAGTAAAATGGCCGCAAAGAAAACGGCCGGTGTACTCGGTGATGATCTGGCCCTGAATGCCCAGCAGGTCAGCGGTGTACGTTCGGAGCGGGAACTGCCGGTGGTCTGGCGCGTGGCCAAAGGTTCTTTTGTCAATAAACTGATTCTGGTGCCTTTAGCTCTACTGATTAGCGTGGTGGCGCCGTGGCTGATTAACCCGTTACTGGTCGTGGGCGGTTTATTCTTATGTTATGAAGGGGTTGAAAAAGTCCTGCATTCCTTGCACAAGAAAAAAGCCAAAACTGCCGAAGAAGCGCAGCAGGAATTAATTAAAACCGAAACCGATCTGGCCACGTTTGAAAATGAAAAAATCAAAGGGGCAGTCCGGACCGACTTTATTCTCTCGGCAGAGATTATTGTCATTTCCTTGGGTACTGTAGCTACCGCGGCCTTTGGTGTAAAAGTCACAGTGCTGAGTATTATTGCCATCGCCATGACCATTGGGGTCTATGGGTTAGTGGCATTTATTGTCAAGATTGATGATATTGGGCTGCATCTCTCGGAACAGGCTTCTAATTTTAAACAGTCGGTCGGGCGCGGCTTGTTGGCCTTTGCGCCAATCTTGATGAAAATCCTGTCGATTGTCGGGACTCTGGCCATGTTCCTGGTGGGCGGCGGGATTATCAACCACGCTATTCCATTGGTACATCACTTTACCGAAGACAGTGTGGAATACGTGCAGGAAATTCCCAATATCGGCAGTATTTTTGGTGCGCTTACTCCAACCTTGATCAATTTTGCTGTGGGCTTTATTGCCGGTTTGATTGTGGTGGCGCTAATTGGTCTGGTGAAAAAGGTCTGGCCACGTTCCAAAGCCTCTTAAACTATGTAAAATTCTAGCCAAGAGATAAAGATAATAAGGAGATTGCTATGCGTTGGAAAGGTCGTCGCGTCAGTAGCAATGTAGAAGATCGTCGCGGTGGTGGCGGTGCCAAAGCCGGCGGGATCAGTATTCTGGGTCTGGTGGTGGCTTTTGTGGCCTGGAAGTTTTTTGGGGTCGATCCGCAAACAGCCTATCAGGCCACCAAACAGGTGACCAATCAGGGGCAGAGCGCGGAAACGCGTGGTCTGGAAAATCCGACGCCGGAGCAGCAGGAATCGATGGAGTTTATTGGTACCATTCTGGCCGATACCGAAGATACCTGGACGCAGGTGTTTGCCCAGCAGCTGAACCAGCAATATGTGCCACCCAAACTGGTGATGTTTAATGGTGCGGTCAGTTCCGCCTGTGGCAATGCCAGCGCTGCCATGGGGCCGTTTTATTGCCCGGCCGATCAGAAAGTCTATTTAGATACTGGTTTCTTTAAAGATATGCGCACCCAGATGGGAATTTCCGGCGAGCAGAACCAGACCGAATTATCGCGTCAGGATCAGGCTGGAGATTTTGCCCAGGCTTATGTGATTGCACATGAAGTCGGCCATCATATTCAGACCATTCTGGGGATTTCCGGACAGGTACAGCAGATGCGTCAGCGTGCCAGTCAGGTCGAAGGCAACCAGTTATCGGTTCGTCAGGAACTTCAGGCCGATTGTCTGGCCGGTGTCTGGGCGCATCATAACCATCAGCGTACTCAATTCCTGGAACAGGGCGATGTACAGGAAGCGATGGATGCCGCACATAAAATTGGCGATGACTATTTGCAAAAACGTTCGAGCGGACAAGTAGTGCCGGATAGCTTTACCCATGGTACCAGTGCCCAGCGCGTGCAATGGTTTAATACTGGTCTGAAGTCGGGCAATATGAATGATTGCGATACCTTTGGACAAGCCATCTAAAGTGTTGCATCCGCTTTTTAACTCAAGGTGAATACAGGAGGATGTGCAACTGCATGTCCTCTAGTTTTTTAAGCCTAGCTTTTCTAACCAGCACAGCTTTTCATCCCAATAGATTTCAACACTCTAAGATTCTTTTTATGTCTATTCCAGCACGTCCCAGTCAGGAGTTGGCCGCTTATATCACCGCGGTGATTGCCCAGATTCCACCTGGTAAAGTTGCCACCTATGGTCAGATTGCAAAACTGGCCGGTTTGCCGAAACATGCGCGTCTGGTGGGTTATGTACTGAAACATCTGGCACCGGGGCATGTGTTGCCATGGCATCGGGTGCTAAATGCGCAAGGGAAAATTAGCCTAAGCAAAATCAATGCGCAGGGTGAAAATATACAGGCGTTAAAACTGATACAGGAGGGTGTAGTGGTCCTGAATAACAAGGTGAGCTTAAAGCAGTATCAATGGCAGCCCTAAAAATAAAAAATTCCCCATACCCGCAGGTACAGGGAATTTTCTGGAGGAAAGATTAACGTACGATGAGTACAGGAACATTACCTTCGCCCAGTACGCTTTGCGCGACGCTACCGAGGAATAACTTTTTCAAACCGGTACGGCCATGAGAACCCATCACAATCAGGTCTGCATTCATTTCAGTTGCAGCACGTGCAATTTCACGATGAATCACTTGACCTTCAAGCAGACGAGACTCAACTGCTACACCTTGTTCCTGGAATTTTGCTTTGGCTTCATCCAGTGTTTTGAGAATAGACACACGCGCACGTTCAATCAGGTCATTGGTCTGGCCTGCTGAAATGTATTCTGATGCAATATATGGATCGAGTGTTAACACCTGTGCAACGGTTACTTTACTGCCGAAAGCTTTGGCAAGCTCGACTGCTTTGGCAACTGCTGCGTAAGAAGTTTCAGAACCGTCCACTGGAACTAAAATGTGTTGAAATGCCATCGTTATTTCTCCTTATTGTGTCATTCAACAATAAAAAATTGAGGGAACACTTTCTATTGCCTTAATGTTATCTTAGCGCTTATTTTTAAATAATAAAACCCAGTAATTTCATAGGGATAATTATTTTTTTAAGAAAGTTTAAGCCTTTCTAATTTAACATGTTTTTGAGTAATTAATCAGCAGTTTACACTAAAGTTGAAGGCTTATTTCATTAAGTCTAGCTTTAGAATGTGTTTAGCTCAGGTTTTTTGAGTTTTAATATCGATTAGATGAAAGTTTTGACCTGATGCTTGGCCTAAGCAAAAGTCCAAGGGAATAATCAGCAGTCTTTGAAATAATCAACCAAAGCAGCAACATCCTCTGTCTGCAACTGTTCCCGCATCTTTAAAAACTGCTTTTCATCCATCTCGTAAATTTTAAGGGAAAGCAGTTTTTCTATATCTTCTTGTGGAAAGCGATATTTAATAATTTTGGCAGGAACTCCTCCCACCACGGCATAAGGTGGAACGTCTTTTGTTACGACCGCACCAGTTGCCACAATTGCACCTTCACCCAGCGTCACGCCTTGCATAATCATGGCACGTGAGCCAATCCAGCAACCATCACCAATAACAGTATCGCCAGCAGGTACAAAACTGCGCGTATCAAACGGAAAGGCAGAAATCCAGTCAGTTCGGTGTAACTGATTACCGCCCATCATAATCACGCATTCCGCCCCAAAACACACGAAATTGCCAATATAAAGCTGATCAATTGGCTTCTCAGGCGTAGAAGGCTTGTCATGCAAATAACGCACAACACAACGCTCAAAACCCTGATCCCAATAAGCAGAATAATAAGAATAGTTTCCCTTAATGTGAATATTAGGGTTTTTCATAGTTTTAGAAATAAATTCGAATTCACACCAATGCTTAACAGGGGAATTAATTAAGGGTTCAGCCATAAGAGCAATCAAAGAACAAGCGTAACGCCATTATAGCCGAAGTTAACTCAAATGCTTAAAGGCCTCAATTGCACGAACACGACTGCTTTTTAAATCTACAATCGGCTTTGGATAATCCAATTTTAGTTGTGGATTTTTCGCATAAGGTTCGTGAATTTGTTTCGCATTTAAATGTGAAATTTCAGGTACCCATTGACGAATATAATCGCCATTTGCATCAAACTTTTGCGACTGACTTACAGGGTTGAAAATACGGAAATACGGTGCAGCATCTGTTCCTGTAGATGCACACCACTGCCATCCACCGTTATTGGCAGCCAAATCACTATCAATTAAATGCTGCATAAACCATGATTCGCCTAAACGCCAATCTATCAGTAAATTTTTGCTTAAAAACATCGCGCAAATCATACGAACACGGTTATGCATCCAACCCGTTGCAAGTAACTGTCGCATGCCAGCATCTACAATTGGGATACCTGTTTGCCCATGCTGCCAAGCCTGTAAATCTTCAGGAGCATTGCGCCATACAATGCGTTGAGTGTCTAATTTAAATGGTAAGTTTTTCGATACGCGAGGGTAGTCGAATAAAATATGCTGATAAAACTCACGCCAAAGGAGTTCATTTAACCAAATTTGTTGCCCATTGTTTTCAAATTCCATACAGCCGTGACTGTGGCGAAACAAAGCTTGTAAACATTGGCGAATAGAAAGAATGCCAATATTTAAATAAGCTGCAAGTTTACTCGTGCTATTCAAATTCGGGAAATCACGTTCAATATGATAATACTCAACTTGATTTTCAATAAACTCATCTAAAAGTTCCCAAGCATGATGCTTACCAATTTGCCAAAGATTTTGTAGGTTTTCGCTGATTACTTTTTCTTCTGAATTTGAGTAAATATCACTTAATTGTGGAACTTCTCTTGTAAAGTCATTGTGCTGTGGAATTGGTTTTTGAACCTCAATAGTTGGGTAGCATTGTGGCAAGCTTATGCTGAGTTTCTCATAGCATTGCTTTTTAAATGCACCAAATACTTGATATGGATGACCAGTTTTATTACGAATGCTTCCAACAGGGAAAATAGTTCGGTCATGATACAACTCAAAACGAATATTATTCTTTTCTAATAGCTGTTGAGTTTGAGCATCGCGTTTTAATTCATTTACACCCAATTCTATATCGGCATGAACAGCTTGAATATTATGATTTTGGCATAAGCTTAATAATTGATTTGGCAGGTCTTTCCATAATGGAATAGTTAAAATAACAAGTGGAATATTTAACGTGGCAAGTTCATTTTTTAGATAATTCAGTTGTCTTAAATAGAAGTCAATTTTAATTAGCGCATCATTGTGCACTTGCCATTGTTTTGGCGATAGCACGACTAAGGCAATGCAAGGGCCAGCTTCGCGAGTATGCCAAAGAGCTGCATGATCATGAATTCTTAAATCTTGACGGAACCAAATAAGCTGCATTTTAAAATTTATAGAAAAATATTGACTATTAAAGCATATACATTTGCTGTAATTTTTTCGTGAACTTTTGTTTGAAAGATAATAAAAAACCCCTCAGAAGAGGGGCTTTGGGATGTCAAACCATCTAAGGATTAGATGTATTCAACGCTGACGATTTCGTACTCAACTTCACCTTGCGGGGTGACAATTTTTACGTCATCGCCTTCATTTTTGCCCAACAGGCCACGCGCGATTGGAGAGTTCACAGAGATTTTATTAATTTTAAAATCTGCTTCATCATCACCTACAATTTTGTAAGTTTTACGTTCTTCTGTGTCAAGGTTTTCAATGGTTACTGTTACCCCAAATACAACACGACCATTTTGCTCAAGTTCTTTTACATCAATGACTTGGCAAGCACCGAGTTTACCTTCGATGTCTTGAATACGCCCCTCACAGAAACCTTGCTGCTCACGTGCTGCATGATACTCTGCATTTTCTTTTAGGTCGCCGTGTTCACGTGCTTCTGCAATCGCAGCAGTAATACGTGGGCGTTCAACAGTTTTTAACTGGTGTAATTCTTTCTCTAAGGCGACTTTGCCTTCAGGAGTCATAGGATAACGTTGCATTGTTGTCCCTCAAGTTGAATATTAGAAAAATACAGCTCTATAAATGAAAAAAAGCCCGCCACCGAGAGGTGACGGGACTTCTCGGTAGACAATTAACCTTTGCTTAAATCTTGCAAACGATAAACATCCATCGGCAATTTAATGGCTAACGCTTGGCATACCGCATCGGCACCATTCAGGGTAGTCGTATGATAGACCTTACCTTGCAGGGCAGAACGGCGGATTGAGAATGAATCCTGCTGCGCTTGTTTGCCTTCAGTGGTATTGATAATGAGGTGAATTTCGCCATTTTTCAAGCGGTCCACAATATTCGGACGACCTTCAGTTACTTTATTCACACGTTCACATTCAATTCCTGCGGCTTTGATCACATCATAAGTACCGCCGGTAGCGATAATTTTGAAGCCAAAGTCTGCAAGCTGTTTGGCAATACCTGCTGCACGTGGTTTATCAGAATCACGTACCGAAATGAATGCATGCTTGATTTCGCCTTCGGTTGGCAAACCTGGTAAGCGTTCATTCGAGCCTAACACAGCTTTGTAGAATGCTTCACCAAAAGTTTTACCCACACCCATTACTTCGCCTGTAGATTTCATTTCAGGGCCAAGGATTGGGTCAACACCCGGGAACTTGTTGAATGGGAACACCGCTTCTTTAACAGAGAAGTGCTCAGGAATAATCTCGGTTGTGAAGCCTTGTGACTCCAGAGATTGACCCGCCATACAACGTGCAGCAATTTTCGCTAATGATTCACCGATACACTTAGATACGAACGGCACGGTACGAGAAGCACGTGGGTTCACTTCCAGAATGTAAACGTCATCGCCTTTTACCGCGAACTGTACGTTCATTAAACCGATAACGCCCAGCTCTTTGGCCATCGCTACGGTTTGACGACGCATTTCGTCCTGTACTTCGTTTGATAACGAGTAAGGTGGAATCGAACATGCAGAGTCACCTGAGTGAATACCCGCCTGTTCAATGTGCTGCATGATCCCGCCGATCACCACATCTTTACCGTCAGATACGCAGTCTACGTCAACTTCAATCGCATCATCCAGGAAGCGGTCAAGAAGAACAGGGGCATCATTCGACGCCTGAACGGCATCACGTAAGTAACGCTTCAATTCTTCTTCGTTGTACACGATTTCCATCGCACGGCCACCTAGTACGTATGATGGACGTACCACCAGTGGATAGCCCACTTTCGCCGCTTCAGCAATACCTTCTTCAGCAGATTTTACGATGCTGTTGTTTGGTTGACGCAGTTGCAGACGTTGAATCATTTGCTGGAAACGTTCACGGTCTTCGGCACGGTCAATCGCATCTGGAGATGTACCAATGATTGGTGCACCAGCCTCTTCTAACGCACGCGCCAGTTTCAGCGGTGTTTGACCACCGTACTGTACGATAATGCCTTTAGGCTTCTCGGTACGCACGATTTCAAGCACATCTTCCAAAGTAATTGGTTCGAAGTACAGACGATCTGAGGTGTCATAGTCAGTAGAAACCGTTTCAGGGTTACAGTTCACCATGATGGTTTCATAACCGTCTTCACGCATCGCAAGCGCCGCGTGTACACAGCAGTAATCGAATTCGATACCCTGACCAATACGGTTAGGACCACCACCGATGACCATGATCTTGTCTTTCGCAGATGGATTCGATTCACATTCTTCATCGTAAGTTGAATACATATAAGCGGTATCAGATTCGAATTCTGCCGCACATGTATCCACACGTTTGTAAACCGGAGTCACGCCCAGGTTCCAGCGGTGTTTACGGAATTGTTTTTGTGAAATACCCATCAGGTTGGCGATACGCAGATCCGATAAACCTTTGCGTTTGAACGCACGGATGTTGTCTGCGTTTAAATCACCGAAACCTAAAGTTTTGATCTGGTTTTCAGTATTGATGATGTCTTCAATCTGAATCAGGAACCAGCGGTCAATTTTGGTCGCTTCAAATACTTCATCTAAAGTGAAGCCATGACGGAAGGCATCCGCTACGTACCAGATACGCTCTGGGCCTGGAACTTTAAGTTCTTGCAGGATTTTCTCGCGCGCACCTTCAGTACCCACTTCGATTTTTTCATCAAAACCAGAAGCACCGACTTCTAGACCACGAAGGGCTTTGTTGACAGATTCCTGGAAGTTACGGCCAATTGCCATTACTTCACCCACAGATTTCATCTGAGTCGTCAGTGTTGCATCTGCTTGCGGGAATTTTTCGAAGTTGAAACGTGGAACCTTGGTTACAACGTAGTCAATTGATGGCTCGAACGATGCAGGAGTTGTACCGCCAGTGATGTCGTTTTTCAGCTCATCCAGGGTATAACCCACTGCCAGTTTCGCTGCGATTTTCGCAATCGGGAAACCTGTTGCTTTAGACGCAAGGGCAGATGAACGCGATACACGCGGGTTCATTTCAATGATAACCATACGGCCATCTTTCGGGTTAATACCGAACTGAACGTTAGAACCACCGGTTTCTACACCAATTTCACGCAGTACCGCTAAAGACGCGTTACGCATGAGTTGATATTCTTTGTCGGTCAATGTTTGTGCCGGAGCAACTGTGATGGAGTCACCAGTATGCACGCCCATTGGGTCAAAGTTTTCGATTGAACAGACGATAATACAGTTGTCGTTTTTGTCACGAACAACTTCCATCTCGTATTCTTTCCAGCCAATGAGTGATTCATCAATCAATAACTGGTGAGTCGGAGACAGGTCGAAACCACGTTCACAGATTTCAAGGAATTCTTCGCGGTTGTACGCGATACCGCCACCAGAACCACCCATGGTGAATGATGGACGAATAATCACAGGGAAACCGAAGCGCGCCTGAATGTCCAGCGCTTCTTCCATAGATTCCGCAATCGCAGCTTTTGGACATTCCAGACCAATTTTACGCATTGCTTCGTCAAACAGTTTACGGTCTTCTGCTTTTTCAATCGCTTCTTTAGTCGCGCCAATCAGCTCAACATTGTATTTTTCTAAAATACCGTTGGCATCCAGAGCAAGGGCACAGTTCAGTGCAGTCTGGCCGCCCATGGTTGGTAAAACTGCATCTGGACGTTCTTTTTCAATGATCGCTGCAACGGTTTGCCAGGTGATTGGCTCGATATAGGTTGCATCCGCCATTGCCGGGTCAGTCATAATCGTCGCCGGGTTCGAGTTCACCAGAATGACGCGGTAACCTTCTTCACGCAGCGCTTTACAGGCTTGAGCACCCGAGTAGTCAAACTCACAGGCCTGACCGATAACAATAGGACCAGCACCAATAATTAAGATGCTTTTAATATCCGTACGCTTTGGCATTATTTGCTCCTTAATTACTTCTTAGCTGCTTCAAGAAGTTCGATGAAATGATCGAACAGTGGGGCACAGTCGTGTGGACCTGGGCTGGCTTCAGGGTGACCCTGGAAGCTGAATGCCGGCTTGTCTGTACGGTGGATACCCTGGTTAGTACCATCGAACAGTGAACGGTGGGTAACACGCAAGACTGCTGGCAGGTTGCTTTCATCCACTGCGAAGCCGTGGTTTTGCGAGGTAATCATCACTGTACCATCTTCGATGTTTTGTACAGGATGGTTGGCACCGTGGTGACCGTGCGCCATTTTCATGGTTTTTGCGCCAGAAGCCAGAGCAAGAATCTGGTGACCTAAACAGATACCAAACACAGGGAGATTGGTGGTTTCAACAATAGTTTTTACAGCTTCAATTGCATAATCACAAGCAGCTGGGTCGCCAGGGCCGTTCGACAGGAACACGCCATCTGGATTTAACGCAAGTACGTCAGCAGCAGGGGTTTGTGCAGGCACAACGGTCAGTTTACAGCCGCGGTCTGCCAGCATACGCAGGATGTTGGTTTTGACACCGTAGTCGTATGCAACCACATGGAATTTAAGTTCAGGTTGAGTAAAGCCTTTGCCAAGTTCCCATGAGCCTTCGGTCCATTCAAAACCGTTCGGGTCACAGCATTCTTTTGCAAGGTCTAAACCGTTTAAGCCGCCAAATGCACGTGCTTTTGCAATTGCTTCTTCTTCAGTGATATTTTCACCAGCCAGAATACAACCGTTTTGCGCACCTTTTGCACGTAAAATACGAGTCAGTTTACGCGTGTCGATATCGGCAATGGCAACCACATTGTGTTGCTTCAGGTAATCCGCTAAAGACTGTGTAGAACGGAAGTTGCTATGCAATAAAGGCAAATCACGAATGATTAATCCGTTGGCCCATACTTTATGAATACGACCAGATTCTGCGTCTTCTTCATTACAACCTGTGTTACCAATATGCGGGTAAGTTAAAGTCACAAGTTGCTGTGCATAACTCGGGTCAGTCAAAATTTCTTGATAGCCAGTCATGGCAGTGTTAAAAACGACTTCACCAGTCGTACTACCCGATGCACCGATTGACGTTCCTTTGAAGATCGTACCGTCGGCAAGGGCTAAAATGGCGGGGGTGCTCAAACCAAAGCTCCTGAAATTTAGGCTGTAAAAAAGCGAGTAGACGAAAAAAAAGGAAGGCTACTATACAACCTACCCTCCTCACATCTGCTCGCTTGAACTTAACAGCGCATTATACGCACCAACTCTGAAAAAGTCCACGTTCTTGAAGCGGAATATCCAATAAAAAAGTATTCTTTTGGTGCAAAAGCATGTTTGTCACGCAATGTCACAGAAATGTAAGCATTTAATAATTGTCTAACAAATCAAAACTTAAATTTTATCTGTTTCTACTATGCTGTGGTCTTTCATAATAACAGGCGGGTGAACGGCAATGACAGCAGAACAAAAACAGCCAGCGGCTAAAAACTCCTTAAAAGACGTGGTGGCAGAAGGCACTGAAAAGCTTGAACAGGCAGCGCAAGAGGCCAAGCAGCAGGTTACTGAAGCAGTCGGGGAGACCCAGGAAAAACTGCAGACCGAAGCGAAAAAATTTAATGGCAGCGTGCAGGAGCAGCTCAGTCAGCTCAAGAAGGAGCTACTGCAGAAAATTGAATCGCTCAAGGGGCATTTTGGCAGCTCACAAAAAGATCTTGGTGAACTAAAAGAGTTCGTGAAAACCGAGTTTAATGCGGTGATTGAAGATTTGAATAAAATTGGCAAAGAGCTTAAAGCCGATGTCAGCCAGATTTCAGTCAAGCATAAAGACCAGTTAACTGAAACCTTCAAGCGCTCCAAAGAACATACCTTGGAAACCTGGAAAAAAGTTGTACCAGCAAAAGAGGCGGCACCTGCTTCTGAAACCGACACCACCCTTAAAAGCTAAGGCGTGTTGTAGCGGGTGCGTGCGATGCAGGCAATAAAAAAGTGAGGTCATGTGCCTCACTTTTTTATACTGCGTTTTAGTTCAGACATAATGCCTAGAACTGATGCAGCCAATCGCGCTTGTTATGAAAATCGGCCTGTGGACTGCTGTGCTGCATGGCGTAATAGTGTTCACCTTCAGAAGTGTTTAACACGGCAGTTAAACCAATGAACAGATCCGACCACTTTAATTTATGCTTGGCCATGAATTCGCCCAAGTCCAGACTGACATTCAGTCCATAATGGGTGCGTTTCAGCTGGTTGAGCTCAATATCATAGGCGGCTTGCGGCGGCATATCTTCCGGATAGCGATATTCCTCAAACTGATAGGCCTGCCAGGCTTGAGATGGAGAAAGATTAATTTCACGATAAAAATCTTCCCCATGAACCCCAATAAACACTTCAAAACAGGTGTTCTGCCAGAGAAAATCCTGACGCGGATGCGCAGACACCAGATCGGGCCACTGCACATACTGGTTCGGATCACGCAGCCAGTAACCAATATTCAGGTTAAACGGGCTTTGCTGCTCAATCGCCCCGACCAGGGAGATGGCCTGAAAACGGCGATCAAAAGCACTCAGTTCATAACTTGCCATAAGGAAAAATTATTTTGCCAGATGCGCGTGACGAACCAGGTTCGATAATTTTGGATTTTGCGGTTTGGCTTTTTTATACAGCAGGGCAATTTTACCAATGGTCTGTACCACTTCTGCACCAGTCGCTTCTGCAATTGCCTCAATTACAGCTGCACGTGCTTCACGGTCTTCACCGCCAATTTTCACTTTAATCAGTTCGTGGTCGTTTAACGCACGCGTGGTTTCTTCAATGACATTTTCAGTAAGCCCTTGTCCGCCAATCATCACAACCGGATTGAGTGCATGACCGATTTGACGTAAACGCTTGCGTTCCTGAATAGATAAAGCCGCCATAAAAATAACCTGATTTTAAAAACGGCTTAGTATAGCAAATCCCAATTTGAAACGCTGTAAAATCTGCGCAAATAATCGATGCAAATAATAGAAAAAATCACACCCTCTACGTCCATTTAACTACACATCTGTACTGCAAGCGCGGCAATTTTCACGTACAATTATAAATTAGAAGGTTTTTAATATTTAGAGAGTTATGGCAACACGCATTACCAACCAGAAATTATCCAAAAGTAGTCGTGCGTGGATGAGAGAGCACCTGGATGACCCTTTCGTGAAAAAAGCCCAGAAGGAAGGTTATCGTGCGCGTGCTGCGTATAAACTGCTAGAGATTCAGGAAAAATATAAAATTATCAAACCCGGCATGACGGTGGTCGATCTGGGGGCTGCGCCCGGCAGCTGGTCGCAAATTGCCGGCAAACTGGTCGGTGACAAAGGGCTGGTGATTGCATCGGATATTTTGCCTATGGATGCCTTACCAGATGTGACCTTCCTGCAAGGTGACTTCCGTGAGGAAGAAGTTTTTGAAAAATTGTTAAATATTTTAAATGGCCGGACTGTAGACGTTGTAATTTCCGATATGGCCCCCAATACATCAGGTAATAGAGCAGTAGATCAGCCACGACAAATCTATTTATGTGAACTGGCTTTGGACTTTGCGCAAAAAGTGCTGGGGCCAAACGGACAGTTTGTTGTGAAGGTGTTCCAGGGTTCTGGCTTCGATGAATTTCGCAAACAGGTCGTCGACAGCTTCGATGTATTAAAGACTGCAAAACCGGCAGCTTCTCGTGCACGTTCGAAAGAAGTGTTTTTGATCGGACAGGGCCGGAAGAAGGCATTCAAATAAAGTTTACTTGCCAAGCCGTTAAAAATTGTGCATTTTGTACGTTTTTAAGAGTTTTGTAGGCTGATCTTCAGCTTTAACATTAAGGTCACCCTGTAAAGGGCATGATCAAATTAGATTGATATGGGAATAAAGCTTTGAGCGATCTCTTCAAGAATGCCGTATTGTGGCTAATTATACTTGGTGTACTGATTCTGATTTTCAGTAACATCAATGGCAGTGATAAGCCAACGTCAATGAACTATTCCGAGTTCGTTGCGGCGGTGGATGCTGGTCAAATTAAAAAAGTTACAATTGATGGCGAAAGAATTAGTGGTGAAAAAGCCAATGGCTCACCATTTGAAAGTATTCGTCCGGCGGTTCAAGATCCTGAACTCATGCCGAGCCTCATTGAAAACAACGTTGTTGTTGAAGGTACTGCACCTCAACGTCAAGGTTTGTTGATGCAGTTGCTGATTGCAAGTTTCCCTGTGCTCTTAATCATTTTGTTATTCATGTTCTTTATGCGCAACATGGGTGGCGGTGCAGGCGGTAAGAACGGTCCGATGAGCTTCGGTAAGTCAAAGGCAAAAATGCTGTCTGAAGACCAGATTAAAGTCACCTTTACTGATGTTGCGGGTTGTGATGAAGCAAAACAGGAAGTCGTGGAAATCGTTGACTTCCTGAAAGATCCGGCCAAATTCAAACGTCTGGGGGCAACTATTCCTAAGGGCGTCCTGATGGTGGGTCCTCCGGGTACGGGTAAAACCCTGCTTGCAAAAGCGATTGCAGGTGAAGCGAAAGTTCCATTCTTCAGTATTTCAGGTTCTGACTTCGTAGAAATGTTCGTGGGTGTCGGTGCATCTCGTGTCCGTGACATGTTCGAGCAGGCGAAACGCCACGCGCCATGTATTATCTTTATTGATGAGATTGATGCGGTCGGTCGTCACCGTGGTTCAGGTACTGGTGGTGGTCACGATGAGCGTGAGCAGACCTTAAACCAGATGCTGGTCGAAATGGACGGTTTTGAAGGCAACGAAGGTATTATCGTCATTGCCGCAACCAACCGTGCCGATGTACTGGATAAAGCTTTATTACGTCCAGGTCGTTTTGACCGTCAGGTGATGGTGGGCTTACCCGATATTAAAGGTCGTGAGCAAATCTTGAATGTTCACCTGAAAAAATTGCCTTCAACCACAGGTGTGGATGTAAAAGTCCTTGCACGTGGTACACCGGGCTTCTCGGGTGCACAGTTGGCCAACTTGGTGAACGAAGCAGCGCTATTTGCTGCACGTCGTAACAAGAACACGGTCGACATGCATGACTTTGAAGACGCCAAAGACAAGCTGTACATGGGTCCTGAACGTAAATCGATGGTGATTCGTGAAGAAGAACGTCGTGCGACGGCTTATCATGAAGCAGGCCATGCCATTGTGGCGGAAATGCTGCCGGGTACGGATCCTGTGCATAAAGTTACGATTATGCCGCGTGGTTGGGCGCTGGGTGTAACCTGGCAGTTGCCTGAGTTTGATCAGACCAGCCATTACAAAGACAAGATGCTGAAAGAAATTTCAATCCTGTTTGGTGGTCGTATTGCTGAAGAAATTTTCATTAATCAGCAATCTACCGGTGCATCGAACGACTTTGAGCGTGCAACCAAAATGGCACGTGCCATGGTGACCAAATACGGTATGTCGGACAAACTAGGCGTGATGGTTTATGAAGATGATTCACAGCAATCCTTCATGGGCAGCCTGGGTAGCCGGACCATTTCTGAAGCGACACAGCTGGAAGTGGACCGTGAAGTGCGCCGCATTCTGGATGAGCAATATAAAGTGGCCTGGGATATCTTGGAAAACAACAAAGAGATTGCCCATGCCATGGTAAAAGCGCTGATGGATTGGGAAACCATTGATCGTGAGCAGATTCGTGACATTATGGAAGGCCGTGAACCACAGCCACCAAAAGTATATGTTGCAGAAAATCCGGTGATTGATGTAACCCCAAGCAATGGTCCAAGCACACCACCACCATTGCCAGCCAACTAAGAATATTTTAAGAAAACCACCTTCGGGTGGTTTTTTTATGCATGAAATTTGCATGTATTTATGGGTACCTGACCCAATTGGTTAGATGAAAGGTCTATGCAAGCCATAAACCCGGACAGGAGAAAAGACAACAATTAAAGATTGTAGAAATTTTTATCCTTTGTCATATTAAAAACGCAATAAAAATACCACGTGCCACAAGCACACACATGCTATTCACCACAGACCACAAGTACAGGGTGAACAGGGGATTCTCAACATGAATAACCAATCTAATCCAAGCGCGTTAAAAGCTGCGCCTCTACCATCGATGCATCCGCTTAAACATAGTTATATGGATGACAGCCTAGCACTGTTCTCAGGAACGCTGTTTGTCGGAATTACCCTGATTCTGTATGAACAGGCAGGTCTGCTGACCGGGAGTACCGCAGGGATTGCTTTTGTGCTGCACTATGCAACTGGCTGGTCGTTTAGTTTGCTGTATTTTCTGATTAATCTGCCGTTTTACTGGTTTGCGTGGCGCAGACTGGGCAAAAGCTTCACGCTGAAAACCTTTATTTGTGTGGCCTTACTTTCTTTATTGACCTATATTGTGCCGCAATATCTGGACATTCATTATTTGCATCCACTTTTTGCCGCCATTGCTGGCGGCTTAATGCTGGGAACCGGTATTCTGTTTTTGGCCCGGCATCAATCGAGTTTGGGTGGCGCCACCATCTTGTCGCTGTATTTGCAAGACAAAGCTGGCATCAGTGCCGGTAAGGTACAAATGGCCATTGATTGTGTGGTCGTTGCATTGGCTTTTGGGGTGATGCCATATCAGCAGGTGTTGTGGTCTATCTTGGCAGCGGTGATTATGGGTATCTTTTTGGCCCTCAATCATCGGCCGGGGCGTTATCAGGGTCAGTCATAATCTCCTGTCTTTAATAGGGGATCTATCAGCTGTTTTGTCGGACGAAAAAAATGATCCCTTTTGTGAAATTAAGCCGACTGTCCAAGCTGTTGCAATATGCAAATAAGCCGCAGTTTGACATCTAAGGCTTTACTTTACTGAATTATCCATAAGACAATATTTGCCTTATTGTGAATGAGGAGAAAAACATGCAGCTGATGCCATTACCGCAGCGTCAATGGAGCTTTGGAGCTTTAACTTTGGATCTGTCTCAGCCGCATGTGATGGGAATCTTGAATGTAACCCCGGACTCGTTTAGTGACGGGGGGCAGCACAATGAAAAAGAGCAGGCGATTGCCCGTGCCAAACAGATGATTGCTGAAGGTGCCACCGTCATTGATGTGGGGGGTGAATCGACCCGTCCCGGCGCAGCGGTGGTGGAAATTGATGAAGAAATCCGCCGGGTGGTGCCTGTGGTCGAGGAGCTGGCCAAACTGGATGTGGTGATTTCAATTGATACTTCACAGCCGGAAGTGATTCGTGCGGCAGTAGCGGCCGGTGCACATATCTGGAATGATGTGCGGGCTTTAACCCGTCCTCAGGCGCTGGAAACCGCAGCTGAATTAAATATTCCGGTGATCATCATGCATATGCGCGGTGAGCCAACCACCATGAATAATCTGGATCAATATGAAGATGTCACTACAGATGTTATTCGTGAACTCTCGCAACGGGTTCAGGATGCACTGGATGCCGGGGTCAAGGCTGAAAACATTATGATTGATCCGGGCTTTGGTTTTGCCAAAAATGTCCAGCAAAATCTGCAATTGCTAAATGAGTTCCATAAACTGACTGACATGGGTTATCCAATTTTATCTGCCTTGTCGCGTAAACGTTTTATTGGCAGTGTGCTGGATGCCGCAGAGCCACAGCAACGTGCAGTTGGTTCAGCCACTGCGCATTTGCTGAGTATTCAGCAGGGTGCCTGTATGGTGCGCGCGCATGATGTGAAAGCTACCGCCGATGCCATTAAAATCTGGCAGGCGATGCAATTGGCTTAAGGGCTGCTCTATACCAGCCTGCTTTATATCATATAGGTATTCAAATCTCGCTCAGTTTGGCTTTTCAGGGGCTTTGTGCTATATAGCCTGTCTTGAATTTGACCTTTTGTAGTTTTGAGTGCCTGTATGTTTACAGATTTACTTCTCCCCATGTTTGACGATGACTATTATCCCGATATTCTGGTCGCTGAAATCAAACAGTCCATTGAACAGTTTGCGAAAAAAGTCGCCAAGCCGAATTTGTCCGAGGCGGATATTTATCACTTCGCCCATGAAACGGTAAGTGTCATCAACAAGATGAAACCACAATTTGAAGATCTGGACTCATCACTGGATGATACTGCGGCGGACTATATTGCCGAAGCGATGATGATGGTGCTGCAAGATGCCGGCTATTTCGAGCTGGAAATGGAAGAGCTGGTATCGAATCGAGAGTGGTAAGCCGCTCTCTTTTTTTATAATGGGGTGATCTGGGTTTGAGATGATTCTATCGCTCAATCTTACAGAGTGTACAGTAAATAGCAGCTCTGTTTCGGATATGCTTTAGTCCTCTCATCTACCTGCAAGACCTACTCAGCAGGTTGCTTTGCTGTACGGGCGTTTCTTGATCATATTAAATGCTTGATTCATCGGCGGCATAAATGCTTGAAAAACAGCTTGGCAAGGTGAGTAGGGTGACCTGATATTTCATCCTTCTTTTTATATTTCTTCTCTTTCTATTCAATCTGTTTTATTAAATTTCGGGCATAAAAAAACCAGCTTGACGCTGGGTAATTTATTGCACCATTTTAAGATCTATTAAAATGGTGCCCGAGGCCAGACTCGAACTGGCACGCTTTGAGGGCGGGGGATTTTAAATCCCCTGTGTCTACCGATTTCACCACTCGGGCATGTGCGCAATAATAGAGGAGGATGGAAAACTTGGCAAGTAAATTTGCTTACAATTGCTTTCTTTTCAAGCAAATCATTGTATTAGCCTAAACTCTCGGCAGGGAAGGAAACGACTGTCATCATTTTTTCATCAAAATGAGATCAAAGCTAAACCTCGGTTTTCTAAGGTAGATCAAATAAAAACAACAGGAAAACCGTATGACAACGCACATGAACCGTCGTGAACTGATTCAAAAAACCATTGCTGGTTTTGGGGCACTGTCTTTGCCACTCAGCTTAACTGCCTGTGGCGATGATGATCCAGAGCATCCATCTCCTGATGCGCCACAAATACAATTTTTACATGGTGTGGCCAGTGGTGACCCATTGGCAGACCGGGTGATTCTATGGACCCGTCTTAGCCCCGAAGATACGGCTATGCGTCTGGAAGTACAGTGGGAAATCGCGACCGATCAGGCGTTTCAGCACATTGTAAATACGGGCAAAGTGCTGACCACACAGGCGCAGGACTTTACCGTCAAAGTTGATGCAGACGGTTTAGAAGCCAATCAGACCTATTTCTACCGTTTCCGCTATGGCGCGCAAAGCTCACCGGTAGGCCAAACCAAAACCTTGCCGCTTGATACTGCTGCTGTAAAGTTTGCGGTCTGTTCCTGCTCCAACTATCCGGCCGGTTATTTCCATGTCTATAAGGAAATGGCCAAGGAAAATCTGGATGTGGTCATCCATCTGGGTGATTATATTTATGAATATGGCGCCGATGGTTATGCCACTGAAGATGCGGAAAAACTGGGACGTACCTTGGCCGCAGATAACAATCAGGAAATTATCCGTTTAGATGATTATCGCAAGCGTTATGCCTTATATCGTGGGGATACCGACTTACAGGCGGTGCATCAGCGCCATCCGTTTATTGTAATCTGGGATGACCACGAGCTGACCAATGATACCTGGATGGAAGGGGCGGAGAATCATCAGGACAACGAAGGTGATTTCTTTGCACGCAAGTTGGCTGCATTGCAGGCCTATTTTGAGTGGATGCCAATTCGTCCGGTCTCTGAAAATGACCATCTGAATATTTATCGCCAGTTTAATTTCGGTCAGCTGGTGCAGTTAAATATGCTGGATACGCGGGTATTGGCGCGTCACAAGCAGCTGGATTATGCCCATTATTTAACCGCGATCGGTCTGGATGCCGCCCGATTTAGCGCAGATTTAACTGACACTAACCGTACCTTGCTTGGCCGTACTCAGTTTACCTGGTTGGCGCAGCAGCTGACCCAATCTCAGGCCATCTGGAATGTGCTGGGGCAACAGGTGCTGATGGCGAAAATGCTGATTCCGGCGGAAATCTTGCAGGTGCTCGGGCAAATCACCAGTGGTCAGGCAACCGTAGAGACCTTGGCCAATGTCGAGCGGATGCTGGTAGAACTGGTGACGCTAAAAAGCCGTTATTTACAGGGCGATCCCACTTTAACCGCACAGGAAAAAGCCCGTATTCTGACCGTGGTGCCGTATAACCTGGATGCTTGGGATGGCTATGCTTACGAGCGTGAAGCACTGTATAGCATATTGGGTCAACTGGGTAAAAAAGTGGTGGTGCTGGCGGGCGATACTCATAATGCCTGGTCTGCACAGCTGTATGATGCCCAGCAGAACTTTGTCGGGGTGGAGCTGGCCACCAGTTCGGTGTCCTCTCCGGGGATGGAAAAATATCTGCAGATTCCGGCGGCCAAGCTATACGAATTTGAATTTGCCTTTAATACCCTGATTGATGAGCTGAGTTATTGCAACCTGAATCAGCGAGGTTATCTGACCGTCAGCTTTACGGCAGATGAGATGCTGGCCGAGTGGAAATTCGTGAACACGGTCAAAGCAGCAGATTATCAACTGGATGATGCGCGTTATCACCGTCTGCAATACACGCCGGCTCTGGTGGAAATTAAAGACCTGCCGGCCAGTGCTTAAACCCTGTTTCTATAAAAAAACCGGGATTGTCCCGGTTTTTTTATTGGCTGATTTCGTTGAGATAACTGTCCAGATCAATAAATTTAATCTGCTGCGCAAACTTGTGTTCAACCTGCATGATTTGCTGATGCAGATTGGCATATTTCATCCGCTGTACCGCCAGGTCTGCATAGCGTGCCGAACTTTTGGGATAAAAGTACATTTTTAGGTGGGTATTACGAAGCTGACGATATGACCAGTACGCTGCACGGCGAATCTGCTGCAAACAGTATTGCTGTTCTGGTGTAGCCTCATGACGAAACAGGTTTTCTTTATAAAAACGTACAAAGCCAAAACTCAGGGCAAAAAAGAACAGTATCCCTTGCAATAGCACGCTTTGCCAGTAATAGACATTTAGCGCCTGCACTAAAATCACGATCGCCAGTTTGATTGGGGTATGGCGGAGCATGCGATATAAGGCCGCTGCACTGTGTTTGAGTTGATAAATCACATAGGGTGTCGTGAGCATCAACAGCAACATGAGCGCTAAAATTGCCATACTTTTGCTTTGTGCGGCATCAAACTGTGGCAAGTGCTGCTGAATCACATCTGCAAGGACCATCGACAGCGGAATAAAAATCAGCAGGGCCAGCACCCAGGGGAGGATTTCTTTCCACTCATCCAGCATGCCTTTGATTTTTATTGCGCCATACAGCAGAAAATTGCGTTTAAATGCAGCCGGATGGTGTTGTTGTAGCTGTTGTAGAAAAAGCAGGGGCTGTTGTGGGGTCATGGACAGGGTCAACGCAGAAGCTAAATTGCAGGCATAAAAAAACCAGCTTGACGCTGGATTCTTTACTGCACCATTTTAAGATCTGTTAAAATGGTGCCCGAGGCCAGACTCGAACTGGCACGCTTTGAGGGCGGGGGATTTTAAATCCCCTGTGTCTACCGATTTCACCACTCGGGCATTTTTACCAAGATTGGAGGCGGAGGTCGGAATCGAACCGGCGTCCACGGAGTTGCAGTCCGCTGCATGACCACTCTGCCACCCCGCCACGTCTTGGTGATGCACATATTAGCAAGCTCTGGAAAAAAAACAATACTATAAATCGCGCATATGCACATAAATTCGGCATATGAAAGAAAATTGCCTAAATTATCATGTATTATTTGCAAAATTGATTCCTATCAACATTTGGAGATGTGCCGTGGCATTAGTTTTGGATGGTCGTGCATTAGCAAAGCAAATTGAAGCTGACTTGTTAACACGCGTAGAAGCATTAAAGGCGAAAACAGGTCGTACCCCAATTCTGGCGACTATTTTGGTAGGTGACGACGGTGCATCTGCAACTTATGTACGTATGAAAGGGAATGCCTGCCGCCGTGTCGGTATGGACTCTTTAAAAATCGAGCTTCCACAGGAAACCACCACTGAGCAGTTACTGGCTGAAATTGAAAAACTCAATGCCAATCCTGATGTACACGGTATCCTGTTACAGCATCCGGTACCGGCACAAATTGATGAGCGTGCCTGCTTCGATGCCATTTCACTTGAAAAAGATGTCGATGGTGTGACTTGTTTGGGTTATGGTCGTATGGCGATGGGTGAAGCGGCCTATGGTTCGGCAACACCAGCGGGCATCATGACTATTCTGAAAGAAAACAACATCGAAATCGCGGGTAAACATGCAGTGGTGGTTGGTCGTTCGGCTATTCTGGGTAAACCAATGTCGGCGATGCTGCTAGAAGCCAATGCAACTGTAACCACCTGTCACTCACGCACACAAAACCTGGCTGAATTCGTGAAGCAGGCAGACATTATTGTGGGCGCAGTTGGTAAAGCTGAACTGATTCAGAAAGACTGGATTAAGCCAGGTGCAGTGGTCGTTGATGCGGGCTTCCACCCACGTGAAGGCGGCGGTGTTGGTGATATCCAACTCGTTGGTATCGAAGACATCGCTTCTGCTTACACACCAGTGCCAGGTGGTGTTGGTCCGATGACGATTACAACCTTGATTCGTCAAACCGTAGAAGCGGCTGAGAAGGCTTTGGGTTAATAAATTGACCTCTCCCTGACCCTCTCTTGCGCTTCGATTTAAAAGCAGTGCTTTAAATCTTGCTCAGGAGAGGGAAAATTCATTGTAAAAATAATGGATACTCCTTCTCTTGCGCCGTATACGGCTCAGGGAGAAGGTTGGGATGAGGGTAAAACCTCTAACATCAGATTTTTGCTGAAATACATAAAGAATAAAAACCCAATGAGCTGCACCTTTCAATTTCCTAAAGCCCCTGAACATCTATTAAGTGCTTTGCATGATGTGATTCCACATTGTGAACTGCAGGCACAGCAATTGCCTGAAACACCGATTTCACTTTGGTTGATTCCGCCGGTTTTTCCCACCGATAAACTCGATGATGAAGTCATCCGCCGGATCTGGAATGATACGCCGTACTGGATTTTCTGCTGGGCCTCAGGATTGGCCATGGCGCAGTGGTTGCTGGCTGAACCACATCATGTGAAAAATAAAGTGGTGCTGGATTTTGGCGCAGGTTCAGGTGTGGTGGCGATTGCTGCCAAAATGGCAGGTGCCAAGCGGGTGATCTGCTGTGATATTGATCAGGTCAGTCTGGATGCCTGTCGGGCCAATGCCGAACTTAATGGCGTCGAGCTGGAATATCTGGATGATCTCTACAAAGCCGAGCAGGTTGATGTACTACTCGCAGCGGATGTGCTGTACGATCAATGCAACCGTTTTTTCCTGGATGAGTTTTTAAAATTTGCCCCAGAAGTGTGGGTGGCGGACAGCCGGGTGAAAAACTTTAGCCATCCCAAATATGAAAAGCTGGATGAGCGTAGTGCCACCACTTGGCCCGATTTAGATGAGTCGCCCGAATTTCGTAATGTCAGTTTTTATAAGACGCTGTAAACAGCGTCTTTTTTATTGGCTTGCAGAAGCTTAAGAGCAGGTATAGCGCACCACAGTTAAAGTGCTTGGGCGGGCAGTGAGGGCATCACGTGTGGCCGGATTTTCACTGCTGTGCAGGCCAGGGGTATTCGACAGGCTGAAGGTGGCACGGGTATCGCCAATTTGACGTCCTGGAGCAGTAAGATTATTACCGGCCGCCGGGTTGGCAATTTCATTGACGCTGAGAATATTTAATTTAAAGACTTTATTGCTGGCCAGCACTTTCTGGCAGGCACGTTGTAGGCGCTGTTCATCTAATTGCTGATTGTTGCGTGTTGCAAGGGTGTAAGCCAAGGTGGCTGTGCTGTCAGTGCGGCTTTCGATCTGATAACCGACATTGCCATTAAATTCGCGTGGCCCACTCTGGCAGGCAGTGAGCAGGGTAACCGTACAGGCAAGTCCTAAAAGTTTATAAGTATTGTTCATCGCTATTATGGCTCATGATCTCTAATTTATACTTTCAAGTATGCCATAAAAGCCTGACCTGGGGACGACTGCTTTCCTCAATGATGTGTTGAAATTTATTGCCGGTAAAATGTAGCGTGTATAGGCAGGCAATAAAAAAGGCCGCTTTCGCGACCTCTTTCATGTTAATCAGCAATTAAGCAGATTTAACCGCTTCTAAAAGCTCAGCTTGACGTTTTTTCAATGCTTCTGGTAAACGCTCACCCAGTTTATTGAATAACTCAGTGTGGCTTTCCAGTTCTTTGATCCATTGATCTTTGTCTTGTGCTGTCACAGTTTCAAATTGCTCTTTAGAGAAATCTAAACCAGTCCAGTTCAGCTGTTCGTAAGTTGGAACGCGGCCAATTGGAGTGTCTACAGCATCTGCACGACCTTCACAACGGTCAATGATCCACTCAAGTACACGCATGTTTTGACCGAAACCAGGCCATACGAAGTTGCCTTCAGCATCACGACGGAACCAGTTCACGTTGTAGATACCAGGCAGTTTGTTACCTGCAGCTTCAGCTTTCGCACCCACTTTCTCACCCATTTCTAACCAGTGAGAGAAGTAGTCCGCCATGTTGTAACCCGCGAATGGCAGCATTGCGAATGGGTCACGACGAACGATACCTTGTTGACCAACCGCAGCAGCAGTGGTTTCAGAACCCATGGTTGCCGCTTTATACACGCCATCAACCCAGTCAAATGCTTCTGAAATTAGAGGCACTGTGTCTGCACGACGACCACCAAAGATGAATGCAGAGATTGGAACACCTGCTGGATTTTCCCAGTCAGCATCAATTGAAGGACATTGACCTGCAGATACGGTGAAACGCGCGTTTGGATGCGCTGCTTTTTCTTCGCCAGTATGTGGTTGACCTTTCCAGTTGGTCAGGTTTGCAGGTGCTTCTTTAGAAAGACCTTCCCACCATACTTCGCCATTGTCAGTCACAGCAACGTTGGTATAGATCACGTCTTTGTGCAGCGTCGCCATACAGTTCGGGTTAGTTTTGGTGTTTGTACCAGGTGCTACACCGAAGAAACCAGCTTCAGGGTTGATTGCGTATAGACGACCATCTTCACCTGGTTTGATCCAGGCAATATCGTCACCTACAGTTTCAATCTTCCAGCCTTCATAACCAGCTGGTGGAATCAGCATCGCGAAGTTGGTTTTACCACATGCAGATGGGAATGCCGCTGCGATGTAGTGTTTTTCGCCTTGAGGATTGGTTACGCCAAGAATTAGCATGTGTTCAGCTAACCAGCCTTGTTGACGACCCATGAACGATGCAATACGTAACGCCAGGCATTTTTTACCTAACAATGCGTTACCGCCGTAACCTGAACCGTAAGACCAGATTTCACGTGTTTCTGGATAGTGCACGATGTATTTTTCTTTGTTGCAAGGCCATGCAACATCTTTTTCACCTTCGGCAAGCGGAGCGCCTACAGTGTGTACACATGGAACGAATTCGCCATCTGTACCTAATACGTCATAAACAGCTTTACCCATACGAGCCATTTTAGACATGCTGACTGCAACATAAGGAGAGTCAGTTAACTCGATCCCGATGTGTGCAATGTGTGAACCGAGTGGACCCATTGAGAATGGAACCACATACAGCGTACGACCTGCCATTGAACCGTCAAATAAACCGTTCAATTTTTCGCGCATTACTGCAGGCGCTTCCCAGTTGTTGGTCGCACCGGCATCTTCCTGGTTTTCAGAGCAGATGTAAGTACGGTCTTCAACACGAGCTACGTCAGAAGGATCAGAGTTTGCAAGATAAGAACCAGGGTGAGTTTCTTGGTTAAGCGCTTGCATTGTGCCGTTAGCGATCATCAAGTCGATATAACGTTGATATTCTTCTGCGCTACCGTCACACCATTCAATTTTTGCTGGTTTTGTTAATTTAGCAATCTCTTCCACCCAAGCAATAAGCTTAGGGTGACGAACGAATTCTGGTGCGTTCACTTGGGTCATGGTGAGGCCTATCTAAAATGTGTACAAACTGTTGTACAAAGTACAATCTGAGAGATGAAATGAACCGCTCAGATGAAATATGAAAAAAAAGTGGCTGTATTAAAGCACAAAATGACGAAAAAAATAAGACTAAAGGACTAAAGGAATTATTTTGGTAGTTAATGCAATCTAAATGATAAGTTTATAAAAAACAACAAGATAATGTTTAAATAAGGGGGTATCTTATTTATTTTTTATATTTATGTATATTATTTAATTTATTTATTTCTTTTTAAAACAATAATTTATATCTAAATTTTTTCTGAGAATCATTATTGATTAAATAAATGGTGGTAATTCGATTTTTACATAAAGGTGCTTTAAATTTCCACTTAATTGGCTGAAATTAGAACAAATGCTTTAAAGATGTGGACAAAATGTCTGAACAATTCAAGCCATTGTCTATTGTGTATAACAAAAAATCAGGCTTTCATGCGACCCATAAAACCGAGGTATATGAAGAGCTGATCCAGATTTTTTCCCAATACGGTTTTGAAATCCAGTCCTTTGATATCGAACAGTATTCTAGTTTTGATGAATTAATGGCGCAGGTATTTTTACGTCATCAGGACCCGGACAATTATGGCGTGGTGGTGGCCGCAGGGGGCGATGGCACCTTGAATGCTGTGGCGGCCAAACTAATTCATACCGATATTCCCATGGGCATTTTACCTTTAGGTACCTTTAACTATGTGGCCCGGGTATTTGATATTCCGGTAGATATTATTCAGGCAGCGCATGTGATTGCAACCGGCCGGCCACGCAAGGCGCATATCGCGCGGATCAATGAACACATCTATTTAAACAATGCCAGCCTGGGGCTATATCCTTTATTTATCCAGAAAAGGGAGCTGTATAACCGCTATCTGGGTCGCTTTCCTTTACATGCCTATACCTCCGGTCTGGATGTAATGATTCGCCATCGCAAGGAGCTGAAATTAAAAGTTGAAGTCGATGGCAAGCTGTTTCCGGTGAAAACTCCGTTGGTATTTTTTGGCAATAACCAGCTGCAATTGTCGGAGATGAATTTGCGTATTGCTGCAGCGGTGGCACAGGGCAAGGTGGCCGGCATTGTGGTGGCGAAAAGCGATAAGTTGACCTTGTTTAAAATTTTATGGCAGCTGGTGAAAGGGGAAATTGAACAAGCGCCCGATGTATATACTTTTGCTGCAGATCAGGTGGTGATTCATGCACAACTAAAAACCATGCAGGTGGCCATTGATGGTGAAATTGTCCGGATGCGACCACCGCTAATAGTCACAGTGGAAAAAAATGCCTTAAATATGATGGTGCCTTATGATTCTGCATCTGTCTGACTTGCATTTTGGCACCGAAAAGCCGGTCTGCATGGCAGCCATCCGGCAATTTTGCCTGGAGCATCAGGCTGAAGCGATAGTGGTCAGTGGTGATTTAACCCAGCGTGCGCGTTTTAAACAGTTTTATGACTGTAAGCAGTTTCTCGACAGCCTGGAGCGGCCGTATCTGGTGGTGCCGGGCAATCATGATATTCCGCTATTCGATTTATGGACCCGTTTTGTCAATCCATTTGCGCGTTATCAGCTGTTTTTTGGCAAGATGGAAACTGTGCTGGAAACCGAGCATTTTTTTCTGATTGGTTTAAACAGTATCCGGCGGCGTTACCATACCCGCGGGCATATTTCGCTGGCGCAAATCCAGCTGGTCGATCAGATTCTGGCCGCGGCGCCGGCGCATAAAATCAAGCTGATTGCTGCGCATCAACCGTTTTATACCCCGCCGGATGATCCGCATGGGGTAAAAGACTGTCCAATGCTTGGCAAAATGGCGCTGGAAAGCTGGAGTCAGCATGGCCTGTTCGGGCTGTTGCATGGTCATCTGCATCAGTCCGCAGTCTATGATTTAAACCAGATTTATCATTTGCAGGCCAGTCATCCGGTGCTGGATATTCATGCCGGCACGGCGCTGTCTTATCGTCTGCATCGTCGTTTTAATAACAGCTTTAATGTGATTCATGACAGCGGTGAAATTCAGGCCTATTTTTTTAATGAACGCACACAAAAATTTGAACCGTATTAGAAATATGGGGAATAAAGCGACAGTGGTCTGATGGCTGGCGAAAAAAAAGACAAAAAACAGATTTTTTTTCATTTTTCCCCTTGAAGCGTTTTTTTCCATCCCCACAAAAGTGACATCTAAAATTCATTTTGATGATGACCAAAGGAATAAATAAGTCGTCATCAGTTATCTAACGAAGACTTAGTCTGATGGAGTTATTTATGAGCAACATTCGTCCATTACATGACCGTGTAGTAATTCGTCGTGTCGAAGAAGAAACAAAAACTGCTGGCGGCATTTTATTGCCAGGTTCTGCTGCTGAAAAACCTGCTCAGGGTGAAATCATTGCAGTTGGTAATGGTCAAATCACAGACAATGGCGTACGTGCATTAGATGTGAAAGTTGGCGATAAAGTATTGTTTGGTACCTATGCCGGCACCACTGTAAAAGTAGACGGTGAAGAACTGCTTATTATGAAAGAGTCTGACATTTTAGCTGTTTTAGAAGGCTAATTTCTCACTAACTCAATGGTTATCAGATTTAGTTAAGATTTAAAATTGGAGTAAATCATGTCAGCTAAAGACGTAAAATTTGGTGATTCAGCTCGTAGCAAAATGATTGCGGGTGTCAACATTCTTGCAGATGCAGTGAAAGTAACGTTAGGTCCTAAAGGCCGTAACGTGGTGATCGACCGTTCTTTCGGCGCACCGCACATCACTAAAGATGGTGTTTCTGTTGCGAAAGAAATCACGTTAAAAGACAAGTTCGAGAACATGGGTGCGCAACTGGTTCGTGAAGTGTCTTCTAAAACCAATGACATTGCAGGTGACGGTACCACAACTGCAACTGTATTGGCGCAAGCCATCCTGAACGAAGGCATCAAGTCAGTGACTGCGGGTATGAACCCAATGGACTTGAAACGCGGTATCGACATCGCGGTGAAAACTTTAGTGGCTGAAATCAAATCAACTGCACAACCTGCATCTGATTCGAAAGCAATTGAACAAGTCGGTTCGATCTCTGCAAACTCTGACACCACTGTAGGTGCTTTAATTGCACAAGCAATGGAAAAAGTGGGCAAAGAAGGCGTAATCACTGTTGAAGAAGGTTCAGGCTTTGAAGATGCACTTGACGTTGTAGAGGGTATGCAGTTTGACCGTGGTTATATCTCTCCATACTTCGCCAACAAACAAGATACATTGACTGCTGAACTTGAAAACCCGTTCATCCTGCTGGTAGACAAGAAAGTCAGCAACATCCGTGAACTGATTACGGTTCTTGAAGCGGTTGCAAAAACAGGTAAGCCACTATTAATTATCGCTGAAGATGTTGAAGGTGAAGCGCTTGCGACGCTTGTTGTGAACAATATGCGCGGCATCATCAAAGTATGTGCGGTGAAAGCACCTGGCTTCGGTGACCGTCGTAAAGCAATGCTGCAAGACATCGCGATTTTAACTGGCGGTACTGTGATTTCTGAAGAAATCGGTATGCAGTTAGACCAAACAACGCTTGAACACTTAGGTACTGCACACAAAGTAACTGTATCTAAAGAAAACACCGTGATTGTGGATGGTGCGGGTAACGCAGGCCAAATCGCTGAGCGTGTTCAACAAATCCGTGCGCAAATCGAAGAATCGACTTCTGAATACGATAAAGAAAAACTTCAAGAACGCGTTGCTAAATTGGCAGGCGGTGTAGCAGTGATCAAGATCGGTGCTGCAACTGAAGTTGAAATGAAAGAGAAAAAAGACCGCGTAGACGACGCGCTTCATGCAACTCGCGCTGCAGTTGAAGAAGGTGTGGTTGCTGGTGGTGGTGTTGCACTGGTACGTGCTGCCAAAGCACTTGACGGTGTAACAGGTGCCAACGATGACCAAAACGTAGGGATCAACATCCTGCGCCGTGCAATCGAAGCGCCGCTTCGTCAAATCGTGGCAAACGCAGGTGATGAACCATCTGTTGTGATCAACGCTGTGAAAAATGGTGAAGGTAACTTCGGTTATAACGCTGCAACTGGTGAATACGGCGACATGCTTGAAATGGGTATTCTTGACCCAGCGAAAGTAACCCGTTCTGCACTTGAGCATGCTGCATCTGTTGCGGGCTTAATGCTCACAACTGAGTGCATGATCACTGAAATCCCGGAAGAAAAACCAGCAATGCCTGACATGGGCGGCATGGGTGGTATGGGCGGCATGATGTAATACATCTGCTGGTCATTCGATCATAAAAATCCCCGCAATTGCGGGGATTTTTTTATATGCAGGTCAATAAAAAACACAATGCAGTAAAACTAAACTTAATGCATAAAAAAGTAAGAAATAGATAAATGGTTCAAAAATAATTAAATGTATGATGAGCTTTTGTATTAAATTGGTAGGGCTTAATGATTAAGCTGGGGGAGAGATGAAAGAACAAGAACACCAGATCATTGGGTTAATTTATGATGCCGCGATGGATACGCGTTTATGGCCGCAAGTAATTGAAGCCATTGTGCACTACACCAACAGTAAAACCGCGATTTTTACCGCTCTGGACCAGTTAAGTCCAAGTTATGACTTTGTGCATACCTATAACATTCCGCAAGCCTGTATTGATGCCTATCAGGACGAACGGATTAAAGTCATTGATATGAAACTGCATGCGCCGTTATGGCAGCAAACCGGGGTGGGGGATACCATTGAGCAAAACTTGCAGTCGTATGGCCAGATGCCAGGCACAGATGAATATATCTTTTATGAGCGCTGTCTGGAGCCGACTGGGATTTGTCATATCGCAGCTGTTTTACTCGATCAGGGGCAACATCGTTGGGCGGTCTTGGGTATTCACCGGGCGCCCGATGCTCAGCCTTATAGTCCGGAAGAGCATGAATTTCTTAAGCGGATCGGTAAGCATTTACGCCGGGCACTACAAATTCATCGGCAGCTTTGTCAGGCCAAGCAGCAGAAACTGGCTTTAGGTCATATTCTAGATCACTTAAAAACAGGCGTGCTGCTACTCGATCAGCAGTCCTGTTTAATTTATGCCAACAGTAAAGCTCAGGAAACACTCAATCGCTCCAATCTGATTGAGCTGGACCGTTATAATCGTTTAAAGGTAGAACGCGGTTTTCAGGCCAAACTCGATCAGCTCATTGAGGGGGCTGGTTCGGACTTAAGTCAATGGAATAAAGAACCAGGCGGGGTGATTGAGCTGACAGCAGCTGATCAGAGTACCTTAATGCTAACGGTGATTCCTTTTAATTTAAGCCAGCTAAAAAATACTGAAGGACTACCAGAACAGGCCTATGTCGCGGTTTTTGTGACTGAAACCGGGCAGAAATATTATTTAGCCAAAGATTATTTAAAGCAGCAGTATCACTTGTCGAATCGGGAAGTTGAGTTATGTGAGGTGCTGATTAATGGTTATAAACTTGAAGAGATTGCAGAGCATTGCAAGCTGACGTTAAGCTCGGTGCGTACCTATTTTAAGAATATTTATGAAAAAACCGGGTGTACATCGCAGATTGAATTGATGCATTTATTAATGGGCTGTACCATTCATTTTGAGCATATCGTATAGGCTGTTTTGTTTGAAAGTAGAAAAAAGACGCATGCCGCGTCTTTTTTAATATATGAGAATTTTTACTGTTTTAAAAACAGGTCTGCAGCCTGACGTCCTAGTCCAGGATCATCTGTAAAGACACCATCAACACCGGCTTTAAAGAAGATTTCAAACTCGGCCAACGCCCCTGTTTCACACTTCTCAGCAGGATTTGGACTACAATCGAGGCGATCAGGTAAAAAATCATTTTCTGGGCGCAAGGTATAAGGATGTACTTTCAGGCCCTGTGCATGTGCCAGACTCACAAAATTGGTGATTACTCCCTGATTACTGACGATATAGGTTTTACTTGGTCCCACACCATCAGCATATTGCGCAACCGTTTTAAGTCCTTCTGCACTGGCCAATTGACCATAAGTAGTCCCCAGACCTGCTTTTAGTGCATCAGCAGGCTGAGAACTCTGTCCGCTGTAGAGCTGAATGATTTTTGCATGTTGCAAGGTGTTTAAACGATCTAGCTGACTGCGTAGATATTGCAGATTTTTAACTTCAAAAGATTGTAGATAGACTGGGGCAATACTTCGCGAATATTCATATTTCGCCAAGCTACTCAATAAACGGTCTTCCATGGCCAGATTTAAATCCTGGAAATAGGTTGGGTGTTTAGTCTCAATATACAGCCCAATAATTTTTCCTGTTTTTTGATAGTGCTGATCAGCCAGTTCAATAATTTCTTCTATCGTCGGCACTAAAAACTGATCATTATATTGAGTGTTTTGTGGCCGAATATCTGGAATACGTTCGCGGGCTTTCAGCTGCTTCAGTTCACTTAAGGTGAAGTCTTCGGTAAACCAGCCTGTTAAGCTGACTCCATCAATGATTTTGGTGGTTTTACGATCTGCAAATTGTGGCAGTTCACTGACATTGGTCGTACCGCCAATTTCATTTTCATGACGAGCAACCAAATAACCATCTTTGGTTGGAACCAGATCAGGCTCAATAAAATCTGCACCATCCTCAATGGCTTTTTGATAAGCCTCCAAGGTATGTTCAGGACGCAAGGCGCTAGCGCCTCGATGTCCGACAATAATAATTTCAGGTTCAACATAGGCCGGTGGTGTCGGCGTTGGAGTGGGATTATGCGTTTGATTATCACGATCATCACTATTACAAGCAGTTAAAGTGAGAATGCTGGTCAGTATCAGTGTTTTTCTTAGCATGCGGTCCTCTGATGATGCTGCTATTTTATTTGACGCATGCGTAGTGTTGAAGGAAAAACTTGCATTCTCATGACAGGTTGCAAAATAGCGACAATGTAAATGATGCTAGAGCGAGATAAATCTTTTATCTCCACATTTTCTCCTTATTTTTCGTTCAACACATCTTTATGTAATATTTTCTTGTATTTTTGGCTTTAGTCACTGAATATCAATATAAATTTGCTAGGGTAAAGCGCCTTCAGAAGTGCTCAACCAAATCTTGGCTCAACCCCATCATGTGACCAAATCTATGCTGTCAAAATTTTTTATTGAACGTCCTATTTTTGCTGGAGTCCTGGCCATTATTGTCATGGCGTTTGGTATTTTTTCCACTTTAGGTTTACCGGTCGAGCGTTATCCGGATATTGCCCCGCCTCGCATTACCGTGAGTGCCACTTATACTGGAGCTTCGGCAGAAACAGTGGAGGAGAGCGTGACCCAGGTGCTGGAGCAGCAGATTCGAGGGCTGGATCATCTGCTGTATTTTAGCTCGAGCAGTGATTCTTCGGGGCGCAGCCGTATCAGTATCAGTTTTGAAAATGGCACAGACCCAGATACCGCACAGGTGCAGGTGCAAAATGCGATTAACAGCGCCATTAACCGTTTGCCTGAAGATGTACAGCGCCAAGGCGTGAATGTGTTCAAATCTCTGGGTGATACCCATATGGTCATCGGTTTGTATGACAGCGCTGGTCACAGTTCCAATATTGAACTGTCCGATTATATGATGACCCATCTGGAACAGGATCTGGCGCGTATTGAAGGCGTGGGTGAGGTGGATGTCTTCGGTTCGCAATATGCCATGCGAATCTGGTTGAATCCTTTAAAACTGAAACAGTATGCCTTGATGCCAAGCGATATTCGGGCCGCTGTTGAAGCCCAGAATACCCAGGTGGCAGCCGGCAGTATTGGCGATTTACCCACCGCAACCGATCAGTATTTAAATGCCAAAGTCACCTCCGGTTCACGTTTAAAAACTGTCGAAGAATTTGAAAATGTAATTTTAAAGTCGGCCCAGGACGGCAGTTTTGTTTATTTAAAAGATGTGGCGCGGGTCGAGCTGGGGGCAGAAAATTATCAGTCCTTTAATACGATTAACGGCTATCCTTCAGCTGCGCTGGGCATCTCCCTGGCCTCTGGCGCCAATGCACTGGCGACCTCGGCTTTAATCCAGCAGGAAATTGATCATCTCTCCAAACAGTTGCCCGAAGGCTACAAGATAGTCTATCCACGCGATAATACGCCGTTTGTGAAGGAGTCGATGAAAGAGGTGGTAAAAACCCTCATTGAAGCGATTATTCTGGTGGTGATTGTGATGTTCCTGTTTTTACAGAACTGGCGCGCCACCTTAATTCCGACCATCACCGTACCGGTGGTGATTTTAGGTACCCTGACGGTGCTGTATGTGCTGGGCATGACCATTAATACCTTAACCCTGTTTGCGCTGGTACTGGCGATTGGCCTGCTGGTCGATGATGCAATTGTGGTCGTAGAAAACGTTGAACGTTTGATGCATGAGCAGCAGCTTTCGGCCAAACAAGCGGCAATCCAGTCGATGCAGGAAATTAGCGGGGCACTGGTCGGGATTACCTTGGTGCTGACCGCGGTGTTTATTCCGATGGCATTTTTTGGTGGCTCGACCGGGGTCATCTACCGTCAGTTCTCCATCACCCTGGTGGCCGCGATGTCCTTATCTTTGCTGGTGGCACTGATTTTAACCCCGGCCTTATGTGCCTTAATTTTAAAGCCAAAGCAGAAAACCGCCCGATGGGCCGCCTGGTTTAATCAGAAACTGGAAAATCTGAAACAGCATTATCTGCGTTCTTCAAGCTGGACCCTGCAACATCGCACCATCTGTCTGGTGATTTTTGTGGCTTTAATCGGGGTATTTGCCTTGTTCTATCGAGCCTTGCCGACCAGCTTTATTCCAAGTGAAGATCAGGGCATGCTCACGGTGCAATTTAAGTTGCAAGAAGGCGCGCCCCTGTCAAAAAGCCGTGAAGTTGGTGAAACGATTCGTGCCTATTTTATTGAACAGGAACAGGCCAATGTTGATCTAGTGATGATTCGCTATGGCCGTAACTTCTCCGGCACTGGCCAGAACTTGGGGCAGGGCTTTATTGCGCTGAAACACTGGGATGATCGTCCGGGCAGTGACAATGCTGCGCAGGCAATTCGTGAGCGGGCCATGCAGCATTTCCAGCGTCATCCAGATGCGCAGATTATGATTGGGATGCCGGCCTCGGTGCGCGGTTTAGGCCAGACCGATGGCCTGCAGTTTTGGCTGCGAGATTTAAATGGGCAGGGCCGTGATTATCTGGAGCAGCAATTCCAGAGCCTGCGCAGTCAGGCCGACCGTTATTCCAGCTTTGCCAATCTGGATAAAAAATCCAATCCGGAAAAAGCCGAGCTGAATGTCAATATTCATCAGAAACAGGCCATGGCCAATGGCCTGAGCCAAGGCGCGATTAACAGCACCTTGTCGGCGGCATGGGGCGGCAGTTATATCAATGACTTTATTGATCGTGGCCGGATTAAACGGGTGATTATGCAGGGTGATGCCGAGTTCCGTGCCACCCCGGAAGATTTGCAGGCCTGGTCGGTCCGTAATGCCAACGGGCAGATGGTGCCGTTTGGTAATTTCTCTACCCTGAGCTGGGGCGGCGGACCAGAAGTGGTGAACCGGTTTATGGGCTATACCGCACTGGAAATGGAAGCCGATACCGCAGCCGGTGCCAGCTCTGGTCAGGCCATGCAGGATATTCAGCAGCTGGTTGACCAGCAGGACGGTGTCGATCTGGCCTGGAGCGGCTTGTCCTTTGAAGAAAAGCAGTCCAGCAATCAGGCTTTATTGCTGTATCTGGTATCAATTGGTTTTATCTTCCTGTGTCTGGCAGCGCTGTATGAAAGCTGGACCATTCCAACTGCGGTGATGAGCGCGATTCCACTGGGTATTGGTGGTAATATCCTGTTCAGCTACCTGGCCGGGTTCCCGAATGATATCTATTTCCAGATTGCACTGCTGACCACCATCGGCCTGTCCTGTAAAAATGCGATTCTGATTGTCGAGTTTGCTTCGATGGCGCAGCAGCAGGGGCGCAGCGCCGTGGAAGCCGCACTGGAAGGAGCGAGTCTGCGTTTACGTCCTATTCTGATGACCTCGCTGGCCTTTGGGGCCGGGGTCATTCCGCTGGTATTTGCCTTTGGTGCCGGTGCGGTCAGCCGTCAGGAAATTGGCGTGAGTGTGCTGGGTGGGGTGATTTTCGGTACGGTTCTGGTGCTGATCTTTATTCCCTTTATGTATGTACTGGTGCGTTCGATCTTTAAACTGAAACAGGCCTGATCCGCCGGGTTTATACAGAGAAAAATGCTGCTGCTTCAGGGACACTGCGGCAGCACGCAGATGCAGTGCAAATCACTTTACATTTTAAAAAATAACCAAGAATAATGATGAGAGGTTTATGCTGAATCCTTTTGAACTTCAGGCACTGGAACAGGCCATTTTGCAGCAGCATCCAGAGCGGGTACAGACCCTGATTGCGCATATGAATCCGGCCGATTTGGCGGTCTGGATTGAACAGCTGTCGCTGCAAGCGCAGGTTCGATTGATTCCCACCCTGGAGCAGGCCGCGCTGATCTTTGAGTTTTTGCCAAAAACTGTGCAGGCGCAAATTGCCGAACAGCTGGACCCAGCCGATTTGTTGCAGCTGATGAGTGCCATGCATTCAGATGACCGGACCGACCTGTTTAAAGGTTTGAGTCCGACGCTACAGCCGTGGATTCTGGCCGAGCTGGCCCCGGAAAAACGTCAGCAAATTCAGCAGCTGGCGGCTTACCCGGAAGAATCTGCCGGGGCGATCATGAGTTCGGATTTTGTGACTTTATCCCCAGAGCTGACGATCCAGCAGGCGATTGAACAGTTGCGTCAGGTGGCGGCAGACCGGGAAACCCTGTACCTGATTTATATTGTAGATGCGCTACAGCATCTGCTCGGTGTGGTGTCCTTGCGGCAGATTATTCAGGCCGCGCCAGAGGTACAGCTGCAGCATCTCATGACCACGGATCTGGTGATGGGCCAGGTCGATGAAGATCAGGAACAGATTGCCTGGAAGCTGGCGCATTATGATTTTCTGGCCTTGCCGATTGTTGATCAGGCGCAGCGTCTGGTCGGGATTGTCACCTATGATGATGCCATGGACATTGTCGAGGCCGAAACTACTGAAGATATTTTAAAATCCGGTGCGATTGAATCCTTGCCCAACCTGAGCCTGAAAAATGCACCAATTTTATCTTTATATCGCCAGCGCGTGTTCTGGCTGGTATTTCTGGTGTTTGGCAGTTTGCTGTCCGGTTTTGGGATTGCCCATTTTGAAGAGATTATTGCCGCGCATATTGTGCTGGTGTTCTTCTTGCCCTTGCTGGTCGGTAGTGGCGGGAATGCCGGGGCGCAATCGGCGACCTTAATGGTCCGTGCTTTAGCCACCGGCGATGTGCATTTTCGTGACTGGTTCTATCTGCTCGGGCGGGAAAGTCTGGTGGCGCTTTGTTTAGGTGGCACCATGGCACTGGCCGTGTCGGTACTGGGTTATGTGCGTGGCGATTTGATGGTGGCGGTGGTGTTGGCCTTAAGTATGCTGGGCATTGTACTGATGGGCTGTCTGGTTGGCATGAGCCTGCCATTTATTCTCAATAAGCTGAAACTGGACCCGGCCAGTGCGTCGGCACCTCTGGTGACCTCAATTTGCGATGCCAGCGGGGTGGTGGTTTATCTGTTTATTGCTTCCCAGCTGCTGTTTTAGCCCGTATTTACAAAGCAGTAAAACGTTTGAGCAGCGCGCTCGAGTATAGTAAAAACATGACATAAATAGATAAAAATCAGGTTGATTCATGACAGAGCTGCACAGCACCAAACCCAAACTTTCCCGGCAAGAGGTGATTCGCCTGGAGCGTGATCTGGCCAAGTTTGCCAATATGATGGATTCGGTGGTGCGGATTCCGTTTACCAAACAGGGCGTGGGCGCTGATGCGGCTTTAAGTACCATTCCGGTGGCCGGCGATCTGGCCGGTTTTGTGCTGACCTGTTATGCAATTTATAAAGCCAAACAGGTCGGCGTGCCACAAGCCAAACTGAATCCGGTCATGAAGCTGGCGGTTATGGATGCGGTGGTGGGCTTTATTCCGATTGCCGGGACGATTTTTGATATTTTTATTCGCCCTAGCCGTAAGGCGCTGGATATTGTGCATGATCATATCCGGCAGGAATATGATATCCAGAGTGACCATCATGTGGTGCATCCTTTCTTGCATGAAAAACTGGAGCAGAAGCAGCAATATTCGGCATTCTGGCGTAATCCTGTGGTGGCCTGGCTGTGGATTCATCTTCCTGATTTATTAGGCCTGTTGTTCCTGATCATTCTGGTGGTGGCGACCTTGGCCGGGCTGCAATGGGTCTGGCAGTGGATGCAGGGTTTAAATCTTTAAGTAAGCTGTCATCATTCCAACCAGTATCTATCACACATAAAAACAAAAGCCTCCATATGGAGGCTTTTGTCTATTTAACGGTTGGGCATTATTATTAAGGCAGGTTTAACTGCTGTAATGCCGCCACACGCTGTTCAATGGTCGGGTGGGTCTGGAATAACGCTGCCAGACTAAACCCTTGTTCCTGACCGGCAGAAATCGCGAAGGCTTTCATTTCTTTTGGCATTGCATCTGGCATTTCAGATTCGGCCTGTAAGCGTAACAGGGCAGAAATCATGGCCTGTTTGCCAGCCAGACGGGCACCCGCTTCATCGGCGCGGTATTCACGTTGACGCGAGAACCACATCACAATGGCCGAAGCCAGAATACCAAACACGATATCCAGCACAATGGTAATCACGAAGTAGGCAATGCCTGGCGCTTCGCCATCTTCACGGCCAAATACGTTACGATCAATGAAATCACCGGCAACACGGGCAAAGAACATCACGAAGGCGTTGACCACACCCTGGATTAACGCCAGCGTAACCATGTCACCATTGGCCACGTGACCAATTTCGTGCGCCAGTACGGCACGTAATTCATCTTTGTTCATACGCTCCAGCAGACCGGTTGAAACCGCCACCAAAGCATCATTCTTGTTCCAGCCGGTTGCAAAGGCATTCGACTGATAAGAAGGGAAGATACCCACTTCTGGCATTTTAATGCCAGCACGTTGCGACAATTGTGCAACTTCATTTAATAACCACGCTTCAGCCTGGTTACGTGGGGCATTCGGGTCAATCAGCTCTGTACCGGTGGTTTTTTTCGCCATCCATTTAGACATGAACAGGGAAATTAAAGAACCGACCATACCGAAGACAAAACAGATGACCAACAGGTTGCCTAGATTTAAGCCACCCGCGCCATGGTAACTACCGACACCGAAGAGTGACAAAATAATGCCAGCTACAACCAGTACCGCGAGGTTGGTTAGCAAGAACAAACCAATCCGCATCATTGAGTAAATCCTCTTAAAATGAAAATGTAATCTGATTCATAAATCATGCAAGTAAATATGCGGTGAATGTATTAAAAATTCAAGAAAAAATCGTGAAAATCAACAAAAAATCGTCTTAGTCCGAAATGGTGATTCGGGCTGCGGCAGAGGCATGTGCCGTGGCATAGGAGCGGACCGGTGCATCGGTAAAGCTGCCATCTGCAGCAACAATAATTTCACGCGATGGGCGTGCAGGCTGAGCTGCGGTTAAATGCGAACCAGAAGAAAGCGTATTGGATTGGGCCAGTAACGGTCCCTGATCGCTACTGCTGACGCCACCGGCGTACAGATTGTGATAACGGCTGGTCACGCGGCGCACATAGTCCTGAGTTTCACGGAAGGGCGGAATGCCGCCGTATTTGGCGACATTGCCTTCACCGGCATTATAACCGGCCAATGCTAAGGATGTATTACCGTTAAAACGTTTTAGTAACCAGGCCAGATATTTGGCCCCGGCCATAATATTTTCATAAGGATCGTAGGCATTAGAAACCTGAAAACGTTTGGCAGTGGCCGGCATCAGCTGCATTAAGCCTTGGGCCCCGACCGGAGAGCGAGCATTGACATTAAAGCCGGACTCGGTGTGCATGACGGCTTTAATCAGCCCAGACGAAATACCGTGGCGCTGCGCGGCCTGCTGGATAATATGGTCAAAGGCATTTTTATTGCGGCTATAGCTTGGTAAGACCGATGCTTCAGAGCTGCCCCAGTTGCTATAACGATGAATATTGCTGTCGGGATAATACGTCACTTTGACTTTTTTCAGGGACTGGTCTGAACTTTTACGATTGGTCAGCAGGGTAGAGCCATTATTGTCTTTATAGACATAAATCTGTCCGGCATGACTGTGCGATGCAACCGCAAGCAGCGTCACACATCCCCAAAAAGCCAGTTGTTTAAAATGTAATCTTTTATACATTATCGTATTCATTATGGTAACGAAGTTCATACTGTCCCCAAACAGGTGGTTTGAGTTTAACAAAAAAAACATTGATGAAAAGAGTCTTTACATTTATTTCCCTGTTTACTTTGTAAAAATCAAGCCCTGTTTGCTGACAGAACAATCAAAAAAAAATATTTATTTTTTTTTATTCTGGTCTGCTTGACACACTTAAACCATTGATTTTAATTATAAATAAAATTGATTAAAAAATGATCAATTTAAATAGAAGCCTTCAATTGCAGGCAAGTGACCTTGTCAAGTTGTTTTAAATCCACAAAGTTATCCACAGCTTTTGTGGAAAACTGTGGAAAAGTCCAAAAGATAAGCATCTTGCTTAAAAGATGAACGCAAACGTTCAAATTAGCATAAAAATAAAGACAGCGAGATGACAAAAAATGACAAGCAGGAAATTACATTCTTTTGATGCGTGCCGGGACTGAATCGGCTAAAATTGCGCGGTATTTTTTTTATGGGTAAATCTCGTCTATGTTCTCGCCAGTTGAGTCCGATCAAGGATTTAATTTTAAACCAGAACTGCCAACCAGCTCTGCGTATTACCGTTTGCTGAAAAAGCTGCGTCGCCAGGTGGGTCATGCCATTCGTGATTACAAGATGATCGAAGACGGTGACAAGGTCATGGTGTGTATTTCGGGTGGTAAAGACAGTTATACCTTACTGGATATTCTGTTGCAGTTTAAACGTATTGCCCCGATTCATTTTGATGTGGTGGCGGTGAATCTGGACCAGAAACAGCCGGGCTTCCCTGAAGATGTGCTGCCGCGTTATCTGGAAGAAAATAATATCCCGTATTATATTCTGGAAAAAGATACCTACAGTATTACCAAGCGTCTGACCCCGGAAGGCAAAACCTACTGTGCAGTGTGTTCGCGTCTGCGTCGTGGTTCACTGTACGGCTTTGCCCAGGAAATTGGGGCAACCAAGGTGGCACTGGGGCATCATCGTGATGATATTCTGGCGACCTTCTTCCTGAACCTGTTCCATGGCGGCAGCTTAAAGGCGATGCCACCGAAGCTGTTATCTTCCGACAAGAAGAATATGCTGATTCGTCCACTGGCTTATGTGGAAGAAAAAGACATCATCAAATACGCGCAAATGCGCCAGTTCCCGATTATTCCATGTAACCTGTGTGGTTCGCAGGAAAATCTGCAACGTGCGATTATCAATGACATGCTGCGTGAATGGGACAATGCCCATCCAAAACGTCTGCACAGTATTTTTGGTGCATTGCAAAATGTATCACCATCGCAACTGGCAGACCGCGAGCTGTTTGACTTTGAAGCACTCGATAGCGAGCGCGAGTTTGACTTTAAAGGCAGTTATTCGCACGAGAATGAAGATGGTCAGTCCAACCGCATCAACATGGTCAATTTAGGCTATGCAGCTGACTAAATAGTCAAAAAAAGCATTGAACTTCAGTTCAGTGCTTTTTTTATATATTTGAATTATTTCAATATTGTATTAAAAATATAAAATTTGAACGCATCGTACAAAAAATCTTAGCCATCTTTTATGATTACATGCTATAACAGGTCACAAGCATCATTGCTTCACAAAAATGTTGTCTGGACAGGCGACACAAATGAACAAATAAATTGAGGAATAATCATGCCTGCTTTTTTATCTGATGATTGGTTTGCAACCGTAGAGAACCTGACGGCTCAAGCTGGTGACTTAAATTTACCACCTGCGCTTGCGAATCTTGCAATTAATTTGGTTGTTACGGATGCTTCAGGCAATACAGAATTAGCTTTAGACGGTGGCAAAATCCAGAAAGGATTGTCTGCAAATGCAAAAACAACCCTGAATATGGATGCTGAGACCTTACGTAAAGTGTTCCTGGAGTTTGATATGGCTGCAGCCATGCAAGCCTTCATGACCGGTAAAATCAAAGTACAAGGCGATATGTCTCAATTAATGGCATTGCAAACTGCAAAACCAAGCCAAGAGCAAAAAGACCTGTTCAAAAACGTTTTGGCGCAAACCACCTGATTGTGACCCGACACAAAAAAGCTTACCCGAAGGTAAGCTTTTTTTTGCCTTGAAGATCAACGGTGAAGCATTTAAATATTCACCAGCTGCGGCGTGGTCTTGATGTGTTCCAGATAGGCACGGATACGGGTCACGTATTGTAAGGCCTGACGATAACGTCCGTTCTTGGCTTTATTGCCGTCTAAGTAAGCATACAGGTTGACCCAGTTGTTCGGGTTTTTACCGGTGGCCTGAATACGCTTCTGAATCTGGCTCACGGCACCCGGACCCATGTTATAGGCCACCAGTGCATACCAGTTACGGTCTGGAAACGGAATATGCTTATAACGGTTCAGCATCAGGTTGTAATACTTGGCACCGCCCTGAATGCTCTGGGTTGGATCGGTACGGTTACTGACGCCCATGGCTTTGGCTGTGCTGTTGGTCAGCATCATCAAACCACGAACACCGGTTGGTGAAACAGAGTTCGGCTTTAAGTACGATTCCTGATAACCAATGGCCGCCAGTAAATGCCAGTCCAGATCATACTGCTGCGCAGTGCGCTGGAAGCTGGCCTTATATAAAGGCATGCGATTGCTTAAGTCACGCTGGATAGTATTCCAGGATTCCTGCTTAACCACATTCTGGTTATAGAACGAGGCCAGCTGGTTGATGGCACCGCTTTGTTTGCCACGGCAGACAAAGGCACTGGCGGTCTGGCTCAGCGGATCATCGGCATGTTTAAATACCCAGTTTAAATTGCTGTTTAGGCCATTTTTCTGCAAGGTGTTTAAATCGCCACAGGTGGCCGAAAAACCGGTCAGATGCTTGTTTTCAATGCTCTGAATACTGGCAGTGGTCATGGCAAAGTTGGCTTTACCTGACGCCACCCATTGCAACGCTGTCGCATTGTCCGGTACGGTTTTAAACTCGAGTTTGACATTCAGGCTATGCGCATAGTTGCGCACCAGGTCATAACCAAAGCCATGCAGATGCTGACTGTTCTGAAACACGGTGGTCGGATTCGAAACAGAAACCACGGTCAATTTATTGTGATTGACCACGCGATCAAACTGATACGCTGCTTTACTTGCATTAATACTATGAAACGGAATTAACGCACTGCTTAATACTAAGACTTTTAAAGGGAGAGAGTTGAAAAAAGAGTGAAGGCCAAGCCTCGACCCAGAAGTTGAACTACTGTGCATGTTGTCTCCGCTACAAGTAATTTATGCCCTACAAAGCAGGAGGCAAAAGGCCTCAGACTTTTTCAAGTTTGATAAATTCAATAAGAGGGTGGGCACTCATGACGTCATTCAAAATGACATGGGATGAAAGATAAAAAATGTGGCTACGCCACACAGGTTAAAAAATGATCATAATTAAAAGATGTGCGCATAATAAAGACCAAAATTTGAGTTGTCAAATTTTGTCCATAAAAAAATAAAAAACTGTTTCATAAGTAAATGATTCTATTTAGGAAAAATATTTTTTAAACTTTAAAAGTGGAGTAATTGGGGAGAAGGCAGCAGTTTTTGGTAAGCTACAGGCATATTTTTCTGCTGTTAAAGGCCATGAAATCGAGCTTAATTACCCGTGGTGGACATGACAAACTGGTCGCGGAACTTCAGCATTTGTGGCATGAAGAACGCCCTGAAATTACCAAAAAAGTGAACTGGGCGGCCAGTCTCGGCGATCGTTCGGAGAACGCCGATTACCAATATAACAAGCAGCTGCTGCGCAAGATTGACCGTCGGGTACGTTACCTCGGCAAGCGGCTGGAAGAGCTGCGAATTATTGATTTTTCACCTGAACAGGAGGGCAAGGTCTATTTTGGCGCTTGGGTCGATATTGAAAATGATGATGGCGAGCAGAAAACCCTAAGAATTGTCGGGGTTGATGAAATTTATGATCATCATCCACAACATATTTCAATTGACTCGCCAATGGCGCGCGCCTTGCTGGGCAAAAGTGTGGATGATGAAGCAGTAGTGCAGACGCCATCAGGTGCAAAACACTGGTATATTGTCGACATTCGCTATGAAAAGTTTGAAAATTCAGCAAATTAAACGATTTTGATTTTATTTTGTACAGTCGGTTGCGAAAACCTGGAAAAATATTTGCCAAGTTAAAATTTTCTTTATATGATAGCCGCCATTGGAAGCGTGGCAGAGTGGTTTAATGCACCGGTCTTGAAAACCGACGAGGGTGTGAGTCCTCCGTGAGTTCGAATCTCACCGCTTCCGCCAAATTCAAAAAGCCCTGACATTGTCAGGGCTTTTTTTATTGCGCTCCGTTTTATTTTTATATTCTTTATATGGAACTGATTTATTTTAAAGAGGAGAGCTAAACATATTTTATAGGTATTATATAAATACCTTTAAGATATATTATTTTGCTTCGAATATCTAAAAATAAAAAACCATAAAATATGAAAAACGAATATTTATATAGATTGCTTTTCTATAAAATAATCATCGATAATCTTTCACCTGTCGCAATGTATATGCGACAGATGAAGATTAAAATCAATTATTTAAATTTTATAGGTTGACAGTAATATATTGGTTTCACTGTTATAAATCCCTGAAATACTTCTGATCCGACTTAAAATTAAATCAAAATTCACCAAATTGTCGGACTGGATTTCTACCAGTAAATCCCATTTGCCATTCGTCGTATGTAAGGTCTGAATAGCCGGATCGAGACGTAGCTCCTTGATGACGGCCTGTGCCTTGTTGCCTTCCACCATAATACTCATCCAGGCCTGAATAAGCTGCGGATTCAGGTTCGGTTTAATGCGTACCGTATAGCCGGTAATGATGCTAGTCGCTTCCATGTACTCGATTCGCTTTTGAACCGTGGCCCGGGAATTTCGGGTTTTCTGCGCAATTTCTGTAATTGAGATACGTGCATTTTCTCTTAACAATCCAAGTATTTTATTGTCCGTTTTATTTTTTTAAACGGATGAATAATTGGTTTTTAATTCTTGATTCTTAGTTATTATTGAATAATAAAAAAATAATTGGATTTAAGGATAATATTCTAAGCACTATCTGCCTAAACTATTTCTGAATAAAATTCTTTATCCCAAGCTTATTAAAAATCAAAAGTGTATCTCTATTTTATAAGGCTATTATCTTTAAACGATTTTCACTATAAAAAGAGAGAAGGCTAAACTTGCACTCAATGTTGAAGCAGAGTTTAGCCAGTTCATCTAGTTCAGATTAACGTACAGTTTTCCCCAACCGTGCCAGTAAAATCACTGGAATCAGTCCGACCAGAACAATCAATAAGGCTGCAATTGCGCCTTCTTCATAGGTACCACGTGAGGCTTCGGTATATAACTGCGTGGCCAGGGTTTCCATATTCAGCGGACGTAGCAACAATGTGGCCGGCAGCTCTTTCATACAATCCACAAAAATCAGTAAGGCTGCTGAAATCAGTGCAGGACGTAATAAAGGCAAATGGATACGGGTCAGAATCCCGCCTTTGCTCTGGCCCAGATTATGTGCGGCATCATCAAAAACGCCATGAATCCGGTTATACCCCGATTCAATCCCGCCAATTGAAATGGCTAGAAAGCGTACCGCATAGGCGTAAATTAAGGTGAAACTGGTGCCTAAAAACAGCAGGCCGGTATCCAGACCAAGCTGGAATTCCAGAAAATCCGCCACGGCGTGATCAATCGCGCCCAAAGACAGCATCAGGCCAATGGCCAGTACGGTGCCCGGAATGGCATAGCCCAAACTGGCAACCCGGCTTAGCCAGCTGCTTCGGCTAAACCGTGCGGTACTCACAATCATAAAGCCAATCAGCATGGTCACAAAAGTGGCAATACTGGCTAAGGTAAGCGTATTGATTGAGGCTTGCAGCAGATATTCAGAGAAACCGGCATATTGTAAACGCTGATAAGATTCGACCAGTAAATGACTGATCGGAATCAGAAAACCAATAATCACCGGAATCAGCCCTAGGCCGAATAGCAGCCAGGCTTTGGCGCCGGTCACTGGCTGGGCGGGCATCAGCCGGCTACGCTGGGCCGAGTTCATATAGCGCTGTTTGCGTCGTCCCAGCCGTTCTGCCAGTACCAGCAGGCTAATGATCAGCAACATAAAAATTGCAATCTGGGCGGCACTGGCCAGATCGGACTGGTTGGTCCAGGTCGAATAAATCGACAGGGTCAGGGTTTTAATGCCCAGAAATTCGGTGGCACCAATATCATTGATGGTTTCCATCAGGGCCAGACTGGCACCAACCGCAATGGCCGGGCGAGCCAGCGGAATCGCAACCCGGAAAAATACCTGTTCCGGTTTTAATCCCAGACTGCGCGCTACTTCAATCAGGCTGGCTGACTGCATCAGGAACATGGCACGGGTGCTTAAATAGACATAGGGATACAGCACAAAACTAAGCAGAAAAATCGCGCCCCAGAGCGAGCGGATATTCGGAAACCAGAGCTGCTGCATTTCTAGCTGAAGCCAGTCCCGCAGCAGGGTCTGCACAGGACCAATCGGATGCAAAATATCAATATAGCTATAGGCAATAATATAGGTCGGTACGGCCAAGGGCAGTAACAGTGCCCAGTCCAGAAAACCACGGCCACGGAATTGATAGGCCGTGACCAGCCAGGCACTGCCGGTACCAATCAGAATCGTCAGAATCCCGACACCAAACAGCAACAGGCCGGTTTCAATCAGGGTGGGAGGAATCACATATTGCAGCAGATGGTCCCAAATCTCGCTATTGCCCTGTAAGGCCGTCCAGAGCAAAGCCAGCACAGGCAGACAGGCCAGCAGGGTAAACAGGCCACTGAGTGAAAAAAGTGCAGTTACAGGAGATTTTTTCTGGGTCATAGGGGGATCAACAGGCTGGACATGGACACAAGACTGATAGCACGAGCAGCAGTCTGCCCGCGCTATCTGATGATTCAGGTTTAGTGATTAAACTGGACTTTATCAACCAGCAGATTGGCTGCCTTACGATGGCGAGCAATCTCACTTAAACGCAGTGAATCAATATCTAACTTGCCGAAACTGGCGATAATCGGATCAATCTTCACGCCTGGTTTGACGGGATATTCATAACCACTTTGTGCATACATGGCCTGAGCCTGATCTGAGGCCAGGAACTCCAGTAACTGTACCGCTTCTTTGCGATTTGGCGCATGTTTGGCTACAACTGCACCTGAAACATTGACATGGGTGCCGCCATTTTTAAAGCGCGGTAACACCACATTAATGGCATTGCCCCAGCGCTGCTGTTCAGCATTGCCATTGCGCATGGTGCCCACATAATAGGTATTGGCCACACCAATATCACAGATTTTACCCAGAATATCGCGCGCCACATCGCGGTCACCGCCACTGGCCGGACGTGCCAGATTGGCTTTAACCCCGCGTAACCAGGTTTCTGCCGCTTTTTCACCATGATGGGCAATATAGGCGGCAATTAACGCGGTATTGTAGGGATGGCTACCCGAACGGATACAGATTTTGCCTTTCCATTGCGGATTGGCCAGATCTTCATAATGAATGGCGTTCAGTGGGGTACGTTCTTTGGAGGCATAGACTGCACGGGCACGCATTGACAGGGCATACCAGTGGCCATTGGCTGCACGTAAATTGGCCGGAATGGCATTATTTAATACTTTGGAATTCACGCGCTGGGTGAGATCTGCTTCGACCAGATCCACCAGATTGCCAAAATCGACGGTCAGCATCACATCGGCCGGTGAACGGCGTCCTTCAGCTTTCACTCGCTCCAGCAGGCCATCTTTAATAAACACGGTATTGACCTTAATGCCGCTGCTTTCGGTAAATTCTTTTAATAAGGGCTGAATCAGCACCGGTTCACGCGTGGTATACAGGTTTACCTGCGCGGCTTGCGCCAGACCGCTCAGCGCCAGCAGGCCGCTGGCCAGCAGTGGAATTTTGATTGTTACTTTCATCATTTTTCATTCCTTATTGTCAATTTAAAAAGTATTGGCCACTTCAGTCGTGGTGGTGGCTGCCGGCTGTGAATCTTGGACGAAGAAAAAACACTGCTGCAGATCGAGGCTCACATAGACCTGTTCCTGATAAGCGGTGTGTGCCGGGCTGACCTGCGCCAGAATAATAGTCTCGGGGTCCAGTTGCAGGCGTAGCTGTTCGGCATGCCCCATAAAGCTGGAGGACAGCACGGTCGCCGGGATTGCACCGGTAGTCGGCTGGCTAAACACCTGCACCTGATGTGGACGGAAACAGCAGCGGATTGGCTCTTGGTGATGCGCCAGCGCTTCACTGATGGGATGTGCGCCAAAACAGGTCTGTAATTGCTGCGCGACACGCTGCGCCGGAATTTCATTCAGGGCAGAAAAATAACGGGCGGCAAATAAGGTGGCTGGCTGTCGGTATAGGGCTTTCGGCGTACCGATCTGAATAATTTCGCCCTGATGCATCAAAATAATCTGATCGGCAATTTGCAGCGCCTCTTCCGGATCATGGGTAACAATAACTGTGGTGGTGCCAGTCTGCTTCAGAATCTCGATGGTATTTTGCCGGATCTGGTCGCGCAGGCGATGATCGAGATTGGAAAAAGGTTCATCCATCAAAAGCACCTGCGGTTTAGGTGCCAGGGCACGGGCCAGGGCCACGCGCTGCTGCTCGCCACCAGACAGGGTATAAGGATAGCTGTGCAGATGATGCTGCATCGAAACATGCTGTAGCGCCTGCTCGGCCACCGCCCGACGCTGTGCTTTGGGCAGTTTTTTCAGGCCAAACATGACATTGTCCAGTACGCTTAAATGCGGAAACAGGGCATAGTCCTGAAACACCAGACCAATATTGCGCGCTTCGGCTGGAATCTGTTGCTGTTCATTCCACAGGATTTGCTGTTCAAGCTGGATTGAGCCACTGCTTGGGGTTTCTAATCCGGCAATCAGACGAAGCATGGTGGTTTTGCCACAGCCAGAATGGCCCAGCAGGCAGAGAATCTGTCCGCGCTGTGCAGACCAGCTGGCCTGATGCACCGCAAAACGCGAGCCGAATTGTTTGCTCAGTTGCCGAATGGTCAAGACATTGGCCTGAGCTGCAGTATAAGCATTCATGGTCAATTCACAGGATGATTTTTATGCAGTTATCATAACTGAGAATTTTTCTCATGTGGAGTGTTTTTACCAATGAGAATGTAAATAGTTTCAGTTTTGAGAGTTTTATCGGGTAACAGGCAATCGGCCGATTTTATTCAGTTTATTTTCATAAATGGTATTTGAGTTGCTGCAAAGGGTGCAGCTTAAATAGACTGTTCACACTCAGGTAAAAGTCAATCAAGGCCAGTTTTAAGACATAAAAATAGCCGCTCAATGGAGCGGCTATTGGGCCAAAATCATCATAACCTCTGGGAGAGAAAAATGGCTTATTTGCCCGGTAAGTCAAACCAGATCATCTGGCTTTCTTCGGTTGCCTGAATATCCGCATGTTCCGCGAATAACAGTGCATCACCAGCTTTAACCGTATGTTCACCAATCTGCACTTCACCACGAATCACATGCACATAGTTGAGCTGCTGGGTCGCCTGTACGTTTAGGCTTTGGCCGGCTTCAAGTACCGCGGTTTTCACTTCAGCCTGCTGGCGAATATGCATTGGAGCCTGTTCGTTCGGGCCAACAATCAGGTGCCATTGGTTCGGCTGTTCACGTGGGTCGAGTTTAATTTGCTGATAATTTGGCTCTGCATCACGCACATTTGGATGAATCCAGATTTGCAGCATATGCACTGGTACATCGCCCTGGTTGATTTCACTGTGCTGAACCCCGGTTCCGGCGCTCATCAGCTGCCATTCACCCGCACTGATATGCCGTTCATTGCCCATGCTGTCTTTATGTGAAATGGTGCCATCCAGTACACAGGTTAAAATTTCCATGTTGTCATGCGGATGGGTACCAAAACCATTGTGGGCAGCAATCCGGTCATCATTAATCACACGAAGCACACTCACACCCATGTATTTCGGGTTGTACCAGCTGCCAAATGAAAAGCTGTGTTTGGTGTCTAACCAGCCGGCTTTAACATGACCACGTTCTTCACTACGATGTAAGTAGGCGTTCATCAGATAATCCTCTAATTCTTTTTGAGCTTGAGGCTATCTTAGTGTTTTACCTGGTGCCTGTTCTAGGCATGGAATGCAACATATCGTTCCAGATTCGCAACGTCATAGATTCAAACCTCCGTAATCAAAAAAGCCTGCATCGGCAGGCTTTTTATGGGGTATAAGCAGATTATTCGAGGAATTTAACCGTAACCCCTGAACGGACTTTACGGCCCAGGTCGTTGGCATCCCAGTTGGTCAGACGGATACAGCCATGCGAATAGGATTTAGAAATCATCGACGGGTTTGGCGTACCGTGAATACCAAAGGATTTTTTGCTCAGACCAATCCAGATATTCCCCACTGGACCGTTTGGACCTGGTGGTAAGGACAGTGGCTTCATGTTTTTGCCCTGGATAAAGTTACTTGGCGAGTAGCTGTACCACGGGTTTGGTGCCACACCAGTCACTTTATAAGTCCCGGTTGGTGAAGGGGTGTTGGTATTACCAATACTGGCCGGGAATGATGCGATCATCTGGTTGCGGCTGTTAAATAGATACAGCTGCTTAGCGCCTTTGTGCGCCACAATCAGGTGGATATCTTCCGGCAGGTCATTACGCACATTGGCCACAATCAGTTTTTGACCGGCTTTGTTAAAGTTGGCATTTGGATTGAGCTTTTTCAGGAAGTTCTCATCCATATGGAACTTTTCACCCAGCATTTCAGTGACGCTGGTGTAGTGCAGGCCTTTCATTTTGGCTTGCAGTGCATAATCGCCCGGAATTGATTTCACATACGGACCTTTCAGGTCATCTTCAGTAATGGTGTATTCCACGAAAGCCGGTTTTGAACCCTGACGGGCAATTAAAGCATCCCAGGTTTCCTGCGTTAGCACACCGGTCGGTTTAATCCCGTTCATCTGCTGGAAAGAGGCAATCGCTTTCAGGGTATTTTTACCGCTGGTTCCATCAATCGCACCCGGAGAAGCATGAGCATTATTGAGCATCACATGCGCGCGCGCATAGACCGGGAACTGGCCTTTGCCAATATTTTCATACCAGCTGGCATTGTTCAGGCCATCTAAAGTCCAGGAGGCTTTGGCTGGCGCTGTGCTGGCTGAAGTCGTTGCAGGCGCAGCAGTTGTCGGTGCGCTGCCGATATCAGCCTGGGTATCTTCGGCATTTTGCAGGTCTTCAAGGGTCGCTGAAGCCTTGTTTAAATCTTGTTCTTCTTGTTGCGTAATTTGCGTTTCAACTTCTGAAGGTACGACTGCCGCTGATGCGTCTGTTGCAAGCGGATCAATCGGATCTTCAACCGCTGTATCGCTAATCAATTGAGGATTCAACGGCTGTTCAGCAGTGGTTGCAGCCAGGGCTGTACCAGCAAACATGCAACTTAAACTCATGGCGAGTACTGTGCGAACGAACATGTAAGTCAACCTTAAGAATTATTCATTTACATTTTAAAAACTACACAAGTATTACAGAAAAAATGAGGAGATGCAGTATCTGTTTTGTGTAAATATCACTTTTATCTTTTACAGTCCGGCATTTTTAAAGGACTAAAGAAGTTATTAAAATTTCTGCCTTTTTGATATGATGGATGCAAGATTCAGTCGAAGTTAGGAAAGTAAATGACGGCCTTAAAAAATGATCGTTTTCTACGTGCCTTGTTGCGTGAACCCGTAGATACCACGCCGGTATGGATGATGCGTCAAGCAGGACGTTATCTGCCTGAGTATCGTGAAACCCGTGCCAAGGCCGGAGATTTTCTTTCCTTGTGCAAAAATACCGAATTTGCCTGTGAAGTGACCTTACAGCCTTTGCGCCGTTATGAGCTGGATGCAGCCATTCTATTCTCCGATATTTTAACCGTACCGGATGCTTTGGGCTTAGGTTTGTACTTTGAAGCTGGTGAAGGTCCGAAGTTTCATAAAACTGTGCGTACCGAGCAGGATGTCGCCAATCTGCCGAATTTTAATGCCAAGTCAGATCTGGACTATGTCATGAATGCGGTGTCGACCATTCGTTCGGCTCTGGGCGGACAGGTGCCGTTAATTGGTTTTTCTGGCAGTCCGTGGACGCTGGCGACTTATATGGTTGAAGGTGGTTCAAGCAAGGATTTCCGCTTTACCAAGCAGATGATGTATGCCCAGCCGGAAGTGATGCATGCCTTGCTCGACCGTCTGGCAGTCGCCGTGATTGACTATTTGAATGCGCAAATTGATGCTGGTGCACAAGCGGTACAGATTTTTGACAGCTGGGGCGGGGCACTGGCGCATCGTGAATATATCGAGTTCTCGCTGAACTATATGCAAAAGATTGTAGCGGGTCTGCAACGTGAAAAAGATGGCCGTAAAATTCCGGTCATTCTATTTACCAAAGGCGGCGGTCAATGGCTGGAGCCAATGGTGGCCACCGGTGCCGATGCCTTTGGTCTGGACTGGACCACGCCATTAAATGTGGCGCGCCAAACCGTGAATGGCCGTGCTGCCTTACAGGGCAACCTCGATCCAGCCACGTTATATGGAAGCCCGGACTCAATTGCCAAGGCGACCAAAGCCATGCTGGATGATGCCTATGCCCATGGTGAAAAAACTGGCTATATTGCCAACCTTGGACATGGTATTACCCAATGGGTTGATCCGGCCAATCCGAAAGTCTTTATTGATACGGTGCATGAATACAGTGCCAAGTACCTTTAAGAAGATGCAACAATATTAGGATTCAACCTTGATCACAATTTTAAAATCAGGTTTTGAATTCACTTATAAGGCAGCTTCGGCTGCCTTATTTGGAATTTTATTGCTGATAGCTTTTGCTTTTACCGCCAGTCTGGGTAGCCAGGACTATTACGGTTTTTTCCGTTATGACTATTTGCTGTTTTATGCGGTCCTTATCCAGATTTTACTGTTGTATCTCAAGCTGGAATCCTGGGCCGAGGCTAAAGTCATTGCGCTGTTTCATCTGCTGGCGATGATTATGGAAATTTTTCTGACCCATCCGGCGATTGCGTCCTGGCAGTATCCGCAGCCGGCCGTATTTAAAATTATGACCGTGCCGCTGTTTGCCGGGTTTATGTATTCGGCCGTCGGCAGTTTCTTTGCCCGGTCCTTGCGTTTGTATCGGGTATCTTTTACTCGCTTGCCGGGTTTTGCCAATATGCTGAGTCTGGCGGTGCTGTCTTATATTAATTTTATGAGCAAGTTTTTTGTGCCGGATATCCGCTATGTGCTGTTTGCCTGGAGCGTACTGATATTCTGGAAAACCCGTATCCAGTTTGAATTGCAGCATCACCGGATGCAGCTGCCGATGTTACCGGTCTTGTTGTTACTGGCCTTTATTATCTGGATTGCAGAAAATATCAGCACCTTTTACCAGATCTGGCTGTATCCAAGTCAGGTCGACAGCTGGCATATGGTTGGCTGGGGCAAGTTGGGGTCCTGGTATCTGCTGTTATTGCTGAGTCTGGTGCTGGTCTTGAAAATTCTGGGTGATCGTCAGCCAAATGGCATCTGGCAACTGAAACCTGCGCACTTAAAGGATACAGAAAAATAATTTTTCCACTTTGGTATAAAGTGTTTTGTGTTCGCTGGCGGATGCGTTATCTTTAAACAGTGTAATAAAAATTACACATTGTGAAACAATAACAAACTCAGATAATAAATTCTGGAGACTTTTATGTTAAAAAAATTAGCTTTGGCAGCAGTATTGGCAGCAGGTTCAACAGCAGCATTTGCAGACGCTGATGCCGGCTGTGGTATTGGTTCTCAAGTTTGGGCAGGTCAGTCTGGTAAAGTGCCTAAAATTTTAGCTGCTACAACCAATGGTATTTTTGCAAACCAGTTGTTCGGTATTACCTTCGGTACTTTAGGCTGTAGCGGTACTGGTACTGTAACTGCGCAAGTGGTGACATTTACCAATGAAAATGCCGAAACGCTGGCGCGTGATATGGCTGTAGGCGAGGGTGAAAGCCTGAACGTACTGGCTGAATTACTGAGCATTAAAGCAGAAGACAAAGCACGTTTCTTTGCAGTGACCAAACAAAACTTCTCTGAAATTTATTCAGCTGACAACCAGACTTCTGTTGAAGTGCTGGCTTCTTTACAGTCAGTGATGGCACAAGACGACATCTTAAAAGCCTACGTCTAATTAAGCATCCCATAAAACCCTGTCTTCTGGCAGGGTTTTTCTCTATATAAGAACCGAATAAGAATTGATCTGCTGAATGAAACCTCTTGCTTTTGTATGTGCTGCTTTGTTATCTCCTGTGGCGTATGCCGCGACGTCTTCTTCTGAATCTTCAACGCCGGCACAGTTGTATATCCAGCGTGCTGAACAGCAGCAACTGGCACAGCAAAATACCTGGCAACGCTTAATGTATGCCAATACTTCCGGGCAGAGTACTGTCAGCTATGCCGGCTATTTTTTAACAGAGGCCAAAACACCCGATTTAAATCAGGAATTACAGGCGAATATTGCAGCGCTGTTTCAGCAGGCCGAGCCAAATCAATCGGTACAATGCCGTTTTCCGGCACGTAGCCGCTGGCTGGTGCAACAACTGAATATTCCACAGACGGAACTGGCTGCCGTGGCCTGTCCGGAACTGGATGAATGGATTGGCCAGATTCGTCCATACAAAACCACTTTAATTTATGCCACCGATTTTATGGGCAATCCCAGCTCCATGTTCGGGCATACCTTGCTGCGACTGGACCCGAAAGATCAGCAGGAACTGAACCTGATTTCCTATGCGGTAAATTATGCGGCCACAGTGCCGGGTGAGCAAAGCTGGTCCTATGCCTGGAAAGGTCTGACCGGACAGTATCCGGGTGAATATTCCCTCATGCCGTATTACCGCAAGGTTAAGGAATATGGTGATCTGGAAAGCCGCGATTTATGGGAATACGAGCTGGATTTAAGCCCGGATGAAACCCGTTTTCTGGTGGAACATATCTGGGAAATGAAGCACGTCAGCTTTCCCTATTATTTTGTCAGTGATAACTGTGCCTATCGTTTATTGGGCCTGATTGATCTGGTCCGTCCAGAGCTGAATTTACAGCAACAGTTTAAAGTGGCGTCGATTCCAGTTGAAACCATCAAGGCGCTGGCAGATTCAGATCTGGTCAAAGACACGGTCTATCGCCCGGCACTAGAAACCCAGTTACTGGCTCAAGCCCGCCAGCATGGTACAGACCTGGCGCAAGCTGCACATCAGCTGGCTTTTGCCGAATCTGCCGATTTAAATACGTTATTACAGTCTTATACCGCATTAGAGCAGGCCAAAATACTGGAAATGGCCTACGATGATCTGTACCTGCAGTTTTTAGCCCGCAAGGTCGAAACCGGTTTTGCCCAGCCACGTTTACGCCAATTACTCAGCCTGCGAAGCCAGCTTCAGGTCGACAAGCAGCGCCGCGCGCCGGACGTCCCAAACGTTGATCCAAGCCAGGGCCATCATGCGCGTAATCTGACGTTAAGCACTGGTGAAGTGCAGGGACAATCCTTTATCGAACTGGGCCATCGGCAAGCCTATCATGATCTGCTCGATCCGCAAGGTGGTTTTCGCACTGGGACTCAATTGCTATTTTTACAGGGTGCGCTGCAATATCGGGATGAAACCCTAAAACTGAGTCAGCTCGATGTGCTGGCGGTGAACTCCTATAACCCGATTACGCCGTTTAAAACACCATTGTCCTGGGGTTTTAATCTGGGCTGGACCCAGGAAGCGCTCGATCAGCATGGTCAGTTCAGCACTCAGGAACAGCATGGTGTAGCCAATTTACAGGTCCAGATGGGCTATAGCTGGGCCAGTGCCGACCGTGAGCATATTTGCTATGCCCAGCTACAAAACCATCTACAGGCCGGTAAAGCACTGGGTCGTGGCTGGCGCGTGGGTGTCGGACCCACCTTGGGCTGCCAGAATATCTGGAGTCCGCAGCTGAATAGTGTGCTGCAAGTGGAATTGCCATACTGGGAAGATGCCCAGCAATGGAATTTGAGACTGCACAGCCAGCTGCAATATGTGCTGAATCCGCAGCATGCGATTCGTCTGGGCTGGGAATATCAGCAGCAGGATCAACAGGACTGGCATCAGACCAGTCTTGGTTATGCCTGGTTCTTTTAAGCTGAAGTCGTGAAGTCAGGCTTGAAAATCCAGATTGTTATTAAGTGAATATTCATTTAATTCACAAAAGAATTGTCTTATGTGACAGCTGCGTTAAAATCTGCGCTGTAATTCATCTGTGTGAGGCGGTTGTATGAACCAAGAGCGTATAGAGGAACTTGCAGCGCAGTGGCAGGCGATTTGCGGGCAATTTTCTGAAACCGATTTAAGCTATAGCTTCGAGTTCATTCAACAGCATGTCACGGTGCTGGTGGCCGAATTTTATCGACAGATGATGCAGGAGCAGGAAGCCTCTTATTTCCTGTCTGATGAACTGGTGCGTAGCCGCCTGAAAAATGCCTTGCAGCAATGGCTGCTGGACAGTTTTGCAGTTCCGTTCAAGCAGGATTTTAAAGCCATTGTCGCCAAGCAGCTGAAAGTTGGGGAAGTGCATGCGCGTATTGGCGTTCCCTCCTGGCTGATTATTCGCGGCATCCGCGAAATCCAGCGCAAAAGTTTTGCCTTTTTTCTGCAAACCCCGCAGGCCGATGTACTGGCTGCTGCCGATTATATGACCCAGGTGCTGAGCCTGGCCGCGGAAATTATGTGCCGCACTTATGAGGCCAAGGTGGAAATTCATAATGATATGAAACACACCTACCGCCTGTTTTCTGCCATGCAGGATGTGGCCGTGCAAAAAGACCGCCAGCGCGGTTGTCTGCTGGACTGGGAAAATGAGCTGATGTTTAAAGCCTTTTCTGACCAGTCACAGCTGTTTCATCCGCCACTCTCCAAATCTGAATTTGGCCTGTGGTTCATTCATAAAGCAGCCTATGCTTTTGCCAGCGCCGAGCAGGTCGAGTTTATTATCCAGCGGATTTATCAGGTGGATCAGTTGAACCAGCAGCTGCTGGACACTTCCAATCAGCAGCAGAAGCTGTTACTGATTCAGCAGATTCGCTGTAAAAACCGCGAAATCCAGCATCTGGTCGATCAGCTGTTTCAGGTGGCGGAATATATCGGCACGGGCAATGATTCGCTGACCCAGCTGTTAAACCGGCGTTATTTAAATACCATCCTGATTCGTGAAATCCAGTTCTCGCGCAAAAACCGCTCACCTTTAAGTCTACTGGCGATTGATGCCGATTTCTTTAAAGAGATTAATGACCGCTATGGCCATGCCGCCGGTGATCTGGCCTTGCAGTTTATGGCCGAAGTGCTGCTGGAATCGAGCAAGGGCAGTGATTATGCTTTCCGGGTTGGTGGGGAAGAGTTTTTATTGCTGCTGGTCGATAGTGACTGGAACCGGGCCCAGATGATTGCCGAAACCATCCGTCGCCGGGTTGAAGATACCCCAATCCGTTCTGCTGAAGGTGAGAGTTTTAAATTTACCGTGAGTATTGGCGCAGTGCAGTATGATGGCCATCCGGATTATCAGCGTTTTCTGGATGCCGCAGATGCAGCCTTATATAGCGCCAAAAATGCCGGACGTAATCAGGTCTATCTGGCCAAATAAGCCTTTTAAGTCTCATCCCGGCATGAAAAAACGCCCAAAACTGTCGGGCGTTTTTTATATCAAAGCAGCAAGATAAAACCAGCCAAAACATCAAAAAGCTCAAGCGGTATTTTAGGCCTCAACCACCACATAATATTTTTTCACTGCTGCAACCACTTCAAAGGTACCGACAAAACCCGGTGGAATAATTCCGGCCTGACCGGCGGTAACTTCAATATATTGTCCGTGCTGGTCATGAATACGCACCACGCCTTCAATCACATTAAAGAATTCCTGTTTATTGTCAGCAAAGACAATATTCCAGGCGCCGACTTCGCACTGCCAGATGCCACAGCTCATATTGGGATGTTCATAGGCACTATAGGTATCACGTTTGGGATTGCCTTTGACCAAACGATCCGGACGCGGGAAGTCGACACTGCATTCACTTTGGGTCAGGCCCTGACCGGCTAAATAAATTGAAGACATTTGCATTCCTTAAAATAACAGGGAAACCAGCGGTAGTATAAGAAACAGGACATAAAAAAGCCCCAACAGATGTCGAGGCTCCAGCATTATTTAGGTTTAGTAACTTTCAGGTACGGCACTTAAAAACTCACGGCGTGCATCTTTATCAGTTTTAAAGTCACCAATAAATGACACGGTACGTGTGGTCGATTCCTGCTTGCCAACACCACGCATCATCATGCACATGTGTGCAGAGTCAATCACTACCGCAACACCGCGGGCTTTGGTCACTTCAGCCACGGCTTCTGCAATCTGCTGGGTCAGGTTTTCCTGAATCTGTAAACGGCGCGCAAACATTTCAGTAATACGGGCAAATTTAGACAGTCCCAAAACATTGCCTTCCGGTAAATAGGCAATATGCACACGGCCATAAAATGGCAGCAGGTGATGCTCGCATAGCGAATAGAATTCGATATTTTTGACCAGCACCATTTCACGGTTATCAGACGGGAACACGGCGTTGTTGGTCACTTCAGCCAACGTCTGGCTATAACCCGAGGTTAAATACGAAAATGCTTTAGCAGCACGCATAGGCGTATCTTTGAGACCAGGGCGATTTAAATCTTCACCAACGGCAGTAAGAATGTTTGCGTAGGATTGCTGCATAGACATAAGACGTGTTCACTTACACTGATATTGAACAAGGACGGCATTGTAGCAGAAAACCGCAACAATGCCTGCTTTTGAGGAAAAATCCGCTTATTGTTTAAACTTTGGATTCTTTTCTGCACGTTTTAGCAGAACCAGCACCGCACCGGTGCCGCCCTGTTTTTCCGGTGCACTGACAAAGGCCAGAACATCACGATGCTGACGTAACCAGCCATTGACATAGGTTTTTAAAATGGCTTCCGGGCCTTTACCATGCACAATTTTAATCACGTTCTGGTTTTCATCTTTGGCCATCTGGATAATTTGCAGCACCGCCACCCGGGCTTCTTCCACGGTACAGCCATGCAGGTCGACCGCTTCAAACCAGCGCAAATTGCCAACTTTTAAATCTTCAAACACCTTATGCTGCAAGGTGGCAATGCGGTAGCTTAAACTGGCCTGACTGCCCACCGGATTAAGCATGGCTTGCGTGTCCGACAAAATGGTCTCATCAGTTTGCATGGGGCCTTCGGCGGCTGCGCGTTTAGCCAGCGTCTGGGCATCCAGCTTTTTCTTGGCCGGTTGGGCCACTGGCGCGATATTGCCATGATCCATTTTCTGGACCCCACGCATTTCTTTTTGAAACAGCTCAAAATCTTCGGCCTGTTCCTGTTCGGCAGTTTTGATGGCCGGCGCTGCCGGCTCTACGCGCGGATGCGGATTACTGATCTGCTTTTTAAAGTCTTTGAGTAATTTAAACTGTTCTTTCGATAGCGAAGAATCGTGTTTGCTCATAATCGAAAATAGGAGGATAAAATTTCAATCCAGTATAGTCTGAATTACGCCTGATTTGAACTGAAACGGATTCAGCTTGGCGCTGCATCTGGCTTGAAATGAGAGATGTTAAGATGGGGCGATATAGGAAGATGACCGCCCTATGAAAGTAGGGCAGTACAATCGCACAGTTCAGGATAAACCTGCCTCCTGAACTGCACCAAGACTTAGACCTTTTGCGGCGTACCAAACAGCTCGCTAAAGGCCTGATCCGGACACGGTTGTTTCATAAAGCTTTCACCGACCAGGAAGGCATGAATGTCATGCTCCTGCATCATCTTGACATCTGCCGGGGTGGCAATACCGCTTTCGGTTACCAGTAAACGTGCTGGATCGAGTAATTTTTTCAGACGCAATGAGGTGTTTAAATCCACATCAAAGGTTTTTAAATTACGGTTGTTCACGCCAAGCAGACAGCGATCACTTAAACGCAAAGCGCGTTCCAGCTCTTCTTCGTCATGCACCTCAACCAGTACATCCAGATTGTGTTCAAACGCGGTTTTCGACATTTCTTCCAGTTGCTGGTCTGACAGGCAGGCCACAATCAGCAAGATACAGTCGGCATGTAGCGCACGAGCTTCAACCACACCATAAGGATCAATCAGGAAGTCTTTCCGCAGTGCAGGCAGGCTGCAATGGTTGCGGGCCAGCGCGATATTTTCATCAGCGCCCTGGAAAAAATCGACATCGGTCAGTACAGACAGACAGGCAGCACCGGCAGCTTCATATTGCTGGGCAATTTCAGCCGGATTAAAGTTTTCACGAATAATCCCTTTAGATGGCGAGGCCTTTTTTATTTCTGCAATCACGCCCGGACGTTTGCTTTTCAAGCTTTGGGTAAAACCGCGCACCGGTGTGGCGGCCTGGGCCAGTTGTTCCAGATCATTCAGACTGCGCTGTTTCAGACGTGCAGCAAACTCTTCCTGTTTGCGATCAACAATTTTACCTAAAATGGTATTTGCGATATCCACCATGATTTTATCCTGCCGTCTTAAGCTTCGTACTGTTTTAAGGTTTTGGTAAATTCGGCCAGTACGCCCATTTTTTCCAGTGCCTGACCGCCATAAATAATGTCATGCGCCAGTGCCACACCCTGTTGATAGGTTTTGGTCAGACCAGACACATAAATCCCGGCGCCGGCATTCAGGGCAATCATGTTGGCCGCTTTTTCACCGCGTTCAGATTTATTTTTGCCAAGTGCATCTTTAATCAGGGCCAGACTTTCTGCCGAGTTTTCCACCACCAGACCGGTGAGGGTTTGCGATTCAATGCCCACTTCTTCTGGAGTAATGGTCCATTCGGTGATTTCCCCATCTTTCAGTTCTGCTACGGTCGTGGCAGATGCCAGACTGATTTCATCCAGACCATCACGTGAATGCACCACCAGCACGTGTTCAGCACCCAGCTGGTTCATCACTTCAGCAATCGGGCGGCAGAGTTCGCTGGAGAATACGCCAATCACAAAACGTTTAACTCCGGCCGGATTCGTAAGCGGGCCGAGCAGGTTAAAAATACTGCGAATACCCAGTTCTTTACGTGGGCCAACTGCATATTTCATGGCTTTATGATGGTTCGGCGCAAACAGGAAACCTACGCCCATATCGCGGATACAGCGTTCAGTTTGCTGCATGTTTAAGTCTAGGTTAATTCCAGCCTGTTCCAGCAGGTCAGAGGAACCAGATTTGGTCGATACGCCGCGGTTACCATGTTTGGCAATGGTGGCGCCAGCGGCTGCAATCACAAAGCTGGATGCCGTCGATACGTTAAACAGGTTCTGGCCATCACCGCCGGTACCGACAATATCGACCAGATACGGAATATCGCTAACGTCAATTTTAATCGCGAACTCGCGCATCACGCGCGCGGCTGCGGTAATTTCATCAATGCTTTCACCTTTCAGGCGCAGACCCATCATCAGGGCGCCAATTTGCGCATCGGTGGCTTCGCCCGACATGATGGCACGCATCACATCTTCCATTTGTGGCTGAGTCAGGTGAATCTGTTTTGTAATATGATTTAAAGCTTGTTGAATATTCATGGTGTTCACTTTGTTTAAATTAGGCATAAATTTCTAAAAAATTCTGGAAGATTTTGTGGCCATGCTGGCTCAAAATGGATTCCGGGTGGAACTGCACGCCTTCAACCGGCAATGTCTTATGTTTCACGCCCATAATTTCTTCCATGGAACCATCGGCTTCATTGGTCCAGCAGGTGACTTCCAGGCATTCCGGTAAAGTCGCCTGATCAATCACCAGCGAGTGGTAACGGGTCGCAGAAAACGGGCAGGGCAAATTGCTGAAAATTCCCTGATCGCTGTGATACATATCCGATAAACGGCCGTGCATCACTTTTTTGGCCCGTACAATGTTGCCGCCAAAGGCCTGACCAATACTCTGATGGCCCAGACATACGCCCAATAACGGGATTTTGCCGGCAAAATGCTGAATCGCTGGAATGGAAATGCCGGCTTCAGATGGCGAGCACGGACCGGGACCAATCACCAAATACTTCGGTTGCCATCGCTCAATATCTTCTAATGTGACGCTGTCATTGCGAACGACTTTAACTTCTTGATTTAACTCGCCAAAATACTGGACGATGTTGTAAGTAAAGCTGTCGTAATTATCGATCATCAAAAGCATGAGCTTAACCTGTCAAAATTTATGCACCTGACTGTGCTTGAAGAATTCCCTGAAATGCCTGGTTTTCCAAAGTGGAGGGAGGTCACAACACGGCTATTTTTCGAGCGAAAAAATGCGGGGAAAACGCAGTGCAAATCATCATAGCAAAAAATAAACATGTGCGGCTGAACATTTTCAAGCAGAATAGCTTTTATACAGATGAAATCTTTTAAGTTTATGGCTGAGCTGCATTCAGCTTGTGGCTTTTACGTGTCCGCTGTGATGTTGACCCCTCTTGCTGCCAAACCCCTAAAATGATGCATAATGACGCAGATTCACCAAAATGGCGCATTTTAAAATGGGCATAAAAATTTAGCTGAGCACGACTTGCGAAAAGCGCACAGAAAAGCACTTGAAGAAAAAATAAGCAGAAATAAATGAAAATCTGATTTTTACTGGAAAAAAGAGTTTTTATCTATAAATCACTCAATTAATCCAGTCTGAAATTCATTAGAAAAATTGCATGAAGCGCGAAATTGGCGAAATAAACAGCAGTATTATTAAGCTGTGTTAAAATGAAACCTGATTATTTGCACTATTTTGATACACACGAGAAATCTTTTGCAGGAAAAATCGCAAAGAGTGCTTGAATATGGTGCATTTCAGTATAGCCCTAGTATAATAGGCACAAAGCAAAATCCCTAAATCTTAATTTCTCATAAGAAATTCAATATTTTAACTTTGCTTTTAAAAGTTGGTACGGTAATTGCTTAATAACTGCCAACTACTAACACGCACTTGGGTGTGCAACAAAATATCATTGGAGCAAAATGAGCATGGCGAACAAGGTCCTTCAACTCATACAAGAAAGTGGTGCAAAATGGGTCGATTTCCGCTTTACTGATACTAAGGGTAAAGAGCAGCACGTAACTTACCCTGCAGACAGTATCGATGAAGATACCTTCGAAGACGGTAAAATGTTTGATGGTTCTTCAATTGCTGGTTGGAAAGGCATTGAAGCATCTGACATGATTTTACGTCCAGACGCTGAAACTGGTTTCATCGACCCATTCTTTGCGGAACCAACAGTTGTCGTGACTTGTGATGTCATCGAACCATCTACAGGTCAGGGTTATGAACGTGACCCACGCTCGATTGCTCGCCGTGCAGAAGATTACTTAAAGTCTACCGGTATTGGTGATACTGCATTCTTTGGCCCAGAACCAGAATTCTTCGTATTTGACGAAGTGAAATGGGACATCGATATGTCTGGCGCACGCCACACTTTAATTGCTGAAGAAGCGGCTTGGTCTACAGGTAAAGACTACGAGTCTGGTAACTCTGGCCACCGTCCACGCGTTAAAGGCGGTTACTTCCCGGTTCCTCCAGTTGATTCTCACCACGATATGCGTGCAGATATGTGTGCAAAAATCGAAGAGATCATGGGCCCAGGTCGTGTAGAAGTACATCACCACGAAGTTGCATCTTGCCAGTTAGAGATTGGTGTGAGCTTCAACACCATGGTGCGTAAAGCTGACGAAGTGCAACAGTTCAAATATGCGGTGTGGAACGTAGCGCACCAATACGCGAAAACTGCGACGTTTATGCCTAAACCAATGGTAGGCGATAACGGTTCAGGTATGCACGTGCATATGTCGATCTCTAAAGACGGCAAAAACCTGTTCGCGGGTGATGAATACGCTGGTCTGTCTGAAATGGCACTGTACTTCATTGGCGGTATCATCAAGCATGCCCGTTCATTGAATGCGATTACTAACCCTTCGACTAACTCGTACAAGCGTCTGGTTCCGCACTTCGAAGCACCGATTATGCTGGCTTACTCAGCGCGTAACCGTTCTGCTTCTATCCGTATTCCTTACGTGTCTAGCCCGAAAGGCAAACGTATTGAAGCACGTTTCCCAGATCCAATGATGAACCCGTACTTAGGTTTCGCGGCACTGTTAATGGCGGGTATTGACGGTATCCAGAACAAGATTCACCCAGGTGAAGCTGCGGACAAGAACCTGTACGATCTTCCACCGGAAGAAGAAGCAAAAATTCCAACCGTTGCTCACAGCCTTGAAATGGCGCTGGAAGCACTGGCCGCTGACCATGACTACCTGTTAAAAGGTGGCGTGTTTACAAAAGAAATGCTCGATGCTTATATCGAGCTGAAAACTGAAGAAGTTCGTCGTCTGAACACGACTACTCACCCAGTTGAATTAGACATGTACTACAGCCTGTAATTTGACCTCAGATTCATGCTCAGAAAATCCGCGCTTGTCGCGGATTTTTTTATGGCCTTCATATTCATTTAGGTGAGGTAGATTGATAGTGAATATGACATTTGCGCTTTTTGGCTGAAAAGCCCATGGTTTAGTAACAGATTTCAGTTACACTAGGCCAAGCGATAAAAGGGGAATAAGTGATGCGCGGCCAACAGACCTGTCAATTTCAGGATCAGACCATTCCTGCAGGATTGAAGACATGGCTGTATGCACCGGGCTCTCTGACACAACAATTAACCGATCTGGCCGGTGGCCAGTTTCAGGTACAGCCACTGCGCGAAAGTTTCCAGCGCCTGAGCTTTGAAGATGCCAAATGGCTGGGCATGCCGCATCAGCATACCTCCTGGGTGCGGGAAAGCTATTTATATGGCTGTGAAGAGCAGCCCTGGGTTCAAGCCAAAAGTATTTTTCCGATTTTAAGCCTGCAAAAAAAAGCACGCCTGTTCAAGCATATTGGTAAAAAGCCGATTGGCCGGTTTTTGTTTCAACGTACCAATCCGGCCTGTGAGCGCCGGGTGATTTTATTGCCCGAAGGCTGGACCAGACAGAGCTGCTATACTTGGCATGGCTGTAAATTTATTGTGCAAGAAAGTTTCTTGCCCAGCTTTGAGCAATTTCTACATTCTTCTTTTCAACAGCAACGTGGTTAAGGACAGTCATGGCAACTGCACATTCAATTACCTGGCGTGAGCGCTTGGAAGCCTATTACTATTTATGCCGTTTTGATAAGCCGATTGGCACCGAACTGGTGTTCTGGCCAACCATGTGGGCCTTATGGATTGCTGCTCAGGGAACACCGACCATAGGTGTGCTGATTCCAATGATTCTGGGTGTGATCTTTATGCGTGCGGCAGGCTGTGCCATTAATGACTTTGCCGACCGTAAAGTCGATGCCCATGTTGAGCGCACCAAAACCCGTCCTTTGGCCACAGGCATCATTAGCGCCAAAGAAGCGGTGATGGTGTTTCTGGTGCTGGTTGCTGCCAGTGCCTGCCTGTTGTTGTTCTTGCCGCTTGAAACCTTTTACTGGTCGTTTGGGGCGTTATTTCTGGCTTTTATCTACCCGTTTATGAAACGCTATACTCATTTACCGCAGGTATTTCTGGGCGCCGCATTTTCATGGTCTATTCCTATGGCCTATACCGCGGTGGGTGCAACCCCGGATTTAACCTGCTGGTTATTGTACTTTGGCAACCTGGCCTGGACTGTGGCCTATGACACTCAATATGCGATTACTGACCGCGAATATGATCTCAAAATTGGGGTGAAATCGACCGCCATTTTATTTGGCCGTTATGATATTGAGATTATTTCTGCCTTGCAGCTGATCAGTCTGCTCCTGATTGGCGCGGCGTTGTGGATCGAAAATCTGTTCATGCCATTTGGTCTGGTGGCACTGGCTGTGGTGGCACTGGATTTTATCTATCAATGGCACAAAACCAAAGACCGCAATCCGCAGCAATGTTTCTGGGCTTTTCGGCATAACCGTTGGGTTGGGCTGATGATTTTTGCCGGAATTTTTCTTGCACTTCTCTAGGTTTATGCATTTGGTCTGATCTTGCAAAAAGCCAACAAAGCATCCGAGCAGGATGCTTTTTTTATGCTTAATTCAAAGAACTCAGGCTGAGTACTTAACAACAAGAAGATAAAGAGGAATTCAAGATGACAACGACATTTAAAAAACTGTTATTGGCGGTAACCTGCTCCTCGGCGCTGTTATTTACAGCATGTGGTGGCGATGATAATGACTTTAACTTTATCCGTGACAAAACTTTTGTATCTGATGCTGCCTATACCCAAGATGGTATTGAAGGTGCGATCATCCGGGTCATGACCTATAAAATGCCAAATGTACGTGACCAGAAAACAGAAGCTACCGCCATGGTATTTTATCCGTCCGCACCTCGTCCGGTAGATGGCTGGCGTGTGGTGGTCTGGGAACATGGAACAGTGGGCATTGCTGATCATTGTGCACCGAGTCGCAACAGTTTAAATCCGCGTTTTAAGGCCATGGCGGAAAGTTTACTGGCCGCAGGCTATGTGATTGTCGCGCCAGATTATGAAGGGCTGGGCACGCCGGGCATTCATCCGTATTTACATTTAGAAAGTGCGGCCCAGTCTGCTATTTATTCAGTACGCGCCTTAAAAGAAGATCTGGGTGCACACATGCATGGTGCCTGGATGTCGGTGGGGCAGTCACAGGGTGGTCATGCCTCTTTAGGTACTGCGGAATTTGCCAATCAGGATGCCAATTATAAAGGTGCAGTGGCAGCAGCACCGGCTTCGAGTCTGGGTTATATCATTGCGGAAGTCGCGCCGGCGGCCATTCGTGATCTGGAACTGGCAGAGAGTGTTGGTCTGTATCCGGTTGGAACGGCCCGTAATGTCTATGCAGAACTGATGGCCTATGCTGCCTATGTCGCGGTCGGCATTAAAGCCTATGAACCGGACTTTAATTACCTCAGCATCTTCCAGCCGGAATCGCAGGATATTGTGCCAGAAGCCGAAGGCAACAATGGTGAAAATGGCCAATGTCTGGACGAGCTGATGCAGTCCTTTAGAGAAGATATAGATGCCTTTACTGAAAATAGTGGTCTTGCTGTGGCTGATTATCCGGGGCTGACGGCAAATTTCCAGGACAATGCAACCATTAAGCGCTTCCTGGCCATTAACCAGCCGGCCACCAAAAAGCTGGATAAACCGATTATGGTGATTCAGGGTGAGGCAGATACTGCTGTACCGGCAGCTGTCACCACGGCACTGGTAGATAACTTAAGAGAAATGGGGACGACGGTTGAATATGAATTGGTCCCGGGTGCCTCGCATACCCAGGCCATTGTGCAGAGAAATGCCGAGCTGGTGCGCTTTATTCAAACCCACATGCCTGCGCAATAATATCCTCCTAAAACTCGCTGATCAGTCCGGAAGATCGGGGCTGATCAGCTCTCAGTGACCGAGATTTCGAGTTTGGCCAGTTCCTGAGTAATGAGCTGCAGTGCCAGATTATGGTTATTTTTACGGTAATTGGCATATAGATGGAGCGGCTGAACTTCAAAATCGGTTTCAATGATCGCCACATGCTCATTCAGAAAGCGCAGCAGATATTCCGGCACAAAACTGTAGCCCATCCCCAGATTAATTAGATTAATATGCTGCAATACATTGGTGACCCAGAGTAACTGCTCGGCCGGCATCTGTTCAATCGGCACCTGCCGGGTGACCTGTTCATAAAACACCGGAGAAGCGGTTTGCTCGCACATAATCAGCCGCTGTTGCAGCAAGGCTTCAGCACTCATCCGCGACTTGGTCGGTGTAGATTTTTGCCCTGACACCAGATAGATTTTCTCTGACAAAATGGGAAGATCGACAAAATCATCCTGCTGAATGGCATAGCGGGTCAGGCTTAAATCCAGCTCAGCATTTTTCAGGCGCTGAATCTGCTCCAGACAGGTCAGGCTCTGGATATGAATCTGCAGATTGGGAATGGCCTGTTTTAAGCGTTCTAGCATCAGCGGCAGCACTTTCAGCTCGGCCACGTTCAATAAGCCAATATGAATCTGGTTGTTTTTCTGATGCGCCACCTGACGCGCTGCGGCAATTGCAAGTTTGGCGTTTTCAATCGCTTGCAAGGCATAAGGTAAAAAGGCCCGGCCTTCATCGGTCAGTTGAATCTGCCGCGCGGAGCGATCCAGCAAACGAACCCCGACTTCTTCTTCTAAATCCTTAATCTGCTGGCTTAAAGAGGGCTGGGCGGTAAAGAGTTTATCGGCTGCTTTGGTAAAACTCTGTTCTTCTGCCACCGCTGCAAAATAGCGTAAATGCCGTAATTCCATGACTTTCATCCACCGTGCAGATCATCGCCCTAGTGTAACCCAACACAGTCTGAACTGCATTTCACATCAGCCGATGTGTTTTATCCAGCAGCTGACTAGAGCTAAAACCAATAGCACTATCGTTTATACGCATAGAAATAGGCGGGCTGGATGGAGCGGATTACACTGCATACAAATATTCTGCAACAGATACAGCGGTGAAAGGAGTCCGGAATGTCTACACACTATGATACTGATGTGCTGGTGATTGGTACGGGGCCGGCGGGTTCTACTTTAGGGCTGGCCTTGGCCAATTATGGCATCAGGGTACAGCTGTTTACCCAGTTTAACTGGCTGGCCAACAGTCCGCGTGCGCATATTACCAATCAGCGTGCGATGGAAGTTCTGCGTGACTTGGGCATTGAAGAGCAGGTCAAAGCCATTGCCACGCCGTGGCAGCAGATGGGCGAAAGTTTACTCACCACCAGTCTGGTCGGGGAAGAAATTGCCCGGATGAGCTGCTGGGGCACGGGCGATGAACGTCATGGCGATTACATCAAAGGCAGTCCATGTCCCTTTGTCGATCTGATCCAGCCGAAAATGGAAGCACTGCTGGTCAAGAATGCGGCCGAACGTGGTGCGATTTATAACTTCAATACCGAATATTTATCACATACTCAGGATGAGCACGGCGTAACCGCGACCTTCCTGAATCGGGTGACCCAAACTGAATTTAGCCTGCGAGCCAAATATTTAATTGGTATGGATGGGGCGCGTTCGAAAATTGTCGAAGAGTTGAAGCTGCCCTTAGAAGGAGTGATGGCGCGTGCCGGAACCGTGTACGTCACTTTTAAAGCCGACCTGTCCAAATACGTGGCGCATCGTCCGGCCATTTTACAATGGATTGTGAATCCGGAAGCCAGTTTTGGTGACTTGGGCATGGGATTGCTACGTGCCATTCAGCCCTGGAATGAATGGATTATGGGCTGGGGCTTTGATATCAGCAAAGGCGAGCCGCAAGTCACCGAAGCCCAGGTTCGGGCGCGACTGAACACCTTTGTGGGTGAAGAGGTGCAGCAGGTCGAAATTGAAAAAGTATCTTACTGGTATGTCAATCAGACCTGGGCCACCCAGTATTCGGTGGGGCGTGTGTTCTGTGGTGGCGATGCGGTACATCGTCATCCGCCATCGAGTGGTTTAGGTTCCAACACCTGTATGCAGGATGCGTTTAACCTGGGCTGGAAGCTGGCTTATGTGCTTAAAGGCTGGGCCAAGCCAGCGCTACTGGACTCTTATAGTGATGAACGGGCGCCGGTGGGCAAGCAGATTGTGGCGCGTGCCAACCAGTCCCGTTTTGACTATAAGCACTTAAAAGCAGTATTTGGTTTTGATCAGGGCGTGCAGACCCAGGCCGAGATGTTGCAGCGGATTTTTGCGGAAACACCGGAAGCGGCCGAGATTCGGGAAAAGCTGTATCAGGCGCTGGCGATTAAACATTATGAGTTTAATGCTCAAGGGGTGGAGCTAAACCAGCGTTATCTGTCCAATGCCGTGCTGGCAGAAACAGATGAAGAAATCTTTGTACAGGACCCGCAGCTGTATTTGCAAGCCACCACACGTCCGGGTGCCAAACTACCGCATACCTGGCTGATTGATGCGCAGGGCTATAAACATTCCACCCTGGATATTGTCGGTAAAGGGCGCTTTACGCTACTGACCGGTTTATCGGGTGCAGCATGGAAAGCGGCAGCGGCCCGGTTAAAGCTGGACTATCTGGATGTGATTCAGATTGGTTCACGTGAACATCGCGATGTCTATGCCACCTGGCAGCAAAAATCGGAAATTGCCGATGCCGGTGCCGTGCTGGTACGTCCGGATGGCTATGTGGCTTGGCGGATGCAGGACACACCAGAACAAGGCTTTGATCATCTGGCCTGTTTAACTCAGGTTTTTGGCGAGATTCAGCTGAACCTCTAATCGGGTAGATGAGCAGTCTGACGTGATCTGTAACGCAGCCGTCTGTAGCCGTACAGGCGGCTGTGTTGTATCTTCAGGTTCAAGCAAACATCAACAGAGGCTTTGTCCTCGAAAATGATTTTGTTATATTGAGCGTCATTTTGATGCATCTGACAGAGGACTCTCTCATGACCGCGCCTGAACAGCAACGACCGAATCAGCCACCCAATACCAAAAAGATTATTCTGTTGGCCAGTTTAGGTCTGCTGATTCCTGTTTTTCTGGTCAGTATGGCGTTTCTGGCTGTCAACAGCGATGCTAAAAATCAGGAAAAATACAAACAGCAGCAGGCAGAGATGATTGCGCGGATTAAAGCGCGTGAAGCGGCTGAACAGCAGCAGGCGCAGCAACAAGCTCAACAACAGGCCAATGCGAAACCAGCAGCTTCTGAAGCTGTAGCGCCTTAATTAAAGAATATCCTGCTGCAATTGTCTGATACTCGGAATCTCCGTGTATCGGATCACCTGATAGCCCGCCTCAAGCAACATGGCATCCCGCTCGGCATCTTCACTTTCTTTGCCAATATGAGTGGGATCATCCAGTTCAATAATAATCACCACATTCATCTGCTGATCCAGCAAAACAAAATCGGTGACCTTGCGATTAAAGCGGGAACGGATCTTGTAGTTACTATTGGTAATTAACGCACTAAAAGCAACTTGAGCCAGAATATGATGTTCGGGAAAAGCCTGCTTTAAACGGGCAAACATCTTGGCTTCAAACGGGGTAATGACTTTTTTTGGAAAATATTTCTGTTTGGGGCGCAAATAGGAAGCTACCACCAGCAGCATCAGCACCAGTGTGGCCAGGCAGCCAATAAAGAAGAAAGTCGACTGAGCGCTATTGAACACAACACATACTTGTATAAAGAAAAAACCCACTCAACTGGAGTGGGTTTTTAGAATCTTGGCTCTCCCACCTGGGCTCGAACCAGGGACCTGCGGATTAACAGTCCGTCGCTCTACCGACTGAGCTATGGGAGAATCTGAAACGCATTCTAGGCGGCAAAGGGCAGGTGGTCAAGTCCGCGGCCTGAAAAAATGTAGTTTTTCAGTTTAACTGAATTAAAAATAAACGAATGAAGGCGTTTGGAAGCAGAAAGCTTGGTGTGTGGCTTTTACTGGTCTATGACGGGCAGGGTGCCGTGGTACAGGTAGGGGCTATTTTAGGATGATGATTCTCATTGAATCCCCCAATCTAAACACCATAAAAAAACCCACTCAACTGGAGTGGGTTTTTAGAATCTTGGCTCTCCCACCTGGGCTCGAACCAGGGACCTGCGGATTAACAGTCCGTCGCTCTACCGACTGAGCTATGGGAGATTAGATGGCTCTCCAACCTGGGCTCGAACCAGGGACCTGCGGATTAACAGTCCGTCGCTCTACCGACTGAGCTATTGGAGAATCTGATGCGCATTTTAGGGAGGAATGCGCCGGTCGTCAACCAGATTATTTAAACAAATGAATCATTTGCCTTAGATTTATGCAGTTATTCCCTAAAAATAAAAAAATCACCCTTAAAGGGTGATTTTTTACATAGAAAAATAAAATTATTTTTCTACGCCAGCTGGTTGGCCTGCAAGTTTCGCGTTGGCATAATCCCAGTTCACCAGGCTTTCAAGGAAAGTCGAGATGTACTTAGGACGTGCGTTACGGAAGTCGATGTAGTAAGCGTGTTCCCAAACGTCAATGGTTAATACTGCAATTTTGCCGTGCGCCATTGGCGTATCTGCATTTGAAGTTTTCATGATTGACAGTTTGCCGTTTACGTCGTCAGCCACTAACCATGCCCAACCTGAACCGAATTGAGTTGCAGCAGCAGTTGCAAATTCTTCAGCAAATTTTTCGTATGAACCAAAAGCTTCATCAATTTTCGCTGCAATTGCACCAGTAGGTTTACCACCACCGTTTTTCGCCATACAGTTCCAGTAGAATGTGTGGTTCCATACTTGTGCAGCATTGTTGAAAATACCTGCTTTAGAAGCATCGCCAGCACTTGCCTTGATGATTTCTTCTAAAGTTTTACCTTCAAGCTCAGTACCTGCGATCAGGTTGTTCAGGTTCACAACATAGGTGTTGTGGTGCTTGTCATGGTGAAATTCTAAAGTCTCTTTGCTGATGTGCGGCGCAAGATCTTCGTAACCATATGGTAATGCTGGTAAAGTAATCGTTGTCATGTTTTCAATTCCTTGCTTATGCTGGGTTTTGAGTTTAAGTCGGCTTATTGTAATAGATTATTCAACAAAATTGCGCATTGCTTATAAATAACATTACACAATAAATCCTTAATTTATACGTATAAGCCAGCCTCAATTCATCTCCCAAGTTTTAAATCGGATTATTCAATTCGAAATAGACATATTCGAGATTAAATTCGCGTGCCAGCGCCTGTCCCAAACGCTGTACACCGTAGCGTTCAGTCGCGTGATGGCCACAGGCATAATAATGGACGCCCAGTTCTTTGGCTTCATAAAAGGTACGTTCTGACACTTCGCCAGAAATATAGGCATCACAGTCTTGCGCTGCGGCTTTATGAATATAATCCTGCGCGCCGCCGGTACAGAAACCGACTTTGCGGATTTCGGTTGGATTGGCCGGTAAATGAATGGTATCAAACCCCAGTTTTTCACTTAACAGGGCTTTAAACGCTTCTGGTGACATGGCCTGTTTTAAATAGCCAATATTGCCAATCGGATGACGTTCACTCGGGTCCAGTGCTTCCAGTTGCTCCAGTCCCAAAATATCAGCAATGGCCGCATTATTGCCCAGTTCAGGATGTGAATCGAGCGGTAAATGATAACCTACCAGTGAAATATCATGCTGGATTAGGCTTTTAATGCGTTTACCGCGCATTCCGGTAATCGGGTAGGGTTCACCTTTCCAGAAATAGCCATGATGCACCAGCAGCACATCGGCTTGCTCGGCAATGGCGGCTTCAATTGCATCTTGTGATGCAGTTACCGCACACAGAATTTTTTTGACTTCCGGTTTGCCTTCAATTTGCAAGCCGTTTGGGGCATAGTCTTTAAACTCGGCTGATTTTAAGGTTTGATCACACCAGCGGATCAGGTCATGCAGCTTAGCCATAAATCTCTCAAAAGCCTTAAATTTTGTTGTCATCAAAACATATTTTGAATTGTAACTAAAGCAGCACAAAACTCTTTAGTGATTTTTATGTTTCCTTATGTATTTCGCTTTACAATAGGTCATAAATTACTTAGTCATCAATGAATTAAAAAATTTTAGAGGATAGAGCTGTGCGCCGGACCTTTACATGGTTACCTTGGGTGTTACTTATTATTGTGATTATTGGCTTTTTGGGCTGGCAACAGTTTCAAAAACCGAAAGCTCCTGTTGCCCCGGATGGGGTGAAAATGCCTGCTGAAAAAGTAGAACCGCTGATTGATACCACCCGTACTGGCGGGGTGGTGTCTTATAGTGCTGCCGTAAAAGTGGCAGCACCAGCCGTGGTCAATATTTTTACCACCCAGAAAATCAAGCAGCCTAATCATCCTTTGTTTAATGATCCGGCATTCCGTGAATTTTTTGGTGATCAGTTACCGGAACAATATCGCCAGGGACCTAATGAAAACAGCCTCGGTTCCGGGGTGATTGTACGTGCCGATGGTTACATTTTGACGAATAACCATGTGATTGCCCAGGCCGATCAGATTGTGGTGGCCTTGCATGATGGCCGTCGTGCCGAGGCAAAAGTGGTCGGCACCGATCCGGATACCGACTTGGCGGTAATTAAAATTGAGCTGGATCAGTTACCGGTTTTACCATTTAAACTCAGTGGCAATGAAGTCGGTGATGTGGTGCTGGCGATTGGTAACCCGTTTGGGGTAGGCCAAACCGTCACTCAGGGGATTATTTCCGCGACCGGTCGTTCGGATTTAGGCATTAATACCTATGAAGACTTTATTCAGACTGATGCTGCCATTAACCCGGGGAATTCCGGCGGTGCGCTAATTGATGTGGCCGGGAACTTAATTGGGGTTAATACCGCAATTTTCTCGCAATCGGGCGGTTCTTTGGGCATTGGCTTTGCTATTCCGGCACAGGTCTGTCAGCAGGTACTGAACTCGATTTTAAAAGATGGTCGCGTGGTACGTGGCTGGTTAGGTATTAGCTTATTGCCGGTACAGCAACAGAATATTCTGGAGCCAAAACAAAGTGGCGTGGTGGTGGCAGATGTCTTGGCCAATGGTCCTGCGGCCAAAGCCGGTATTCGCCGTGGCGATAAAATCCTGAAAGTGAATGATGAAGAGATTAGCTCAACATCACACCTGATTAATTATGTGGCGCTGCAGCAACCGAACCAGCCGGTGAATATCCTGATTGAACGTGAAGAACAGTCTTTAGAGCTGCAAGTGGTGGTTGGTGAGCGTAAAGTGCAAAACAGTGATAAACAGTTTATTCCATTACCAGAATAAGCTCGCAGTACGCGCTGTAAATTAAACATGAAAAAGCTCCGCAGGTCGGGGCTTTTTTTAATGGGTGAATTTTATCAGCAGTCTGTTAGTGAAGAGCGATATTGTAAGATCAAGCGAAAATACGTAGGAACGTACTAAATGGCGCAGAGCAGACATACCGTCTTATAGAGATGATCGCTGTATCACATCTCTAGGTCTTTCCATCCCTCGAGATAATCGGTTGGGGACAAAATAAAGCAACTAAATGAATAACATTCCGCAGGCGGTGCAAAAACAAAAACAGCGGCCGAAGCCGCTGTTTTTGATCTTAGGTTTAATTAGTGTTCTTGCTGGATACCCGCAACCAACCAGTCCTGGCTAGAGCCTGCTGGCTTAACAAAATGCCAGATTTCAGTGAATGGCTGTGGCAAGCTGTTTAAATCTTCACTCACCGTACCGGTAAAGCGCACACTCACCACATACTGACCATTTTCGGTAGCAGAATCGACCACCATCGCATTCAGATTAGAAAACTCAGCCACGTCCTGATCCTGATTGGCCATAATGTCCTGATACATCGACTGGTACAGATCAGGGGTTAAATAACGCTGAATTTCAGCAATATTGCTGGCCGTATTCATAGACTGAATATGGTTAAAACGCTGACGTGCAACACGCAGAAAGGCTGCTGGCTCCGTACCATCTGGTAACTGGTTACCACTGTTGGTGTACGCGGTACCAAAGGCAGCGTTATTCACTGGTGCTGCACCAAATGGCGCATTGTTGGTTGGGGCGGAACCACCGACGTTCTGGCCAAAGATATTGGTGTTATCGCCACCGGCACGTGGTGCAGCAGCAGATTGACCAAACGGTGCGTTATTGGCACCGTTATTTGGCGCATACGGGTTATTGGCTGCTAATTTTTTTTTTGCGCCCATCTTGCGGAAAATGAAGAAGGCGACTGCTGCAGCGAGGAGAATCCAGATCCAGCCTGGGATTCCACCTTCTTCCTCCTGTTGAGCCTGTGCCTGGCTGGCTGGCTGATCATCTGCTAAGGCATTGGCAGCCACTGCACCAATCGCAGCACCTGCAACACCCGCAGCGACCATACCACCGACACCCGGACCAGATTTTTGCTGCGCAGGCGCAGTAGCTGGAGCGGGCTGTTGTGCAGGAGTAGCTTGACGAGGCTGTTGGTAAGATTGAGTTGGTGTTGCTGAACGGCTCATGCCATGGCTTTTACCACCACCGGCACGTTTTGCTTCGGCTGCTAAAGGGGCAACCAAGAGGGCAGCTGTTAAAATACCAGCCATCAAACCACGCTGTCGAACTTCCATCAATTTTTCCTATTTAAAAAAAGAAATTTATCGCCTTGTATTTATGCAGGCATTTGTCCCGAATTTCAATACAGAATTCAGCTTTTTTCACATGAAAAGCTCAAAAAATAGGGCAAAGGCTCTAGTGCAGTTCTTCACTTAAACTCATGGCCTCGCTCAGGGCTTCATGCAAACGGGCCACCGCAATCACCTGCACCCCTGGAATCGCTTTTTGCGGTGCATTGGCACGTGGCAAAATAATATATTTAAAGCCATGTTTAATCGCTTCTTTTAGACGTTCCTGACCATTCGGCACCGGACGGATTTCACCGGATAAACCGACTTCACCAAACACCGCCAGTTGCTGGGGCAGGGCTTTGCCGCGAATACTCGAAGCACAGGCCAGCAGCACTGCCAGATCGGAGCCGGTTTCGGTAATTTTCAGCCCGCCGACAATATTGACATAGACATCCTGACCGGACGTCTGCACGCCGCCATGGCGATGCATCACCGCCAGTAGCATATTCAGCCGGTTTTGTTCTAAGCCAAGTGCGACCCGGCGCGGCTGACCATGTGCATCATCGACCAGTGCCTGTACTTCCACCAACAGCGGACGGGTGCCTTCGCGGCTAATCATCACAATTGAGCCGGGAATGGCTTCATCATAACGGCTCAGGAAAATCGCTGACGGATTGGCCACTTCACGCAAGCCTTTATCGGTCATGCCAAACACGCCCAGTTCATTGACCGCGCCAAAACGGTTTTTGACCGCACGAATCATCCGGTAGCGGGAATCGGACTGACCTTCAAAATACAGCACACAGTCCACCATATGTTCCAGCACACGTGGCCCGGCCAATGCACCTTCTTTGGTCACATGACCGACAATAAACAAGGCTGTGCCACTATTTTTGGCAAAACGGGTCAGGAGCGCCGCCGATTCACGGATTTGCGATACGCCGCCCGGTGCAGACTGCAAGGTTTCAGTATATAAGGTCTGGATGGAGTCCAGAATCGCCACCGCAGGACGTTGCTGGGCCAGTACCTCACAAATCCGTTCCACACAGGTTTCAGCCATCACTTTGAGCTGATCGGTCGGTAAATCCAGACGCTGCGCGCGTAAGGCCACCTGTGATAAGGATTCTTCACCGGTGACATATAAGGCAGCGCTGTTGCTGGCGGCCATATGGGTCGCGGTTTGCAGCAAAATGGTCGATTTACCAATTCCGGGATCACCGCCAATCAGCACCACTGAACCGGTGACCAGACCACCACCAAGTACCCGGTCAAATTCGCCAATACCGGTGGCAAGGCGGGTTTCGGTAGAGACCGAAATCTGGTTTAAAGTAGTTACAGTTGAAGCCTGACCGGCATAGCCACCGCCCATGCGTGGCTGGGCTCGATGGGTCACCGCAGGGGCAATGCTGACTTCGGTTAAACAGTTCCATTCACCACAGTCTGAACATTGACCGGCCCATTTGGGATGATCTGCGCCGCATTGTTCACAGCGATAGACACTTTTTGCTTTTGCCATAAATAAACGTCTGGAATGTGTTTTTTAAATCTTGCCCCACAGCATACAGAGGAAATGCCGATTTTCAAATTGTTGATACAGCGGCAAAGAAAAACCACCCGCAGGTGGTTAATCTTGTGGTTTTGTCTAAACGGTTTAGTAAAGTTCGCCGGATTTGCGTCGTGCAATAAAATCTTTCGATTCTTTGGCAATCACACCCGACAGCAGCAATAAGGCAATCAAGTTCGGTACCGCCATTAAACCGTTAAAGGTATCGGCAAACAGCCAGACCAGATCTAGGGTTGCGACACAGCCAATAAACACCGACGCAATGTAAATCAGGCGATACGGCAGTACAAATTTCTCACCAAGCAGATAGGTCGCACATTTTTCACCGTAATAGCTCCAGCCTAAAATAGTCGAATAGGCAAAGAAGATCACCCCGAAAGTCACCACCCAGCCCCCGATTCCCGGCAGCAGTTTGTCGAATACGCTAATGGTCAGTACTGCACCGTTCTGATCACCAAAAGACTGGCCGGCCATAATAAAGCCCATGACCAGCACAATACCGGTAATTGAACAGACAATAATGGTGTCAATAAAGGTACCAGTCATTGAAACCAGACCCTGACGTGCCGGATGGTCGGTTTTGGCCGCAGCGGCAGCAATTGGCGCAGAACCCATACCGGCTTCATTGGAGAAGACCCCGCGCGCAACACCATAACGGATCGCGGCACCAATCGCACCACCTGCGGCAGCTTCACCGGTAAAGGCATAGGTGACAATCATTTTGAGTGCTGGCACCACCAGTTCAAGGTTATTCAGGATGATGACCAAACCACCGGCCATATAACCAACCGCCATAATCGGCACAATAACCGAAGAGGCTTTGGCGATGGATTTAATCCCGCCCAGAATTACCAGGGCTGAAAATACGGTAATGATGATGCCGGTAATCCAGGTTTCCAGGCCAAAGCCATTTTCAACGGCCAGTGCTACCGTGTTGGATTGCACCGAGCTACCAATCCCGAAGGAGGCCACTGCACCGAAAAAGGCGAAAATCAGCGCCAGCCATTTCCATTTCAGGCCACGTTCAATGTAATACATTGGACCACCGGACATTTCACCTTTCTCGTTTTTTACCCGGTATTTGACCGCCAAAACACCTTCGCCATATTTGGTCGCCATCCCGAACAGGGCGGTCATCCACATCCAGAATACGGCGCCCGGACCACCGAGTACGCAGGCTGTGGCCACACCGGCAATATTACCGGTACCAATGGTGGCAGAAAGTGCGGTCATGAGGGAGGCGAATTGGGAAATATCGCCGGAATGTTTGTCCGGGTGTTTGCCAAAAACCTGTTTAAAGGCCAACGGCAGCATCCGGAATTGCCAGAACAGCAGGCGGAAGGTCAGGAATATCCCGGTACCGACAATCAGCACCAGCATATATGGGCCCCAGACCCAGCCACTAAGGGTTTCCATGAGTGTTTGTAAATCTTGCATCATTGTTTCTTCTTATGTCTCAAAATAGATATTTTGTTTTCTATATAAGCAATTGATATGCCATGCTCATCCTGAGCAAGAGATATAGTTGCGTGCTGCATTTTTATTTGTTACACAGAATTTATGTTTTGACAAGAAAATTGATATAAACCTTGTCAATCCTCCCTTTGGATAAATTGATAACTTTTTGTTATAAGAAAAATAAATTAAATTTAATTATTCCGCAGAAAATATAGATGAAGCGGCATTTCTTTTTGTTTTCTGATTTCTTTTACGTTAGTTTGTCGTGGTTAACACTGAAGTTGAATTCAATAATGTCGTATCAAAATACAAATTCGTCACAAGAAAAAGGCGATCTGCAGCGAAGCTTATCTAACCGGCATTTACAGCTGATTGCCATTGGTGGCGCCATTGGAACAGGATTGTTCATGGGCTCAGGCAAAACCATCAGCCTGGCCGGGCCATCGATCCTGATTATTTATATGATTATTGGTTTTATGGTGTTCTGCGTGATGCGGGCGCTGGGCGAACTGTTGCTGTCCAATCTGCAATATAAATCCTTTATTGATTTCAGCACCGACCTGATTGGCCCGTGGGCCGGCTATTTCGTCGGCTGGACCTACTGGCTGTGCTGGATCACCATCGGCATTGCAGACCTGTCGGCGATTATTTATTACCTGCAATTCTTTAATGGCGGGATGCCGTTTACGCCTGAAGAAGGGGTGATGATCAGTATTGCAGCTATTGTCTTCATTATGGGCTTAAACCTGGTGACCGTGAAGCTGTTTGGTGAAATGGAGTTCTGGTTTGCGCTGATTAAAATTATTGCCATTATTGTGCTGATTGCAGTCGGTTTATGGATGATTTTTACCGGTTTTACCTCAGATGCCGGCACAGTCGCATCCTTTACACATATCTGGAGTCATGGCGGCCTGTTCCCGACAGGTACTATGGGCTTCTTGGCCGGTTTCCAGATTGCGATTTTTGCCTTTGTTGGGGTAGAACTGGTCGGTACCACAGCGGCTGAAACCAAAGATCCAGAGAAAAACCTGCCGAAAGCAGTGAACTCGATTCCGGTACGTATCATCATTTTCTATGTATTGGCCTTATTAATTGTGATGTCGGTAACGCCATGGAACCAGATTGATCCAAATATCTCACCGTTTGTAAACCTGTTCAGTCAGGCGGGTATTGCGGCCGCGGCGATTATCATGAATCTGGTGGTGCTGTCTTCGGTGATGTCGTCGATGAACAGTGGTGTATTCTCAACCAGCCGGATGCTGTTTGGTCTGTCACGTGAGCAGCAGGGCCCTAAAGCTTTTGGCCGTTTAAATAAACGTGCCGTACCAGCCAATGCGCTGTATTTCTCGGCGGTGTGTCTGCTGTTGGGTGCGGCCTTGCAATATTTCGTACCCGATACCGTGAAAGCCTTTACGTTGGCGACCACGCTTTCAACCATTCTATTTATTTGCGTCTGGCTGATTATTATCTGGAGCTATATTGTCTATTACAAAACCCGTCCGGAACTGCATGCCCAGTCGACTTTTAAATTGCCGGGTGGCCTGTTTACCTGCTGGATGGTGATTATCTTCTTTATTAGCATGATCTATGTGCTGTCCCTGGAGCCAGATACCTTGCAAGCCTTAATGATCAGTCCGATCTGGTTTGTGATTCTGCTGATTGGCTATTTCGGTTTCTATAAGCCAAAACAGAAATAAGCCATTGCACAACAAAAAACGTCAGTGTCCAACTGGCGTTTTTTTATGGTACAAGCTAATCTCTAGCGTTTAACACTTTGGTCACAGCAGTGATCGCGTTATACTTCATTGAAAATTTTAAATAGGTGGTCAGATGCGTTCTGTCATTTGCTGCATCAGTTTATTGACAGCCAGTTTTGTACTGGTCGGTTGTGGTCAATCGGGAGCTTTACAGTTGCCGAGTGATCCAAATTACGACAAACGTGCCAAATATCTGTTATATCCCAATGTCGATTCAGAGCAACATCCTGAAGAGCCGACACCTGCACCGGTACAGCAACAGTTTGCTGCACCTGTAGCTTCGAATTCCACGACGACACCTTAACGTTCATAGAAAGGATACATTCATGAGTTTCACCCGCATCAATGGGGTTTTGCACGCCGAACAATGTTCTTTACAACAGCTGGCGCAGCAATTTGGCACACCACTTTATGTTTATTCAAAAGCAACTTTTGAAAAGCATTATTTAGATATGGATCGTGCTTTTGGCTTTATCGACCATCAAATCTGTTTTGCGGTCAAGTCAAACTCCAATATTGCGGTGCTGAATGTATTGGCCAAGCTCGGTGCGGGTTTTGATATCGTGACCGGCGGCGAGCTGGCGCGCGTGTTGAAAGCCGGTGGCGATGCTTCGAAAATTGTATTCTCAGGTTTAGGCAAAACCGAAGCTGACATTAAAAAAGCACTGGAAGTGGGCATTGCCTGCTTTAACGTTGAATCCTATGCAGAGCTGGATCGGATTCAGAAAGTGGCGGCTGAACTGAAGGTTAAAGCGCCAATTTCTTTACGTGTGAATCCGGATGTCGATGCCAAAACCCATCCTTATATTTCAACCGGTTTAAAAGAAAACAAATTCGGTATTCCATCAGATAGTGTATTTGATACCTATCAATATGCAGCATCGTTACCTAATCTGGACATTGTCGGGATTGACTGCCATATCGGTTCACAGCTGACCGAAACCCAGCCTTTTGTTGATGCGCTGGATCGGGTCATGCTGATGATCGAGCAGCTGAAACAGATGGGCATCACACTCAAACACATTGATATTGGTGGTGGCTTGGGCGTGACCTATAAAGATGAAACTCCGCCATCGGTTGAAGAATATGCCAATGCACTGCGCCCGGCTTTAGAAAAACTGGGCCTGAAAGTGTATATGGAACCGGGCCGTAGTATTTCCGCCAATGCCGGTGTGCTGCTGACCAAAGTCGATTTACTCAAACCGACCAATCACCGTAATTTCGCAATTATTGATGCGGCAATGAATGACCTGATTCGTCCTGCTTTATATGAAGCGTGGATGGACATTCAGCCGGTGACGCCACGTACCGATGTCGAAACCCAACAGTGGGATGTAGTCGGTGCCATCTGTGAAACAGGTGATTTCCTTGGTAAAGAGCGTGATCTTGCCATTCAGGAAAACGATGTACTGGCAGTGCTGGGTGCCGGCGCTTATGGTTTTGTGATGAGCTCCAACTACAACAGCCGTGGCCGTGCTGCAGAAGTGATGGTCGATGGTGATCAGGCACATCTGATTCGTGAACGTGAAACCATTGAATCACTCTGGGAACGTGAGCGTTTATTGCCTTAAGGAGTAAATCAGGATGTTTTTAGAATTTACCAAGATGCATGGTCTGGGCAATGACTTTATGGTGGTTGATTTAATCAGCCAGCGCGCCTATTTCGATAGTCTGATCATTCAGCGTCTGGCCGACCGTCACTTTGGTGTCGGGTTTGACCAGTTGCTGGTGGTTGAGCCACCTGATGTTCCGAATGCCGATTTTAAATACCGTATTTTTAATGCCGATGGCTCAGAAGTCGAGCAGTGTGGTAATGGCGTACGCTGTTTTGCGCGTTTTGTGCATGAGCGCCAGCTGACCAGCAAAACCAAAATCAAGGTGCAAACCAAAGCCGGGATTGTCGAGCCGGAACTGGGTCAAAATGGCTGGGTGCGGGTAAATATGGGGCAGCCGAAATTCCTGCCGCAAGAAATTCCGTTTATTGCCGATGAACCGGATAACTTATATGACCTGATGCTGGCCAATGAAGAGAAGCTGAGCATTGATGTGGTCAATATGGGTAATCCACATGCTGTGACCATTGTGCAGGATATTCTGACGGCTGATGTCGCACGTTTAGGTCCACAAATTGAATCGCATGAGCGTTTCCCGCAGCGCGTGAATGCCGGCTTTATGCAAATTCTGGATGAGCAGCATGCCCGTTTACGTGTGTTTGAGCGTGGTGTCGGTGAAACGTTGGCCTGCGGTACGGGCGCGTGTGCGGCAGCGGTTTCCGGGATGCGCCGTGGCTTACTGGCCAGCAAAGTTGAAATTGAGCTGGCGGGTGGCAAGTTACAGATCGAATGGAAAGAAGGCGATGTGGTCTGGATGACCGGTCCAACTGCCAATGTCTATGAAGGCCGTCTGGATTTACGTTATTTCCAGGGCTAATCTGACTATCTCCTATACAAAAGCACCGTTCTATTCACGGTGCTTTTTTATGTTAGGATGATTTGAGTTTTGCCTGCAGAGCCATGATGATGCATAAACTTGTTTTTCTGCCGGGTGCCTCAGGTAGTCAGCAATTCTGGCAGCCGTTAATGGCCCGGTTGCCAGCATCGGCCCGGAAAACCGTGATTGCTTATCCCGGTTTTGATGGGGTAGAAGCCGATGCCAGCATTCAGAGTCTGGCCGATCTGAAAACGCGGGTGATCAGTCAGATTGAAGAGGACAGCATTCTGATTGCCCAGTCAATGGGCGGAGTGTTGGCCATAGCCGCTGCATTGCAGCAGCCGAATAGACTTCGGGCCTTGGTGTTAATGGCTACTTCGGGCGGGCTGGATTTAACTCCGTTTCAGGCCAAAGACTGGCGTGAGATTGAGCCCCTGCAATGGGCCAAGCTGCCGCAGTGGTTTGTGGAAGATCAGACCTATTATCATCCGGAACAATTGGCCAGTATTGATCTGCCGGTGTTATTGCTTTGGGCCGATCAGGATGAATTGAGTCCGGTTGCCGTTGGTGAGTTTCTGGCCCGGCAGTTGCCGAATGCCCGATTGGTGATTATGCCCGATGCTGATCACTGGTTTGCATCCTCGCAGGCTGAACGTGTCGCCGGGGAGATCAACCGTTTTTTACACGACTATTTTTGCAAAGCTACTTTTTAAAAGACAATTTTTTACCAGAACATAGGATGGTGTGATGAAGTTAAGTGCTGAACAGTTACTGGAGATGTGGCTGAAACAACGCGAAATCCAGCATCAGTCGGCACATACTTTGCATGCTTATGCACGTGATGTTGGTGATTTCCTTCATTTTTGTCAGCAGAAAAACATGCCGCTGGCCGATGTGGAAACCGCTGACTTACGTGAGTTTCTGGCGTATAAGGTCGAAGCGCAGCAGCTGAGTTCCAGCAGTTTGCAGCGCATGTTGTCTTCTATTCGCCAGTTTATGAAATGGGCTGAACAGGGGAGTTATTTGGCGTTTAATCCGGCTGATGATTTTCAGTTAAAACGTCAGCCACGTCCTTTGCCGGGCATGGTCGATATTGAAACGGTACAGCAGATTTTAGATCAGCCAGAGCCGGAGTCAGAGCGGCAAAAACAGCTCTGGGTCCGTGATAAAGCGATTTTAGAGCTGCTGTATTCCAGTGGATTGCGCCTGGCGGAAGTACAGGGCTTAAGAATTAAAGATCTGGATTTTAACCGGCAGTTATTGAGGATTACCGGTAAGGGCAATAAAACCCGGGTGGTACCGTTTGGTTCTAAAGCCAAAGACAGTGTGATGCGCTGGCTACAGATTTATCCGCTGTGGCAGGGTGATTTTGTCCCGGATGCGCAGCTGTTTATTACGGAAAAAGGTCAGCCACTCGGTGCGCGGCAAATTGAAAACCGGGTCAAGTTGCAGGCCCAGCGTGCTGGTGTCAATGTCGATTTGCATCCGCACTTATTGCGACATTGTTTTGCCAGCCACATGTTATCTAATAGCCGTGATTTGCGTGCGGTGCAGGAGATGTTGGGGCACAGTAATTTGACCACCACGCAAATTTATACTCATGTCGATTTTGATCATTTGGCGCAGGTTTATGATCAGGCTCATCCAAGGGCGCAGCGCAAAGAGCAGGGCTGAATTGAGGCAAGTGAAAAGGACTTTCAATTCACGGGTGAAAGACTAGAATAGAGGTGTCAGGCATGAGCATGTGCCACCATTGTAGAATAAAAATAAAGGTGGAGATGGCGTATAAAGAGGGTTAATTTTTGACTCGAGTAATATTCAGAACGAGCACAAAAATTCCGAGGACCCAACCTGATTGATGATTTGGGAAAAATGTAAAGGCATAGATATGATTTCGGATATTCAACAAAAATATGAACAGCTGAGTCCGGCGCAAAAAGAAATTTTTGCCGGTTATGGTTTAAGACAGGTGAAACACTTTGTGGAAATTAACCTGCCAGCCATGCAGGCCATTTTACCTGAACAGGCCGTGATTCAAGGCATTAACGCACAAGGTAAGGTGCAGGCAGTTCATACGGAAACAGGTCAAGGCTATTTATGGATTTCCGATCGTCAGTGGCAGGAAAGCCAGCAATTGACCCAAACCGTCGATGCAACTGAAGATTTTATGCAGGTCTGGAAAGTGTTTAATCTGGCTGAATATGACCTGATTGATTTAAGCCACGTGCACCGCGACTTTTTGGATGGTCAGCAGGCTTAAATATAAGTACTGCGTGCAGCATAGCAAGAGAAGGTTATCTTGCGTGCTGCAACTTAACAATCTTCAAAATCGCCGGCTAGGCTTATAAATCTTCCAGCGGCAGCTGAAAACTCTGTTTAATAATTTGACTTGGCAAATCGGTTTTGACACTGGTGATGCCATTTTTTTTGGTTAAATGGGTGGACTGAAATTTACGATAACTTTCTAAATCGGGCACCACCACTTTCAGCATCGCATCGCATTCCCCCAAAATAATATAGCACTCCATCACCTGCGGTAATTCTTTCATCGCCTCAATGAAGGTATCAATAGTTTCGGCATCCTGCCCGACCAGCCAGATCCGGGAAAATAAAATCAGTTGAAACCCAATCTTATGCGGGTCCACCACCGTAGTGTAATTCTGGATTACTCCGGCTTCTTCTAAAATTTTCACCCGTCTTAAGCAGGAGGACGGCGACAGGCCAATTTCACGGGCCAAATCGTTATTCTGAATGCGGCCATTGTTCTGTAAAGCTCGAATGATATTTTTATCGATGCGATCCAGCTTTATTCGAACAGACTTTGGATATTGCTTCATAAATTAGAGGATAATTTGAAAAATTATTTAAATTATAGAATATTTGAAATCCTATTTTATAGCGTTTCGCAGATACTAATTTTCACTTTCTCAAGTACGACGGGAAAAAGGAAATGTCTGTATGGGTACTTTTTGCATTGACTGTGTTGCCGCTGATTTTTACGCCGGGGCCGGATATGTTATTCATTTTGTCGAAAGTGATGGGTAAAGATGCAAAAGCAGGCATGATGGCCACAGTCGGCGTGTGTAGTGGTTATCTGGTGCATTCGATTCTGGTGGCGTTGGGAATTGCCGCGATTATTGTGTCCTTTCCGCTATTATTTGAAGCGATTCGCTGGTTAGGGATTGCATATTTGCTGTATTTGGCGGTGGGTTTATTCAAGTCGGTATTGAGCAAGAAAAAGCTGGCGATTGAAAGTCGCAGCAGCAGTCATCCGGTGCGCAAAGGATTTTTTACGGCACTGTTGAATCCAAAAGGCATGCTGATTTACTTTGCGATTTTGCCGCAGTTTATTGATAAAACTGGAAATACCGTTACTCAAGGCTTGTTATTGTCCTGCATTTTTATTGGGCTAATTTTTATTGTGTACTGCGCGTTAAGTCTGATCTTTGCCAAAATCACCCAGAAAACCCAGCTGGATGAACGTAAACAGAAGTGGATTGATGGTACATCTGGTGGTTTACTGGCGCTGGCGGCCAGCTGGTTAATGGTCAATTAAGCTGTGAAATTTAGAAAAAGCATGTCCTAGGTCGACATGCTTTTTTATATGGAGAGCGTGAAAAAGAGAATTGTTACAAAAACAGAAATGAACCGATGGTCATCTTAGACCAAAGTCTGGCAGGGGATACAAACTGCTATCCTAAATGACATCAAAATAGCCAGGTTTCGGTCTGCTATGTTAAAAAATGAATAATAATTCATTTTATTGTGCTGGCTAGTTAATCAGAACAACTGATGTGATACATAAGATAAAAAGATAATATAAATCAATGGTTAAAATATAGCTTAATCTGGCTGAAATATAGCTGGGTTAAGCTGGATGAAAAAAGTATGAACGCAACGTTCAGCTATTTTTACGCATTTTTACAGCTTCTTGGGCAATTGTGACTTGACCGAAATGCCAAACCCATTGCAAGATAAGACACCTACAAAAATTTAAGTGAAGAGTTATCTTAACTTTTCTCATCTTTTACATTTACTAAAACAGCCGAGGATTACATGAAGGCTCTTGTTGCTGTAAAACGTGTGGTTGATGCCAACGTTAAAGTTCGCGTTAAACCGGACAATAGTGGGGTTGACCTTACTAACGTTAAAATGTCAATTAACCCATTCTGTGAAATCGCCGTGGAAGAAGCGGTTCGTCTAAAAGAAAAAGGAACAGTTTCAGAAATCGTTGTTGTTTCTATCGGTCCTAAAGAAGCGCAGGAACAAATCCGTTCTGCTATGGCGCTTGGTGCTGACCGCGGTATTTTAGTTGAAACTGCAGATGAAATTGGCGCACTTGAAGTGGCTAAAATTTTAAAAGGTGTTGTTGAGCAAGAGCAGCCACAACTGATCCTTTTAGGTAAACAGGCAATCGATGATGACTCAAACCAGGTGGGTCAGATGTTGGGTGCTTTACTGGGCGCAGGTCAAGGTACATTCGCTTCTGAAGTGAAAGTAGACGGCGACAAAGTACAAGTGACACGTGAAATCGATGGCGGTTTACAAACTGTTGAATTATCACTGCCAGCAATCATCACGACTGACTTGCGTTTGAATGAGCCACGTTATGCGGCACTTCCAAACATTATGAAAGCGCGTAAAAAACCGCTGGATACCAAGTCTCCTGCAGATTACGGTGTATCAGCCGGGACTAAACTGAAAACTGTAAAAGTTGAGTCACCAGCTGAACGTAAAGCGGGCGTACAAGTGAAGTCTGTAGATGAGCTTGTTGAAAAATTAAAAAATGAAGCGAAAGTGATCTAATACAGAAGGATATAAATCATGAGTATTTTAGTTATCGCTGAGCACGACAACAAAGCACTAAATGGTGCAACGTTAAACGTTGTGGCTGCAGCTCAAAAAATCGGTGGTGATATCACTGTATTGGTTGCTGGTTCTGGCGCGCAAGCAGTTGCTGATCAGGCAGCTAAAGTTGCGGGCGTGAGCAAAGTATTACTGGCTGATGATGCTGCCTATGCAAATCAGCTGGCTGAAAATGTCGCAAAACTGGTTGCTGAATTGGGTAAAGGCTATAGCCATATCCTTGCAGCATCTACAACGACAGGTAAAAACATTTTACCTCGCGCTGCAGCATTGCTGGATGTCAGCATGATTACTGACATTATTGCAGTGGACAGCCCAAACACATTCAAGCGTCCAATTTATGCAGGTAACGCGATTGCAACTGTTGAATCTTCAGAAGCAATTGTTGTAGGTACTGTACGTGGTACAGCATTTGATGCGGTTGCTGCGGAAGGTGGTTCAGCTGCGGTTGAAGCAGCAGCTTCTACAGGCGATGCAGGTATTTCTAAGTTTGTGAACGAAGAAATCGTGAAATCTGAACGTCCTGAATTAACAGCTGCGCGTATTGTAGTATCTGGTGGTCGTGGTGTAGGTTCAGGTGAGAACTATCACAAAGTACTTGATCCACTGGCAGACAAACTGGGTGCAGCACAAGGTGCATCTCGTGCAGCGGTTGACGCGGGCTTCGTTCCAAACGATATGCAGGTTGGTCAAACAGGTAAAATTGTTGCGCCTGATCTGTACATCGCTGTGGGTATCTCAGGTGCGATCCAGCACTTGGCCGGTATGAAAGATTCTAAAGTGATCGTTGCGATCAACAAAGATGAAGAAGCACCAATTAACGCAGTAGCTGACTACTGGTTAGTAGGTGACTTGAACACTGTAGTTCCAGAATTGGTTTCTAAAATCTAATTCCTGAACTTCGGTTAAAAAGACGCTCTTGCGCAAGCAGTAAAAGTTTTTACTTTGCTGTTTTGTTCAGGGGCGTTTTTTATTCTGTAATTTTTTATCGGAATTCATCAAAATTTAACATTTTTAGTATTGTTAAATTCAATAAACAGCAGAAGAGTCTAAAAATTATGCTAGTATGCCGGTTTTTGAAATCTCTGATTTCGTCAGCCGGAGTCTCCCATTGAGTTTTGATACCCGATTGTCCAATCAAGTCTTTATCTTATTTCTGCTGTGTCTAGGTTTGCCATTCCTGGTCGATTTGCATCTGCCAGTTTTAGATGGTCAGCTCGTGCGTGGCGTTGAAAATGTTCAGGCTTTCTTATTATTGTTCTGTGCAATATTCAGTTATTTTTATATCCGTCCTTTTGATTTGGCGGATGGACAAAAGCAGTTCTGGTTATGGGCAATTTGCTGGTGGCTATTGTTGTTTGGCCGCAGTATCAGCTGGGGGCGAGATTATTTTCCGGAAGTGCCGAAAGTGTATTTCAGAGCGATTTCAATTGTGCTGATTGCGCCTGTGGTGTTTATGCTGTTCTCTCGTCATTTGCGTGCCGAAATTGTGCGTAAATTTAAGTCGGTATCCTTGCCGCTCTGGGTTTTAATTTTGAGTGTAGTCGGTCTAATTGCCGCAGATTCTATCGAACATGGCCGTGCCATCAGCTTTATTTTCCTGCACGATGTGGCTTATAAAGATTTTATGGAAGAAATGTATGAATTCCCGTTAATCCTGGGCTTATTCATGATGACTCTGCATATTATGAAGCAGGATAAACCGCCAGTGGTGGCCGAGCCAGTATATCTGGAGCTGGATGATCACGAAGCGGTGGCCAAGAACTAAGTGGGTTTCACATCATGCTCTCAAATATAAATCATGCCTTGTCCGAGGCATGATTTTTTTATGTCTTTTATTTCAAAAAAGAAGATTGCTTGATCCAAGGCCAATTTTGTCGCAAAGCGTATATTTTATGCATAGCGCAATATTGATCAAATGAGCAGAAATGCCATGTGGCGCGATGGATTTCACAGCTGGATATGCTGATGAAAAGTAGCTGCAAGACCGATTGGCAAAAATAGCTTAAAAATGTACCAAAAACTCATCTTTAAACATTAGAAAATTAACAAGATTAAGATGAACAGGATGACACAAAAATAGGACTATTTATGCTATAATTCCCAGCTAAATTTTCGTTTTTTAACTCAAGTTTTGAGTTAAATTTTTTGCCAAATTTACGATATAAAATGCGGGCAGAAATCTGCTTGTATAACAAGGAGTATGCATGAGCGTATCGGAAATTAGACCGATTGCCATTGAGGATGAACTCAAGCATTCATATCTCGATTATGCAATGAGCGTGATTGTGTCACGGGCATTGCCAGATGTACGAGATGGTTTAAAACCTGTTCATCGTCGTGTGCTTTATGCAATGCACGAATTGGGCAATGACTACAACAAAGCCTACAAAAAGTCTGCCCGTGTTGTGGGTGATGTGATCGGTAAATACCATCCACACGGCGATTTCGCAGTCTATGAAACCATCGTTCGTATGGCGCAAGACTTCAGTCTGCGTTATCAACTGGTGGATGGTCAGGGTAACTTCGGTTCGATTGATGGCGATAGTGCGGCCGCAATGCGTTATACCGAAGTACGTATGACCAAGCTGGCCCATGAACTCCTGGCCGATCTGGAAAAAGATACCGTAGATTGGGTCGATAACTACGATGGCTCGGAGCGTATTCCTGACGTTCTGCCAACCCGTATTCCAAACCTGCTGGTGAATGGTTCTGCCGGTATTGCCGTCGGTATGGCGACCAATATGGCACCGCATAACCTTACCGAAGTGATTAATGCCTGCCTGGCCTATGCCGATAATCCGAATATCAGCATTGAAGGCCTGATGGAACACATCAGTGGTCCAGACTTCCCGACAGGCGGCATCATTTACGGTAAATCGGGCATTGTCGATGCTTACCGTACCGGTAAAGGCCGTTTGCATATCCGTGGTAAATATCATTTTGAAGAAGACCAGAAATCTGGTCGTACCACCATTGTCTTTACTGAAATTCCGTATCAGGTTAACAAAGCCAAAACCATTGAGCGTATTGCTGAACTGGTTAAAGAGAAAAAACTGGAAGGAATCTCGGAGTTACGTGACGAGTCCGATAAAGACGGTATGCGCATTGCGATTGACTTGAAACGTGGTGAGAACGCCGAAGTCATCGTCAATAACCTGTTCCTGAACACGCAGCTGGAAAACTCGTTCAGTATCAACATGGTCTGCCTCGACAACGGCCAGCCAAAACTGATGAACCTGAAAGACATCATTGCTGCGTTTATCCGTCACCGCCAGGAAGTGGTGACTCGCCGTACCATGTATGAACTGCGCAAAGCACGTGAACGCGGTCATATCTTGGAAGGTCTGACCGTTGCTTTGGCGAATATTGATGCCATCATCGAAACCATTAAAACTTCTGCCAACCCGGCCGAAGCGCGTGAGCGTTTACAGGCTGGCGAATGGGCCGCTGGTGGTGTGGTGGCATTGCTGGAAAAAGCCGGTTCCGTGTCTATTCGCCCGGATGAAATTGAAGGTGAAGATTTAAGCCGTCCATTTGGTTTGGATGGAGATGTTTATCGTCTTTCTCCAGCGCAGGTCGGTGCGATTCTGGAACTGCGTTTACACCGCTTAACCGGTCTGGAACAAGACAAGTTACATGCAGAATATTCTGAAATTCTGGCGCAAATCGCTGAATACACTGCTATTTTAAATGACTTTAATTTATTGATGGCGGTGATTCGTGAAGAGCTGGCGCTGGTATTGCAGCAATATGGCGATGCACGTCGCACTGAAATTGTTGAATCCCGCATCGACTTCTCGCGTGAAGATTTAATTCCTGAAGAGCAGGTGGTGTTAACCGTTTCACAATCCGGTTATGCCAAGACTCAGCCATTGTCCGATTATCAGGCTCAGCGCCGTGGTGGTCGTGGTAAGTCTGCCACAAGCATGAAAGAAGATGATTATATCCAGCATCTGATTGTCACCTCGAACCACGCGACCGTACTGTGCTTTACCGATGTCGGTAAGGTCTATCGCCTGAAAGTATTTGAAGTGCCACAAGCTTCACGTGGTTCGAAAGGCCGTCCAATGGTCAACCTGTTGCCATTAGATGCCAATGAAACCATTACCGCGATTCTGCCAGTAATTGATGCACCGAAGAAATTCAAAGAGCGTCTGGCCGATTTCCGTAGTTTTGTGAAAGCCAACTCAGTACAATTACAGCAAAATCAAGTAATTGCTAGCCATTATGCCGAACTTGAAGCCGCATTTGCAGAACTGGCAGATGGTGATGATCTGTCGGATGCCTTGCGTGTTCAGTTAAAGCAGCTGGGCCTAGAGCTGTCAGCCACAGACCTGGATGATGAAATTGTTGCAGAATTTGCCGAGCAGGCTGAAAATCTGCGCAAAAACTTCTATGTGTTTATGGCAACAGCGTCTGGTACGGTTAAACGTGTCGAGCTGGAGCAGTTCAGCAATGTGCGTTCTAACGGTTTACGTGCTATTGAACTGAACGAAGAAGACACCCTGATTGGCGTGGCGATTACCGATGGCGAACAGCAAATCATGCTGTTCTCGAATGAAGGTAAGGCGATCCGTTTTGCTGAAACTGATGTTCGTGCCATGGGCCGTTCAGCCAAGGGTGTGCGTGGTATGCGTGTCACCATTGGGGCAGCGCAAGCGGAAGAAGCCGAAGACGATACAGCCGATAGCGAAGATGATGCAACCGACAGCAATTTTGTGAGCCGGATTGTATCGCTGGTCGTGGTACCAGAAACCGGTGAAGTGCTGTGTGCATCCGCCAATGGTTATGGTAAACGTACTCCGGTCGATGACTTCCCGACCAAAAAACGTGGCGGTAAGGGTGTAATTGCAATCAAGACCTCTGAACGTAACGGTGAACTGGTCGGCGCGGTGGCCATTGATGCTTCGAAAGAATTGATGCTGATTTCGGATGGCGGTACGCTGGTACGTACCCGTGCTTCGGAAGTGGCAGAAACTGGTCGTAATGCGCAAGGTGTACGTTTAATCCGTTTAGGTGAAAATGAAACCTTGGTGGGTGTAGAAGCGATTGAAGCCGTGGAAGAAGATGAATTTTCTGAAGATTTAGCTGATGAAAATACAGCTTTAGATACGCTAGAGACCGATGCAGCAGCTGCTGAGCAGGATGAAAAACCGGCTGAAGAATAATTTTTCTTCTCATGAAAAGGACGCTTCGGCGTCCTTTTTTACACAGTACCGTACAGGAATAACCCGATATGCAGCTTAAATTATGGATAGGCTTGAGTGTTCTGGCTTTGGCCGGATGTGATCAGCTGGGTCAAAAAGCCATGGACGCCATTCCAAATCCGAGTCCGCAGCAGGAACAGGTGGCACAGGCGGCCTATGACAATTTACGTGATGGCGAGTTCGAGCAGTTTCTGAATCATCTCGAACCAGAACTCAAAAGCCATTTTCAGGACAACCAGAAAGTCATGAAACGCTTTGCCAAGGTGATTCCAAAAGGCGAATATAAATCGCGTACCCTAATGACCAAAAGTATTGAAACCGGTAGTAATCAGCCGGGTCAGTACAAGATTAGCTATGAATATGCATATCCGAAAAATCTGGTGCAATATGACGTCAGCTTTGACCAGCCGGGCGGTAGCAGTAAAATCCGCAACTTGAATATTCAGGTATTTGGTGAGTGAGTGCACTCTTAATCACTACATTTTACTAAGCTTTACCAGATCGCTGCGTATTACTGCATATATATTCAAGATCAGTGCAAAATGTATTTAAGTAATAGAAAGAGGTCATCCACATTGGGCTAGATATAGAGTGAGATAGGTTTCCAATCTGCTGGAAAATTTCAAATTATCTTGTGAATCTATATTGATTTTTCGACTGTATCTGCGTGCCAAGATTGAAATAATTTTGTGCAAGCCTGAGCAAGATGTGGTTAAATGCCTATTTTATTGTGTTTCACCTTGACAAGGAAAAATCATGCGCGCGTACAACTTCTGTGCTGGCCCTGCTGCATTACCCACTGCCGTATTAGAAAAAGCTCAAGCAGAAATGCTGGACTGGCACGGCAAAGGCCTTTCGATCATGGAAATGAGCCATCGTAGCAAAGATTATGTTGCGGTTGCAGAAAAAGCAGAAGCCGATTTACGCAAACTCATGAACATTCCTGAGAACTATAAAGTACTGTTCTTGCAGGGTGGGGCATCCTTACAATTCTCGGCAATTCCATTAAACCTGCTCGGTAAAAATAACAAGGCCGATTATATCCATACCGGTATCTGGTCTGAAAAAGCATTAAAAGAAGCACAGCGTTATGGCGATATTCATGTCGTGAACGCAGGTATTCAGATTGATGGTAAACATGCGATTAGCGCGCAAAGCGAGTGGGATTTATCTGCAGATGCAGCTTATGTGCATTATGCCGACAATGAAACCATTGGTGGTCTGCAATTTGCCAGCATTCCTGAAACCGACAAGCCGTTGGTGTGTGACTATTCATCTAGCATTCTGTCTGCACCGCTAGATGTTAGCAAGTTTGGTTTAATTTATGCGGGTGCACAGAAAAATATTGGCCCGGCAGGTTTAACCCTGGTGATTATCCGTGAAGATTTACTGGATCAGGCCAAGCCGGAAATTCCAAGCATCCTGAAATATTCAGATCAGTCGAAAAATGGTTCAATGGTGAATACGCCATCGACCTATGCCTGGTATTTATCTGGTCTGGTTTTTGAATGGTTACTGGAAAATGGTGGGGTTGATGCCATGCATCAGACCAACCTTGAAAAAGCCAAACTGCTTTATGGTTATATCGATTCAAGCGATTTCTACGCCAACCCGATTGTTGAAGCCAACCGTTCGATCATGAACGTACCATTTACGTTGGCCAATGCCGATCTGGAAAAACAGTTCCTGCAAGAAGCGGAAGCCAATCATCTGTTGAATCTGGCTGGTCACCGTTCAGTTGGTGGTATGCGTGCCAGCATTTATAATGCCGTGCCACTTGAAGGTGTTCAGGCACTGGTTAACTTTATGGATGACTTTGCCAAACGCAACGGCTAATCCAGCGTATACGAAAAAGCCCATCATCAGGATGGGCTTTTTTTATGGGATATGGAATACGGATTAAAAAATAAATTGATGCAGCAGGTAGGCAGAAATCATCATGCCCAGAACAAAAAACAGGCAGGACATTTTATCCAGACGATAACGCTGACCCATTTGATGTTCAACAGATTGTAAGTTTTCTTCTTGCACGATTTTCATAGATATTATATTCCAGTGATCTATTTATCGTTGATACTTTCGATTTGTCACATATTATTAACATAAAAAATTGGTTAAATAAAGTACTAAATACATTTTCCTTAATAAACTTTTCAGCCGATTTAAAATCAGAACATCATCTCTTCATTCTGTTGACCGGATTTATTCAATATTCAATTTTTAAACAGATTTAATCTAAGTCTATGAAAATCAATAGAGATTAAATAATAAGCTTTAAAATTTAAAACTGTGGATAAATAAGTGATTTTTGAATTTAAAATAGTGCTATTTAGAATAAAACTGTGGATAAAATATAATCAAATAAATTCAAAAGATACAAAAAAGACCTGCTTCAAGCTGAAAGCTCATATTGAAGCAGGTCTTTCTTTAAATATAAATTATTGTTTTTTCGCGTAAATACTGACCTGAATCCAGATATTGCCGCGAATGAACTGGCCAATTTCAAAATCAGCAAACTTGGGTTCTTTGGTCGCAATACGGATTAAAGTGGCTGGCTGGTTGTCTTCATGAATCAGGCAGACATCATACAGGGTGTAATCCTGATTCATAAACTGTGCTTGGGTTTTACCGACCACATTGCCCTGGAACCAGGCTTCATCTTCCTGTCCTAAGACTTCACCATATAAATAGGCCACCATTTTGGAGAAATTCACGGTCACCGGGGCTTTATCTTCTTCAGATTTTGGCTCCCAGGCGTCAATCTGTTCCTGCAAATTGGCCGGGGCAACACCATTATTGGCCGCCAGAATATCATTTAAGGCACGGTGATGTTTAATCGAGGCAGGATCATCAACAATCAGTTGCTCATCTTCTGCCACGGCTTCCAGCTCGTAAGCCCAACCATTCAGATGCGCGATATAAGTCTGGTCTTTTTGGTACTGGTGGTGATTGACGCTATACAGACTGTCAAAGGCATAGACCGTGGTGTTTTCACCCAGATTTAATCCCAAAACCGCCTGGGTATTGGAAGGGCAGCTAATAATCCGTTCAATGGTCACCGGGGTTTTATACGGGCTTTCAAAACATGGAAAGGCCGTTTTAACCGCTTTCGGCTGATTGGCCTCTACGGCAATGACCTGCGCCAGTTGAATCGGCTGTTTGACCGGACCCTGAATCAGCCAGGTGCTGTCATCCATATCACATTCTTGTGCGCATAGCCCCATTGGCATGATGGGTGCATCCAGTGCCTGACCTAACCATTTGGGAACATCAACATTCGGCTGATCGGTGAGCAGCGTCCAATGCTCTACATGGCTGCCAAAACTTTGATCTTCAATGGTAATGATGTCTGGTCTGTTCTGATTTTTCATAAGCACGTTAAGAGAATGTCGAGTGGCCTTAATCTATTTAATCGAGGGTGTTTTAAATTTTTCAAGTCTGGGCACCGATTTCTCCTTTGAAAATGCCCGAAATGATGAGAAAAGTCAAAAGATGAGCTTAAGCTGCTTAAGCACAATCAGCTGATCCAGCGTGTTATTACTCTAGCAGCATCTTGGTGAAAAAGCCTGTATTTCCCGCCGCGGCGTTGAGTGAATTTTGCTACACTAGGGACATCAAAATTGCCGGAATTGAAAGTGCTGCCATTTAAGCTGTGGGTGGATGCCGATGCCTTACCAAGAATTTTAAAAGATGTGATTATCCGGGCTTCTGACCGCTATCAGCTCGAAGTAATTTTTGTAGCCAATCAGAATGTGGGCATTACTCCATCGGTGCGGATTAAATCCCTGCAGGTCATGAGCGGCGCAGATGCGGCCGATCAGGAAATTGTTGAGCGGATGCAGGCCAACGATATTGTGGTAACTCAGGATATTCCACTGGCAGCGCAGGTGATTGAAAAGGGCGGTATTGCGATTCATCCACGTGGTGAAATCTATACCACTGCCAATGTTAAAGCGCGGCTGCATTTACGTGATTTTATGGATACTCTACGCGGCGCTGGCGTGCAGACCGGTGGGCCACCGCCAATTTCTGAGCGCGATAAACGTGAATTTTCCAGCAGTCTGGATCAGACCATTCAAAAACAAAAACGTAAAACCGGCTGAATTACATGCCTTCAAAAAATAATATTGCCCTGACTTATATGCTGCTGGTGTTTATCTGGGCCTCGACACCGCTGGCGATTGTCTGGAGTGTGTCGGATTTGCATATGCTGTGGGCGCTGGCTTTACGTTTTTTTATTGCCTTGCCGCTGGCCTTTGTCTTTTTATTGCTACTCAAAGTGCGTTTTCCGGTTGATCAGACGGCATTGCACAGTTATGTGGCCGGTTCCTGCAGCCTGTTTGGTTCCCAGATTTTTACCTATCTGGCCACCAGCTATTTAAGTTCGGGCATGATTGCACTGATGTTTGGTCTGGCGCCGATTATTGCCGGCCTGATTGGGCGTTTTGCCTTTCAGCAGCGTCTGAAAAAACTGCAATGGTTCGGGATGCTGGTTGCAGTGCTGGGACTGGGTATTATCTGTCTGGGCGGAGAAAACCAGCATGTACAGCCGGTCGGGATTGGTCTGATGCTGCTGAGCGTGCTGATTTATGCCATGTCCATTTTCTGGGTCAAAAAAGTGAATGCCAAGGTGGAACCTGTGGCACAGGCCACTGGTTCAATCCTGATTTCAACCTTGATGGCAATTTTGATGTTGCCAATAATCTGGCCTTATGCACCGACTGAAATTCCGGAAACCAAGGCTTTATTCTCTTTACTGTATACGGTGGTGATGGCTTCACTGATTGCCATGTTCTGTTATTTTAAGCTGGTACAGAATATTCAGGCGACCACATTGTCACTGACCACTGTCATGACCCCAATGCTGGCCCTGCTAATTGGTGCATTTCTGAATCAGGAAGCCCTGAGCTTGACAGTGCTGATCGGAGCTTTGGTCTTATTGTTTGGCTTGTTCTTATATTTCTTCCATGATTTACGTGCAAGCCGGGCGTTGGCACGTAAACAGGCACATCCTGAAACTTATTTAGATTGACACTGCTGGATGACTTCGGCCAGTTTGCTGCGGTCTTGCGGGTGTAAAGTAATAAAATAGGCCCCGGTACGATAGCGGCCATTATCTTCGGCATTGCTATAGACCACCTGGGCAGTTGCAGCAATATGAAAGAAATTTTCCGGATGACTTAAGGTCACGTGAATATAGCTGCCATCGGCAATTTCACGCTCGCTGTAGAAGCTTAAACCGCTTTCGGAAAAGTTGACCTGTTCTGGTACAGGTAACATGCTTTGTACAATTGCATCGTATAAAGAACCGGTAATCAGGTTTAATTTTTGGTTGAATAAGGATAAGATTCGAGCAATTTGTTGATCTTTTTCAGATAATTGTTCTAATTCGTAGTTAAGCGCATGATCAAATTGATCTAATTCAGCGAGTAGTAGAAAATAACGCGGCAACATAAAATTAGGATCGTAAGGATCATTAAGAGCAACTTGATCAGAAATAAGCTGATAGTTGATTCTCAACGCAGCATCGATACGTGACATCACGCGACGTTCATTTTGAGCGTTTTGATGCTGTAAATTTTCCATAATGTATTACCTCGGACTAGATGGTATGTTTAAACCAATCTCGCTATATATAGGGTTGAGATATACGCGCGCTCGGCGCAGTAATCACTTTATTTCTTTTATTGCTCTGGTTTCAATGATCGGTCTCACTTTAGGTGTTGCTGTTCTGATTACAGTGTTATCTGTGATGAACGGATTTGACCGTGAATTGAAGAACCGGGTCTTGGGGATGATTCCGCAAGCGACTGTTTCATCTACCCAGATTTTAACAGATTGGCCTGAACTTGCAAAAAAAGTTGAGCAACATGAGCATGTTACAGGTGCTGCACCGTTTACCCAATTACAGGGGATGTTGACCGCACACGGTCAGGTTTCCGGCATTATGGTGACCGGTATCGAGCCGGAATATGAGAAGAAAGTTTCGATTATTCATCAGCATATGGTGGAAGGCAGCATTGATAACCTGAAAAAAGGCGAGTTTGGGATTGTGCTGGGCAAGCAAATGACCGATGCCTTGGGCCTCAGTTTAAATGACAGTATTACTTTGGTCTTGCCTGAAGCAACGCCATCACCGGCCGGTGTGGTGCCACGTTTTAAACGTTTTACCATTGTGGGGATTTTCAGCATTGGTGCCGAAGTTGATTCGATGATGGGCTATATCGCCCTGAATGATGCTTCGACCCTGTTACGTCTGCCGGATGGCGCACAAGGCGTACGCATGAAGCTGGACGATATTTTTGCCGCACCTACTGTTGCCAACGACATTGTGAGTGAACTGCCAGCCAATTTCTATGCTTCAGACTGGACCTATACCCATGGTAACCTGTTCAGTGCGATTCAGATGGAAAAGGCCATGGTCAGCCTGTTACTGTTCTTAATCGTTCTGGTCGCAGCCTTTAATATTGTCTCATCTCTGGTGATGGTGGTGACTGACAAAAAAGCCGATATCGCAATTTTACGGACCTTAGGTGCATCTCCGGGCACGATTACCCGAATCTTTATGGTGCAAGGGACCGTGATTGGCGTGATCGGGACAGTCTCCGGCGCGATTCTTGGAATTATTTTTGCCTCCAGCATCAGTGGTTTTATTGCCTGGCTGAACAATGTTTTGGGCTTGAATCTGTTTGATGCCTATTTCATTAACTACTTACCATCGCATTTAAGATGGCAAGATGTCGTGGTCATTGTCAGCCTGTCTTTAATTTTAAGTTTCCTGGCCACAATTTATCCGGCGTTACGCGCGGCGAAAATTCAACCTGCAGAGGCGCTTCGTTATGAATAAAACTGTACTAGAAGCCAAACAGGTCACCAAACATTTTACTGATGGCAAAACCACAGTAGATGTGCTGCGCGGCCTCGATTTAAAAATCGAACAGGGACAATTTGTGTCGATTGTCGGCGCCAGTGGTTCGGGTAAAAGTACCTTGCTACACGTCCTTGGTGGGCTTGATCGTCCAAGTCAGGGCGAGGTTTATTTAAATGGCCAGCGTTTTGACAATTTAGGCGAAGCTGAGCGTGGTTATTTGCGTAACCAGTATCTGGGCTTTGTTTATCAGTTCCACCATTTGTTACCTGAATTTAGTGCGCTGGAAAATGTGGCGATGCCCTTGATGCTGCGTAAGGAAAGTAACTTTAAAGAAGTGAAACAGCAGGCCGAATATCTGCTGGATCGGGTGGGCTTATCGCATCGACTGACCCATAAACCGGGTGAACTGTCGGGTGGTGAACGTCAGCGTGTGGCCTTGGCGCGTGCCATTGTCACCAAGCCGGCAGTCATGCTGGCTGATGAACCGACCGGGAACCTGGACCGTAAAACCGCCATCAAGATTTTTGAGCTGTTACGCGAGCTGCGCCGTGAGTTTAATATGGCCATGCTAATTGTGACCCATGATGAAGAGCTGGCCAAATCGGCCGATACCATTTTGCATATGCAGGATGGCATCTGGGTACCCGACTAAAACCCGATTATCAGATCAATGACCCTTGAAGCCCACTCCGGTGGGCTTTATGCTTGCTCAAAATAAAAATAAGACAGAAAACGACATGTTCAAAATCATGGGTGCCGGCTGGATTTTAGGCATTGCCTGTATGGGCAAAACGCTATGGCCGATGCTGGATTTCCCGCTCTGGTTGTCAGGCCTGTTACTGATTATCCTGCTTTTACAGCAAATAGCTGCTTTACATTGGTCCCATCTGGGCATCCAATTGATTAATACCTGTGTGGCATTTGTCATTACATTTTTGTTGGGGCTGAATTTTGCCCAAAACCAGTTGCAAGAGCGGTTGATATTTCGTGAACTGACCCGCCAGCCGGCAGAGGTGGTGGTCTATGTCCAGCAAATCAATCAGCTGGGTAGCAGCCAGCTCCGGCAACCGGTTCAGGTGCTGAACCGGCATAGCCAGCCGGTGCAATGGCTGGCCTTGCTGCCGGCTGAACAGGAACTACAGCTGGGGCGTTATTATCGTTTACAGGGGCAGACCTTGCCGGCGCACAGTTTTGCCGTTCCGGGTGCGTTTGATGTAGAGCAGTGGTATCTCCAGCAAAATATCATGAGCGGCTTTCAGGTCCAGTCGATTGTGGAACTGACTGAATCGGAACTGTATCGGCTGGGATTTGGGGCACATTTAAGACAGCATCAGCAACTCTGGCCGCAATTTAAATTGTGGATCGAAACACAGCGTTTACAGATTCGTGACTTTATCCAGCAGCAGGCATTGCAGCATCCCGGCTTAATACTGGCACTGCTGACTGGCGATAAAAGTTTACTCGATGAAGCCACCGAGCAGCAGTTTCAGCGTTTCGGGATGAGTCATTTGCTGGCGATTTCCGGGCCGCATGTGCTGATTTTTGCCGCCATGCTGTGTTTTGTGCTGCAGCGCCTGGTCACTCGCTATTGGCCCGAATTATATGCGCAATTGCCCCGAAGTTATCTGCTGTTGCTGCCGTTTATGGGCTGTGTATTTGTATATTGTGCCTATGTTGGGTTTGAAATTCCTGCGCTCAGGACTTTACTGATTTGTCTGGTGGCAGGCGCCTGCCTGTTGCTAAAGCAGCCGATACAGCCGCTGTCTTTGCTGATTGGTAGTGCTTCGTTATTGCTGCTGCTTGATCCGTTGAGTGTGCTGTCGGCGGCATTCTGGCTGTCTTATGGCGCCTGCTTTGTGCTGTTAAGGATTTACCAGACCCTCCGGCAACAACCGGTGCATCCGCAGCAGACGTTGATGCAGAAATTGTGGCAGGGCTTCCGGCTGTTATTTGAATCGCAATGGAAAATTTTTATTGCGCTGTTTCCGCTGATGATCATCTTCTTCAAGCAGATTGCCTGGATTGCGCCGCTGAGTAATCTATTGGCCATTCCCTGGATCGGTCTGGTGACTGTACCGCTGGATATTCTGGCCGGTTTAAGTTTTTATCTGGCGGAACCGCTGAGCCAGTTGCTGTTTCAGCTCAATGACTTGGCGCTAAGTCTGTTATTGGGTTGTTTGCAGTTGCTGGATTTGCTGTTTGTGCCGCAACTGATTCCGGTTGCGCTGAGCCCACCGATGCTGCTGAGTCTGGTGCTGGGACTGATGATTTTATTTCTTCCCGCAGGTCTAGTGCCTAAAGCCTGGTCAGCGCTGTGCTTGTTGCCTTTGCTGTTTCAGGATCAGTTTTCTCGGCAGGTGGAACTTAGTGTGCTGGATGTTGGGCAAGGGCAGGCGATCTTTTTACGCTATCGTGAACACAGTATGATGATTGATATGGGCGGTCATTATGATGAACAGAAATGGAGTATCGGCCGGCAGATTATCCAGCCCTTTTTAAGTGTCAAAGGCGTGCAGCAGTTAGATTATTTATGGTTGACCCATCTGGATCAGGATCATAGCGGTGCCTATCAGACCTTAAAGCCACAGTTGCAGGTGCAACAGGTCTATGCCAATGCTCAGCTTGAGGTACATCCGGACAGTCGCTTTGACTATTGCCGGCAGGGACAGCAATGGCAGTGGCAACCGGGCATCCAGATACAGGTACTCTCTCCGAAACCGGAGCAGTTAAATCCTGTAGAACAGCAGAAAAATGAAAGTTCCTGTGTGCTGCTGGTTGAGTTTGCACAGGCTCAGCCTTATTCACGCTTTTTATTGATGGGCGATGCAGGCTGGCCGACTGAATATCAGTTATTACAGGATTATCCGGATTTAAAAGTGGATGTGCTGGTGCTTGGCCATCATGGTAGCCGGCACAGTTCATCTTACCAGTTTTTAAAACAGCTGGAGCCTAAACTGGCAATTGCATCGGCGGGGCTGAATAACCGTTATGGCCATCCGAGCACGCAGGTAAAAGCCCGACTGAACGCCTTAAAAATTCCCTTATGGCAGACCGCGCAGCAGGGTAGCATCCAGTTTTATCCCACTGAGAATGAGGTGCTACCGTATCGGCATATGCGGGTTTGGCTGCGGCGTGATTAAGCGGAATTAGCTTTGGTATTTTGAATTAACGCCAAGGCTTCATCCGTAGGAATATCATAAATCCGTCTTAAGGCTGGATGTGCCTTAAAGCGTTTATAACTCCAGTGATAATGTTCCGGATGCTGGGCAATCAGCTGTTCAATCTTCTGGTGAATCATTGCGGTGCCTTCATTGGCAGAACAGTCGTAGAGCCGTGCGTCCATGGCTTCAATGAAAATATCAAAACCTTGCTGTTCATTGCGCAGTGCATACAGAAACAGGGCAGCGGCTTTAGTTTTTTGAATCAGCTTGGCACTCAGGTTGCTGGATTCAAGTGGCAGGCCAAAATAGTGAATCATTTCACCCCCCAAATGCGGGGTGTGGTCCGGCAAAATTACTGTGGTTCCACCTTGTTTCAGTGCCTTAAAAATCTGACGAATACCGCTGTCATTGGTCGGCACCAGATTGGCCTGTTCACGGCTGCGAGCGTTACGGACAAACTCATCAGCCGATGGATTTTTCACCGGTTTATACATGATGGTCATTTCGGTGTGCTGCGCCACCCAGGCATTCATGATTTCCCAGGTGCCAAAATGCGGCACAATCAGTACCACGCCTTTTTGCGCAGCCAGTGCCTCATGTAACAGCTGTTCGCCATGCACCTGATGAATGCGGGAAATATTCTTGTGGTTTTCTGCGCCCCAGATATTAAAAAACTCAAAATAAGAGGTGAGTTCATTGCGAATGGCCTGACGCGCCAGCTGTTCACGCTGGGTCGTATCTAAATGCGGCAGGGCAATATTTAAATTGAGGCGAATGACCTGAGAGGTCTTGCTGAGCTGAAAGACATTCAAAAATGCCGCCAACACGCGGGCCGCCCAACGTGAAAGGCTGAGGGGTTGTCGACTGACAAAATGAAGTAAACGAGAGATAGTCGTTGGGGCGAGTTTATCAGTCATTCAGTATAGTGAAATCTAAAGAAAAGGTTAAAAATGAAAATATTATAGGGGAAAACATTCAATTTAGACAGCAATCAGTTTTTCGGCGTATATAATGGAGGAAAATTAACTCGAGTTTTGGATTGTTTTTATGTCCGATTGGCCGCCTAAACCAGAAAATGAAATCAAGAATAGCCATCCACCCACAGCACAACAACCGACAGGAAACGAATGGAAGTTACTGGAAAAAGCGGTTTTAGCCTCTGTTGAAGAACAGCGCCGCGCCAGACGCTGGGGAATTTTCTTTAAGTTCCTGACCTTTGCCTATATTTTTATTCTGCTGGTGATTATGGGTAAAAGCTGTAGCAATAATTCTGCTACGGCCGTGACCAGCAGTTCGCATATTGCCGTGGTCGATATTGTGGGCACCATCGCAGCGGATAAACAGAGCGTCAATAGTGAAAATACCATTAAATCACTGCGTAAAGCCTATGAAGCAAGCGGCAGTAAGGCGGTGGTGCTAAATATTAATTCACCGGGCGGATCACCGGTTCAGTCCGATGAAATCTGGCAGGAAATCCAGTATTTAAAACAGCAGCATCAGGATAAAAAACTGTATGCGGTGATTGGCGATACCGGCGCTTCAGGCGCTTATTATATTGCTTCAGCTGCCGATGAAATTATTGCCAATCCATCCAGTCTGGTTGGCTCGATTGGGGTGATTATGCCGAATTATGGCGTTAGTGGCTTAATGCAAAAGCTGGGTGTTGAAGATCGCACCATGACCTCCGGTGAAAATAAGGCGCTGCTGTCGATGACACAACCGGTGGATCCGGCACAAAAAGCCCATGTTCAGGGTGTGCTGGATAATGTGCATGCGCATTTCATTACTGCAGTCAAACAGGGCCGTGGCAACAAGTTAAAAGCCAATGATCCAACCTTGTTTTCCGGCTTATTCTGGACCGGCGATCAGGCATTGAAACTGGGGATTATTGACCGTCTGGGCAGTATGAATACGTTAAAACGTGAATTAAAAGTCGACAAAACCGTCAACTATACCATTGAATATAATCCGCTAGATTCGATGCTGGGTCGTATGGGCACTGCGGTAGGTCAGGGGATGGCCAGCGCTGTATCGCAGCAGATTCAATCTGAACAAAGTACCAAATTACAATGAAACCATTAATCCATTTTGCTCACGCCAATGGCGTACCGTCACGGGTCTATCAAAAACTATTTCAGCATCTGCAAGATGATTATGACGTGATTGATGTGCCTTTGCTCGGGCCAGATAAACGTTATCCAATCGATAATCACTGGAACAGTCTGACCCAGCAGGTGATTGACAGTATTGTGCGGCAGGCACAAGGCCGCAAGGTGATTGCACTGGGTCATTCACTTGGTTCGGTGCTGAGCTTTCAGGCCGCGCAGCAACGCCCGGAACTGTTTTCCCAGCTGATCATGCTGGATCCGCCAATGATCATGGGTAAAGAAGCCTTAGTGATGCATGTAGCGAAACTGTTGAAGCTGAAAGCCCTCGATAAAATGTCACCGGCGGGATTGTCTAAACGCCGCCGTGATCATTGGGAGTCACGTCAGCAGGCTGCCGAGCTGCTCAGACCCAAAGGCTTTTATCAAGATTTTGATCCGGACTGTTTTCAGGCTTATATCGACCATGCACTGACAGAAGATCTTGTACGTGGTGGAGTGACGCTTACCATTCCTAAAATGGATGAAGTACAGATTTTCCGTACCAATCCATCTTTATGGTGGTTGCCACAGGCCAAGCTGAAGGTGCCGGCACAATTGGTAGTGGCCGAGAAAGGTCCGTTTCTGGCCCGCAAGTTTCCGCAGCAAATTGAGAAGAAATTCGGGATTCCTTTTCATGTTGCGCCGGGCGGTCATATGTTCCCACTGGAACAGCCTGAGCAAGTGGCACAGATGATTAAATCCTTATTAAAGGATCAGGCACCTTAAGATTACTTTTGGGAAAAATCAGGTCATAAAAAAACGCATCCGAGGATGCGTTTTTTTATAGATATTACTTTTTATTTTAGCGCTGACAGAACTGTAGCGGTTGCGCTAACACCTGACCACGATACAGCACCGCGTTTGGTGTGTGCTGCAGCGTACCACTACAAATCCATTCCACCACTTGCGGATAAATCAGATGTTCCAGCACATGCACACGATTGGCCAAGCTTTCCACGCTGTCCTGATGCGATACAGTAAGTACCCCTTGGGCCAGCGCCTGACCGGCATCCAGCTCGGCAGTCACATAATGTACCGTACAGCCATGATAGACATCACCCGTGTTTAACACCCGTTGATGAGTATGCATGCCTTTGTAATGCGGCAGCAGAGAAGGGTGAATGTTCAGCATTTTCCCTTCCCAGGCTTTAACAAACTTGGCGCTTAAAATGCGCATAAAGCCTGCCAGCACCACCAGATCAACCTCCCAGTCTAAAAGCTGTTGATGCATCACATCATCAAAACTTTCACGGTCTGGGTATTGCTTGTGTTCAATTACCGCAGTGGCAATACCGGCTTTTTGGGCACGTTCCAGCGCATAGGCTCCAGGTTTGTTGGAAATGACCCCGACAATTTGTCCCGAAAGACGGGCATCAATCAGGGCCTGTAAGTTCGATCCACTGCCTGAAACAAGTACAGCAATTTTCAACATAGACAATTACGCAAAAATCACACGGATTTTTTCGTCAGCACCTTCAACAGATTCTGCATTGTCAACAATGTGACCCATTGCCCAGGCTTTTTCGCCCAACTGGTTCAGCAATTCAACAGTTTTGTCAGCATCCGCTGCATCCACTGCCAATACCATACCAACGCCACAGTTAAAGGTACGGTACATTTCGAATTGTTCAACACCGCCTTCTTTTTGCAGCAGTTTGAACAGTTCTGGCCATTCCCAAGAGGATTCGTTAATTACCGCTTGCGCACCATTTGGCAGAACGCGTGGTAAGTTACCAGGTAAACCGCCACCGGTGATGTGCGCCATTGCGTGAACATCAACAGATTTAAGTAATTCAAGAATAGGTTTGACATAAATACGGGTTGGCTCCATCGCTGCATCTGCCAGCGGACGGCCATCTACGATTTGAGTCAGGTCAACGTTTTTCACGTCCAGAATTTTACGAAGCAGAGAATAGCCGTTTGAGTGTGCACCTGAAGACGCAACACCAATCAGAACATCACCCGCTTTGACTTTAGAGCCATCAATAATTTTGCTTTGCTCAACCACGCCTACGCAGAAACCTGCAAGGTCATAATCTTCGCCTTCATACATGCCAGGCATTTCAGCAGTTTCACCGCCAACCAGTGCACAGCCCGCAAGCTCACAACCTTGACCGATCCCGGTAACTACATTGGCTGCAACATCAACGTTTAAGTGACCCGTTGCATAGTAGTCGAGGAAGAACAGTGGTTCTGCGCCACAAACCAGCAGGTCGTTCACACACATGGCCACCAAATCCTGACCAATGGTGTCATGACGGTTTAAATTAAGGGCTAAACGTAATTTTGTACCAACACCGTCTGTGCCTGATACGAGAACAGGTTCTTCATAACCTTTAGGAATTTTACAAAGTGCGCCAAAGCCGCCTAATCCGCCCATCACTTCAGGACGAGTGGTGCGTTTCGCAACAGATTTAATTCGATCGACTAACGCGTCACCGGCTTCGATGTCGACACCAGCATCTTTATAGCTTAAACCAGGGGTAGGGTTAGAAGTTGAGTTGCTCATAATGAAGTCTCCGCATTCGCGCGGGGGATTATAACCCGAATATACGAAACTCTTATGTTATTTATGCGCTAAAATGCTATCTTTATTAAAATATTTTACTTTATATAACGATTACACTGCAAAAAGGCGAGATTCTATGGCAGATCGTACTTTACGTCGCATTTTTATCCTTGCCGGGATAGCTTTAATTTTTTGGATTTTATATTTACTCAAGCCGGTCGTTATTCCATTTATTGTCGCCTTTCTTGTGGCTTATCTGTTCAGTCCGCTGGTTGATACTTTATATCGGGTCGGGGTGCCGCGCTGGTTATCCATCAGCATCGTTTTTGTCGGAATCGGGATTCTACTGACCGTGGCAGTCTGGTACATCATTCCGCTGGTCTGGAAACAGCTGATGATTGCCCGCGACAGTATTCCGGTCGGAATTAACTGGATCAATACCACCTTTTTGCCTTGGATTTCTGAAACCTTTAATGTCGATGAGATGGAAATTGATACCACGCATATGTCAACCATTATCATGGACTATGTGCAGACCAATTACAGCGCCGACAGCATTCAGGCCATGATTTTACGGGTGGCGCAGTCCGGTCTGAACTTTATCCAGATTGGCGGGACCATTGTTTTAATTCCAATTATTGCCTTCTATTTTCTGCTCGACTGGGACCGTATGCTGGACAGTCTGCGCCGTTTAATTCCACGTCCGTATGAGCGCAGCACCCTGCATATTGTGAATGAATGCCATAACGTATTAGGCGCGTTTGTCAAAGGTCAGTTCCTGGTGATGATCCTCCTAGGTGTGGTCTATGCCACCGGTCTGCAACTGATTGGTCTGGACGTTGGCCTGATTATCGGGATGGTGGCAGGTCTGGCCAGTATCATCCCATATTTAGGTTTTGCGGTCGGGATTATTGCTGCGGTCATTGCCACCTTATTGCAGTTCGGTATCGACTGGATGCAACTGTTCTTGGTGCTGGTGGTGTTTATGATTGGTCAGGCGGTAGAAGGCTACGTGCTGCAACCGTTTTTACTGGGCGATAAAATTGGACTGTCACCGGTAGCAGTGGTATTTGCTGTACTGGCTGGTGCGCAACTGGCCGGTTTCCTCGGGATGTTAATTGCCTTGCCGGTTGCCGCGGTAATTGTGGTCTTGCTGCGTCATGCCCGGGATTGCTATGAACGCAGTCAGTGGTATGGACAGTCGACGGCTATCATTCATCATGACCAGCAAACGGGCAGTATCAGCATAGAAACTGATCAGGTGGATGTCGATATTGATCTTGAGAAAGATCAGACAAAGCCACTGCAACAGACTGAAAAATCGAGTAAGATGAATCCTCTTGATCCTAAAGATGTTTAACGAAGGCCTATTCTGTATATGCGTCAACTGCAGCTTGATATAGAACCTCAACTCGATGCCCGAATCAGTGATTTTTCTGGTCCGGGCTGGGGCCATGTAATTGACGCAGTGCGCCAGTTGCATGCGGGGCTGGTTAACCGTTTTTATGTTTATGGCGGTGCGGGTACCGGCAAAAGCCATCTGCTTTCGGCGATTTGCGATTCTTATCTGGAAATTGGCAAATCCGCGATTAAAGTCTCTTTGCTGGAACTTCTGGATGCCCCGACCGAAGCCATTACCTCTTTAGATCATTTTGATCTGGTCTGTCTGGATGATATTGAGGCGATTAGCGGCGTGCCGCATTGGCAGCGCGCGGTATTTCATTTAATCAATTACAGCAATGAAATGGGCGGGCAATTGGTGTTTTCATCACGTTTTGCCCCGATTGAACTGAAACTGGAATTGCCCGATTTACAGTCCCGTTTAACTCAGGCTGTGAGTGTGAAAGTGCCGACCGGCAGCCTGTTTGCCGACCGTCAGGCTTTGGTAACTTCGGTGCTGCAACGTAAAGGTATTCAGATTGATCAGCAGATTATTGACTACTTGCTGTTACATGGTCCGCAGCAGACTTCAATGCTGTTACAAAGCCTGCAACAACTGATTCAGCTGCTAAAAGGCGAAAAAATCAAACTGAGCGGTGCGAATTTGCGTCAGATCTACGCATTAATTGACGAATATCGGTAAAATACAAAAAAACTTGAGTAATTACTCTAGCTATGACAAATTACACTCAAAATAAGTCTTAGTTGCAAGGAAGCTGCAACTTAAAAATAAAAATGAATAAATAGGTTAAGGAGTAAGCTTATGCTCAAGCGGAGCATCGGCATTGGTATGCTGTTTATTGCGGGACATGCTTATAGTAGCAATATTGTTGTCACCATCACTGAAGATATTCAAGCCAATGATAAAGAATGTTCACTGCGCGAAGCAGTCGAGTATATTAATTTGGGGTTGCCGGAAGAAGGCCATAATGGCTGCGGTGGCGAAAATTCCTCCAATGTCATTCTGTTAGAAAAACACGCCGTTTATAAACTTAATCAGCAGTTAAAAATCACCCAACCCTTAAGCATTAAAACCACCTATGACACCGGCCTGAAAGAAAACAATATCAAAGGCCTGAACAATGCCATTATCGAAATGGCCGGTAATGAACGTATTTTTCATATTGAAAGTAGTGATGATAAACGTATTCAGGTCAACCTGAGCGAAGTCAGTCTGCAAGGCTGTGGCAGCGACAGTTGCCGTCCCAATCAGGGCGGCCTGATTCTGAACCATGAATACCTGGTGCTGGATTATGTCAAGCTGAGTCAGGGCCGAGCCAACCAGGGCGGTGCCATCTATAATCTGGCTGAAGTGGGAGAGAATATCGCGCCAGCCTTTATTGAAATTAAAAACAGTTTAATCCAGCACAACCATGCCACCGAGGGTGGCGCCATCTATAGCCGACTGCCAAGCTTCCGGATTTATGCAGCGGTGTTTAGCGACAACAAAACCAGCGATCTGGCATCTGCCAACCTATACACCCAGTTACCTACAGAAGATGTCGAAAATCTCAAGCTGCTGGCCGCTGCCAATACCATCAGCAGTACGACCTTTAACCGCAATGAAGGCTATGTGCTGAACCTGAGAGACAATATCGGGGTCAATAACGTCACTTTAATGGGCAATAGCGCAGGGGTACGTTTAGAAGCCCCGGCAGGAAAAGGCTATATTGCCAACAGTATTCTGCTGGCCAATCCACATCCTGTGACGGCGCAGTCTGCTAACTGTAGCAAAGAGGCAGCCGATCAAAGCGTGCTGCAAAACAATCTGGTCTCTGAAGAATGTGGAACGGGCGATGCCAATTACCCGAACCAGATCTGGCAGGGTAGCCATATTTTTAGCGGGAATATCCTGGAAGGCGCCTGTAAGGTGCTGAGTGAAGATGAGGACGCATTATTCTGCCCGTATCAGGTTAAAGAAGAACAGTTCCTGGGCTATATTCGCCCACGTATTTTACTGAATTACCAGACCCTGGCTGATTCTCCAATCGTCAACAAAGGCTATGCACAAGTGGGCACCACTGAGCAGGTTACTTGTGCCTCGGCAGATCAGCGCGGGGTGAACCGAGCTTCGGATAATACCTTGTGTGACCGTGGTGCAATTGAAATTACCGTACCTGATGCCTCAGGTCTCATTGGTCGGGATATTCTGGCCGGTGAAATTGCCGAAATGTCGGTCAGTGATTTAATTGGTGATAGTGATCTGGTACCAGCCGAGTTCTGTGATAGCCTGTTTAGCAGCAATCCGACCGGGAAAGCCTGGCAAGCCGGCTGTGTGCAGATTGAGCAGACCCAGACCAGTTCCAAGGGTCAACTGACGATTGATGAGCAGGGCAAGATTATTTATACCCCGGATTCTGCCTGGCATGGCGCAGATGTTTTTAAAATTAAACTGGTGACCAGCAGTACACGTTTTAACACCACCAAACCGTATGTGGAAATTCGTGTACAAGTGATTCAGGCACCTGAAAACCACATGGACAGTGACAAAATTAAAACATCTGGCGGAGCAGTGGCTGGCTATGGCGTGCTCATGTTGATGTTACTGGCAGCTTGGCGCCGTAAAAAATAAAAACAGGGAAAGGGAATGAAAAATTATAAAAAAGCACTCTTGGGAGTCATGATTGTCAGTGCCATGTCATTAATGGCCGCAGAAGACCGTACTATTTATGTCACCACATTTGCCGATGAAAATGGTGAAAACCCGGATAAATGTTCGCTACGTGAAGCCTTGGTGGCGGCCAAACAGAACAAAGCATTTGGGGGCTGTAGTGTCGGCAATACCAACTATATTGCAGTGGACTATATCCGTCTGCAAGCGGGTGAATACAAGTTAAATGCTGAATTACGCCCGCAATCCAATGTGCGGATTATGGGGGCGACACCGCTTGATTACAGCAAGAAAGATCCTATCACCCACCGTTATCCGGCGCTGATACCACATCAGACCATTATTAACGGCCAGGGGTTGCATCGTATTGTTAATACGCTCGACAGTCAGGCCAATGTCATGTTTGACGATCTGACCCTTAAAAATGGCTATAGCGATGGGCTGGGCGGGGCTTTACTGGTTGCCGGACCGTTGACCTTGACCAATACCGCAATTCTGGATTCGCAGGCAGCGCGGGGTGGTGCACTGTATATTGCTGCCCATAATCAGGAACAGCCAATTACGGTGGTGAATAGCCTGATTCAGGGGAACAGCGCCAGTGTCGGCAGTGTGCTGGCGATGGACTGTACGGCAAATCTGGCAGATACCCAGGCCAATATCACCATTCAGCAAAGCAGTGTCATTCAAAATGGCAACAGCAACAGCCTGAGTAGCTTTGATTTTTGTGGCAAGCCGCGTCTGACTTTAACCAATACCACAGTGGCTAAAAATAAAGCGAACTTAACGCAGGGGCATATTTTTAACCTGGCCAATGGCCCGGAGCACCGCCTCAGTACGCAATCGGTCTTCAGTTTAAATAACAATACCATTGTCGAAAATGAGGCCGCCAGCACCTTCTATTATGATGATTCAGGCATCAAAGTATTAAGATTTAATGTGCTGGCATTTAATACCGGAAAATCATGCCGTTATGCGTTGAATAATGGCAATTTAACCGAGCGGCAACCGAATATCAGCTCATCACGCAATGCGCTAATTTTCCCGAATGCACAAAGTGTAGAGCAGGGGGTATGTGACCTGCCGGAAACGCTCGCGAGCACAGAAGAAAACTCAATGAGCTCGGTGAATTTAAGTGGCAAGCAGTTAAGTGATGTGCTCTATCCAATGCAGCCGGCTTCAGCCTATAACTTATTCCTGCCGTTATATTATCCAAAAAATCTGGACAATGATGCGGACCTGGTCAATGTCGAAGGATTTGGCTGTGAAGTGTCAGATCAGCGTGGTTTACAGCGTGTGACTGATGGCACCCTGATTTTAGATCCAGAACAGAAAAACAGCTGTGAAATTGGTTCGGTTGAACTCATGCGTATGACCGCAGCAGATATTGTCAATCTGAAAAACGTGTCGCATGTGACCTTGTTTGACAGCTATCAGCAGGAGATTGACCGTTTAAAAGCGCTGGTTCAGGCACCAGAGAAAAATAAAGAGCTGTTGGCCCAACATCAGGCAGATCTGCAAAACTATGAAAATTTACTTAAATTTTCCAAGCAAAAACAGAAGTATCGGACTATTTATATCGATCCATTTGCACTGGCCCTCAAGCATGATGAACCAAATGCCGATGGTAGCGTGGCACAATTGCTGGAACTAAAACCGGAACACTTTAATATCAGTACAGAAGTCTATGGTATTGGCGGTGGTTTAGAAGATGTGGCCTTTGACCGCAGTAAACTGCTGCATGATCCAAACCTGAAATGCGAATGGGATGCCGATGTAAAACGGATTCTGTTCTATCGGGTCGATGATCAGGTGACCCAGAATATTGATTCTGCCTATTGTGCCTATACCATTACGTCGGTGACGGATCCAACTGTTCAGTCGAGTGGTTTGCTTGAAGCAAAATTCATGAACATCAAACCGATTGCCAAAGCCGACCGCTACACCATTGAATATGGTTCGGATTTGAAAATTAATGTTAATCCGCTGGAAAATGACAGTGATGATGGCGATGGACCTGTCAATACACTGCTGTCTGGACAAAATAAACCGGCCTTTTATACCGATAGCAATGGACTTGAATTGCCAATCCGTTTAACCAATGTGCCTTCAAGTGTACTGGTCACGGCAGACCGGAGTGGTCCATGTCCAGGGGATTATGTGCGTGAAACTTGTTATGGCGGAAACCTGCAGATTCAGGTGCGTAACAGCTATAGCCCGTTTGATTATGAGCTGAAATACACGGTATTTGATGCTGAACAGGAGCTGTCTAATGAGGCGACCATCAGCCTGATCAATACCGCGAAAAACAGCAATACTGAAGGAAGCGGTGGTGGAAGTCTAGGGCTTGCTGGATTATTTGGTTTATTGGGCATGGCGGTATATCGTGTACGCCGTCAGTTTAAGTCCTAAATCATGAATTCAGTGAGTGTAAAAAAGCCTCTTTCAAGAGGCTTTTTTATGGACCAGCATTGGGTTGATGCTTGGCTTAACCGCTTAGTATTCCGTCGGCGTGATATATTTATTGATATATTCTTCACGAATCAGTACGCGTTCTTCAGGCGTGGCCTTCTGCATTCTTTGGCCCAGTTCCTTGCGTTCCTGGGTACTCATTTTTTGCCAGGTTTCACGCATTTTCTGCTTTTCTGCATCGGGTAGCTGAATAAACCAGTCCATACGCTGTTGCAAAGAAGCACTTTTATCGGACGGCAGTTCTTTTAAATTCTGATAACGTTTGATTAAGGCCAATTGTTCTTCATCTGAGAGGGTTTCCCAGCTTTCAACAATTTTTGTGTCTGCATCTTTGGAGAAAATCCAGAAACGCTCAAAGCCAGCAAAGCTGGTTTGCAAAAAGCCCAGCGCACAGAAGGCGAATGCTAAACGTTTAGCTGCCATGTTGAACTTTATCCTCACCCAGCACCAATAACATTTCTAGATCTTCCATCATTTGCGGTGAAAGTTTTGGCGTAGCCACCACCTGATTTTGCGGTTGTGCGGTCATTTCTACCGAATTTGGTAAAATGACGAACCCTGCAATGGCAGCCGCAAGTGCAAAACCGGACATTTTCCACAGGCCATAGCGTGATGTCTGCTGGTCCTGAATCTGATCCAGAACATGATTCATCACCACAGCTTTGTCTTTGTGGTGGTGGGCGAGTCCATCAAGTTTGGAAGTCACTTGTTTTAAGAAATCATCTTGTTTCATTCGGATGATCCTCCCAGATATGGATTCATATGTGCCAGGGTCTGGCGTAAAGCCTGAATAGCACGATGATAATGGGTTTTTACACTGCCTTCAGAACAATTCATAATCTGGGCAGTGGTCTGAGTATCGAACCCTTCCCAGGCCCGCAGCATAAACGCTTGTTGCTGACGCACCGGAAGTTTGGCGATTGCCTCCTGAATTTCTTCAGCAGTCATGGCTTGGTCCAAAAACTCAGCAGGATTGAGTGCACGTTCATCGACCAGATCATTTTGTTCGACATCATCGTCATCCAGGCTGACTTTGCGGAAAAATGAAAAGGGTTGTGCACGACGGGCTTCTTTACGTCGCCAGTCCTGTAATTTGTTATTTAAAATGGTGTAGAACAGCGGATACCACTCATCTGTGCTTTTATCGGCATAGGATTTGTGCAGGGAAATAAAGGCTTCCTGAACCAGATCCATCGCGATGCCATGCTGTCCCTGAGTGGCACTTTCCATCATCACTAAGGCGCGCCCGGTGACCTCGTGCATAAAAGTTTTCAGGCGTTGTTCAGCCGTACTCTTCAGAGTACTCAAACTTTCAGGTTGAGACTTTTTGGGTGCTAAATCCATAGAGATGGAAAATCCTGTCATTGGATACCCACCATTATTTTTAACTTCATGGCACTATTAACGTTAAGAATAATGGTTCGGTTGACATTACAAGTTATTATTTTTCTAGTGTAATCTATTTTTTTAATAGGGCCAGCCTATTTAATATAAATTAACGTATTAGAGTCGTTGACGTACCATTTCAAAGAAACAGACTGAACCGGCAATCGCGACATTTAAAGATTCCTGTCCGCCCGGTTGTGGAATGGTAACGGCTTCGGCATGTGCTAGTGCGTAATCCGATACACCTTGACCTTCATTACCGAGAATCCATACGCATGGCTGGCTTAAGTCTTTGGCATACAGGCTGGTGGAACGGTGTGAGCTGGTGACATAGACCGGAATTTTAAACTGTTCCAGAATCTCCTCGAGCTGGATATTTTCAAAGGTCTGCAAAGAAAAATGCGCACCCATCCCGGCACGTAATACCCGTGGTGACCATAACGAGGCGGAGCCTTTGGTGCAGACAATTTGCTGGATGCCGGCTGCAGCAGCCGAGCGTAGCAGGGTGCCGACATTGCCAGGGTCCTGGACATTTTCCAAGATTAAGGTATCGGCCTGATAGTCAAGCGCCTGACTGGAACTTGGCAAATCGACAATAGCCAGACAGGCAAGGGTGGTGCCCAAGGTACTTAAATCTTTATATAAAGACTCGCCAATTACAAACACCGTACCCTGATACTGGTCCAGAATATCGTTCAGATCAGGATGTTTCAGGGCATTTTCGGTGGTGAAAATCGCGTTAATTTTCCGGTTTTGTTCTAACCATGCCAGACAAAGGTGCGAACCTTCAAGCACAGTCTGACCTTGTTTTTTACGGTAGCTGTTTTGTTCAATCAAGCCACGTAGGTGCTTAATTTTAGGATTATCTTTCGATTCGAGAAATAAGGTAGGCATGGAGAACATCCACACCTGTGAGCACAGACCCACAGGTGTTATCAGAAAAAATTAAGCGTGGTAGCCAGTAACAAGATCAACTTCGTTTTTAGAACCAATGATCACTGGTACACGTTGATGCAGATCGGTCGGTTCAATTTCCAGAATACGTACACGACCTGTTGTCGACGCACCGCCGGCTTGTTCCATGAGCATACTCATCGGGTTGGCTTCATACATTAAACGTAAACGGCCAGCTTTTTTCGGATCTTTCAGGTCATATGGATACATGAAAATCCCGCTACGGCACAGAATACGGTGAATATCACCCACCATACAGGCTACCCAGCGCATATTGAAGTCTTTTTCACGTGGACCGGTTTTACCTGCTAGCAGTTCATCAATATAACGTTGAACGGGTGCTTCCCAATGACGCTGGTTAGAGGCATTAATTGCATATTCTTTGGTGTCGGCTGCCACCTGGATATTTTCCGAAGTCAGCAGGAATTCCTGAGTTTCCGGGTCAAAGGTAAAGAACACTACACCTGCACCGACGGTTAAGGCCATCATGGTTGATGGGCCATACAGTACATAACCGGCAGCAACCTGGTGAACACCGGCCTGCATGAAATCAGCTGCTTGCGTGACGGCATTTTTTGCCGGAAGAATCGAGAAAATGGTGCCGACACACATATTGATGTCGATGTTGCTTGAACCATCTAGCGGATCGAACAGCACTAAATATTGGCCATTTTCCTGTGCCGGAGTGAATTCATCCAGTTCTTCTGAGGCTAAACCGCCGACATTAGGATGTTTCTGTAAAGCATCAATCAGGTAATCATTGGAAATGACATCGAGTTTCTTTTGCTCTTCGCCTTGCACGTTCTCATTTTGTGCACTGCCCAGAACCCCAGCCAAGGCGCCTTTTTGTAAAGCCTGATCAATAGTTTTGCAGGTATTGGCAATGGTCTCAATCACCTGTGCAAGTTCAGGGGTTAAATTTCCGCTTTGTTGTTGTAGAAATTGGGACAGGGTGCGATAAGACATAATAGGAAAACTCCGAATAAGAATCGATCGGGCATGATCAAAAAAGCTTTGTCCGATATTTTAGATGAGAACAGCTTAAAAGAAAAATTAAACTCAACTATTTGACGTGATTTTGCCCTTGCAAGTCTGCTAGAAAGTGCTATGTTGATGTGAAGGAACAGAATCAACCAGTATATAGGAGCACACATATGACAACGTTAAAGTTTGATGCGACTCCAACCCCAAGCGAAGGCATTAGTTTAGATGAAATTAGCGCCGACAAGGTCAAAGAGGCCTGGAAGGGGTATGAAGCAAAACCAGAGTACAAGAAATTTAACAAGCACGACATGATTGAGTCGATGCAACCCGCCAAAGATGAAGAAGATGCACAGGCAGATGCACCTTAAATAGAATTTGGCTCAGCTCTTGTGTTTGAGTATTAAAAAAGCGCCCGATGGAGCGCTTTTTTATATTGAGCAACTCTGCTCAATGATGCTTAACGCAGTAAAGGAGGTACCGCTTCGTAGTTGATTTCAACACGGCGGTTTTCTTTCCAGGCACTTTCATCATGACCTGGGTTAACCGGCATTTCTTTACCATAGCTGACCGGTTCCAATTGACCCGGATTCACGCCTGTGGTGACCAGGAAGCTTTCAACCGCTTTGGCACGACGCTCACCAAGGGCCATGTTGTATTCACGGGTACCACGTTCATCGGTATGACCTGTAAGCGCGACTTTCGAGTTGGCATTGGCCATCAGGAATTGTGCATGTGCCTGTAGGGTTTGTAGGTCTTCATTCGACAGTTCGCTGCTGTCATAGTCAAAGTGCACCACACGTTTTGCCAAGAATGCTTTATTGGCTTCAGTTACACCTTTGGCAGATGCACCGGCCAGGTTTTGTGCATTCAAGGCTGCATCATCACTTAAGCCTTGTGTATTGACCGTGGTTGAAGAGGTCGGTGTTTGTCCTGCTTGAACATCGGTTGCAGGCTTACGGTTGGCACAGCCAGTCATCACCAGCGCTGAGGCCAGTACAGGCAATACAAATAATTTTACTGCGTTCATTTTCATCTCCATGAAACTTGGTTGTTCAGTTGCTCTTATTTTGGTGCCCAAGCCGGTTCACGCACTTCACCTTGTTCACTTGGCAAATTCATACGGAAACGACCATCTAAAGACATAATGGACAGCAGGCCACGCGCACCTTCACGGGTTGCATAGACCACCATCTGTCCATTTGGTGAGAAGCTTGGAGATTCATCCAGGCTGGTTGGGGTGAGGATATTGGTAATGCCGGTATTAATGTCCTGAATCGCAACTTTATAATTGCTGCCACTTGGACGATGAACCAGCGCCAGTTTTTTACCATCGGCACTTAAAGTACCACGCGCATTAAATGCGCCGCGGAAGGTCAGACGTTTGCTGCTGCCCGTGTTCAGGTCATAGCGATAGATTTGCACTGAGCCGCCACGATCTGAAGTAAAAATAAACGATTTACCATCGGGTGCGTAGCGTGCTTCTGTATCAATGGCGCTGTCATTGGTCATGCGCTTGAGTTGACGCGTGCCCAGATCCATCTCGTAAATTTCCGGATTGCCGTGCATTGAAGCAGTAAACAGCATGCGTGAACCATCTGGAGAGAAGCTTGGTGCGCCATTTAAGCCACGGAAGCTGGCCAGTTTTTCACGTGAACCGGTAGATAAATCCTGAACATAAATCGCAGGGCGTTTGGTTTCAAAGGACACGTAGGCAATTTTCTTGGCATCTGGCGTCCAGGCCGGCGACAAGATTGGATCGCGTGAAGTCAGAATGGTTCTTGGCTGTTCACCATCGGTGTCGGCAATTTGCAGGGTATAGCGCTGCTCCGGAGTGGCCGGATTCCGCAAGACATAGGCAATACGACCACTGAAATCGCCTTTAATACCGGTCAGTGCTTCATAGATGGTGTCACTGATCATGTGCGCAGCCTGACGGGTACGTGAAGCCGGTACAGTCAGTAATTCGTTTAATAAATACTGCTGCTTTTGCACATCATACAGCTGATAGTGAATTTCAAAGCCACCATCTGCGGTTGGCTTGCTGGTACCAGTCACCACATAAGGTACACCGGCGGCCTGCCAGGCAGCGGCATTAGGACTATTATTTGCTGCACTTGCCGGCAAGTTTTTTGATGAGCTGGTGAATTTGCCGGAACGGTTCAGGTCATTTTCAACAATCGGGTAAATGCTTTGATCATTACTAAACGGAATGATGGCAATTTTCGGGGCTTCTGCAGGTGCTTTGGCAATTTCCAGATGTAGCTGGGCATGGGTTTGAGAGACCATTATTGGACCCAAAGCGGTAAAAATTGCCAAGTAAAGTAGATGTTTAGGCTTCATTTCCATCATTCGCTATTTACTCAAAACATAATTCTTGTTGATGTGATTGTTCTACATAATGCCATGCTTATTTGAGATTTAAAGCAGAGAATTATGACCAAACTGTTATAACACTGTGAAAAGTGAATAAAATTTTGTCGCTTGTTGTGCAGTGTAACTGAAAAATAACAGGCCATCCCGGCTTTTGACAGGATGGCGAGTCAGCTTATTTGGCAGTAAAGCTGGAGGTAAAACTGCGTGCTTCACGGCGTGCATCCGGGTCCGAAGGCATTGGATAGGGTGCAGCGGCACGTACCGCGGCCTCGACACTGGCTTTCATGTCCGGATCACTGGAGTTCACAATCACCGAGGCTACCGAACCGCTGTCGGTCAGCGTAACCCGTGCCGTGGCAGTTTTGCCAGAAGAGCCGACCGGAATATCCCAGGCCCGACGGATCTTGTTTTCAAAATCGCGTTTGGCTGTAGAGGCAATCCGTTTGGCTTCAGCTTTCTTTTGTGCCGCTTCTTCAGCCGCCTGTTTGGCCGCCGAAGCTTTGGCTTCTGCTTCAGCGCGGGCTTTGGCCTCTGCATCCGCTTTTGCTTTCGCAGCTGCATCGGCTTTGGCTTTTTCAGCTGCTTCGGCTTTGCGTTTGGCCTCCGCTTCAGCCTTGGCTTTGGCTGCTGCTTCTGCTTTGGCCTTATTCGCAGCCTCGGCTTTGCGTTTGGCTTCAGCATCGGCTTTGCGTTTCGCCTCTGCATCTGCCTTCGCCTTGGCTGCCGCATCCGCCTTGGCCTTATCTGCCGCTTCGGCTTTACGTTTGGCTTCCGCTTCCGCCTTACGACGTGCATCAAGTTTGGCTTTTTCTGCTGCTTCTGCCTTACGCAGGGCTTCAGCTTCGCTGCGGCGTTTGGCTTCTGCCTCGGCTTTGGCCTGTGCAGTGGCCTTGGCTTTTTCAGCGGCTTGGGCTTTACGTTCAGCTTCAGCCTTGGCGCGCTGGGCCTGTTGTGCCTGTAATTTTTCTGCTTCCGCCTGCGCACGAGCCTCTAGGCGTTTTTGCTGTTCGGCCTGTTGCTGTGCGGCAGTATTGCTTGGTTGTGCTTTGGCCGGTTCTGGCTGAGGCACAGCTGGTGGTGCGACCGGAATTACCGGAGCGTCTTCAACCGGAGTCGCGGTTTGCTGAATCTCGGCTGCTACATTTTTATGTGCGGTCTCAGCAAACTCGGTTTCTTCACGAGTAACTGGGGGTAAATCTTCCGGTTTAATCAGCACGGTCCGAATCTGTTTGGGTGGCTCCGGTGGCTGGCTCATGCCCAGATAAAGTAAACCCACCACGGCAATGACATGCACGCCGAGCGTGAAGCCAATGGCCAGTGCTTTTTGCTGAAACGGTGGTTTTTGCAATCTTTTCATCATTTACTTTAATGGCTCAGTCAGTAAGCCAACTTGAGTTAAACCGGCGTCCTGAAGGCTGCTCATCAGGGCCATGACTTCGCCATACGCACGAGATTTTTCACCTTCAATCACCACATGCAGTTCTTTATTTTCTGCTTGCGCCTGTTGCTGTGCTTCACTTAATACGGCAGTCAGTTCACTGAGTGTTAGCGGCTGACTGGAGTTTTGGGCTTTGTATTTCAGAAAATACTGGCCGTCTTTGTCCAGACTGACCACAGCTGGCGCATCTTTGGATTCAATCGGATTGCCATTGGCCTGCGGCAAATCGACATTGATGCCGCTGGTAATCATTGGGGCAGTGACCATAAAAATGACCAGCAGCACCAACATCACGTCGATGTAAGGCACCACGTTCATATCACTTTTTAAGGGCTTTTTAATACGCTCGAAGCGTCCGGAACGTTGAATGGCCATTAGTCATGTTCCCGTGCTGAACCCAAAGACTGACGTTGTAATAAGGCCACCATTTCTTCAGCAAACAAGGCACGGTCTGAATAGAGGCTTTCACCTTTGGCGGTGTAATGGTTAAAGGCCAGGACTGCTGGAATTGCGGCAAATAAACCAATTGCGGTGGCAATCAGCGCTTCGGCAATCCCCGGTGCAACGGTAGCCAGTGTTACCTGATCGACATCGGCCAGGCCAATAAAGGCATTCATAATGCCCCACACGGTTCCAAATAAACCAATATACGGTGCCACAGAGCCAATGCTGGCCAGCGCGCCTAAGCCTTGTTCAAGTTGGCCTTGGTCACGGCTTAAACCGACACGTAAAATACGTTCGGTACCTTCCAGACTTTGTGCAGTCGGGGCATGACGTTTTTTCAATTTGAGAAATTCACCCAGACCCTGATAGAAAATATCTTCCAGGCCGGTGCGTTTGGAATTGAGTTGGGCGTTGTTATATAGCGTATTTAATTCAGCACCAGACCAGAAGATTTTCTGGAAATGATCATCATCAGCCTGGGCTTTTTTATAACTGAGATGTAACTTGGCGATCAGATACCAACTATACAAGGAGGCCAGTAACAGCACCAACATGACCAGTTGTACCACAGGGCTTGCCTGCAAAATAAGATCAGAGACTTGTAGAGATGATTCTAATTGTGTTGCCATAGTTACGTAGTGCCATAAGTTTTTAGTCTTGGTCCTGTCCTAGCTCTTTTAGAATCAGGCCACGAATTTCATCCGGAAGGCGACGTGGACGCATTTCAGAACTTAAACATGCCAATTCCACCTCACCAGAAGCAAGCATGATTTCACCACGATAAATATTTTGTTGCAATACAAATGACGTTGCTTTACACGAAACAACACTTGCTGTAACAGTAATCAGATCATCCATTAAGATTGGACGCATATATTTGACATTAATTTTATGCACGACAAAGTTATAGTCGTTTTGATGCCAATAATGATCGACGCCGGAAGCACGCAGCCATTCGGTCCGGGTGCGCTCCATGAAACGAATATGATTGGCATGGTATACAATCCCGCCTGCATCGGTGTCTTCCATATAGATACGAATTTGAAATTCAAATTTATTCGCCATGATACTGTTCCATTACAATTTTCAGTTTTGGTCTGGAAGGGCCGTACAGAACTGGATTGAAGTTGTCTGAGGTTCTGTCAAATGCCCGACTGGGTTGGCTTTGCAGTTTAGCATAATGACTTTTTGCTCCTATGGCACAAGGTGTCAAATCCAGTGGCAAAGGTATAAAGAATGTAGAGCCGAGATTGGATATTTATCGTTCGGTACAGGTTGAATTAGGTGAATTGACACGTGATTTATGCCTTTTTTTGCCATGCCGCCTGTGCTTGGTCATTGGCAATTTTGATAGCACTGTTGCCAGTGCGGTTTTAGGCACTGTCCGGATGACTGAGGTACAGCCGTTCCACCGCATAATCACGTAGATGCAAGGCAAAATAGCTGCTGATCACGAAAGTTCGCTCAAACTGCTGCGGCTGTTTATTGGCAAAATATTGTCGTAGCTGGAGTAAGCCATACCAGATCATACTAAGAAAGAATGCCGCCACAGATAAGACAATTCCTACAGCGTCTTGCAGCAGATAACTACCAATTCCGCCCAGCACGGCCAGTAACGTCAGAATCAGGGCAAGCTTCTGTTTCGGTTTTACTGAAGTGGATGGTTGGGTATAGGTTTCAATAAAGGGTTTAAGTTCTTCGGAAAAATACAGGCTAATCCAGTGGATGGCGCATAGCTGATCAAAATGGATGGCGTCGATAGACCAGTGCCCATGCCGATGCAGGTCGATCTGTTCAATGCCAGCTTGATCTGCATCAATGATTTTGCCGCGTTCATTTTTAAAATCGAAGCTCAGCCAGTGACTGAGATCGCCTTGCAAAAGCTGGTTCAGATAGTTCAGTTCAGATTCACTGAAAAACTGGAATGGTTTGCCATAAGGTAGGGGGCGGATTGGCTGCAATTGCTCTATCAGCTCATCAAAATGCTGCTGAAGGTGTTGAATTAGTTGTTGTTCGGTCATCATTATTGTTGTTCGAGTATGTATTCAAGTTGTTATTTATCAAAGACCTTCATTACCTCACAGGCAATGAAGGTCCGGGATGGTTGTTATTTGGGTTCCGGCGGGGTCATGCCAAACTGTAAATAAGCCATATTGGTGGCAATCCGGCCACGTGCGGTACGCATCACATAACCTTGCTGAATCAGATAAGGCTCAATCACATCTTCCAAGGTGCCTGAATCTTCCGCCATGGCTGCGGCCAGTGCTTCAACCCCGGCAGGTCCGCCATCAAAACGTTCCAGTAACATTGACAGATAGCGACGGTCTAAGGTGTCCAGGCCATCTTTATCGACATTGAGCATATCCAGAGCGCGCTGGGCCATTGCATGGGTGACTTCGCCGGTGCCTTTGACCTGGGCATAGTCACGTACCCGGCGCAACAAGCGGTTGGCAATACGCGGTGTGCCGCGGGAACGGCGGGCAATTTCTGCCGCGCCTTCTTCGGTCATCGGGACATCCATTAAACTGGCAGAACGTTTTACGATATGGGTCAGATCTTCCACCGAGTAGAATTCTAAACGCTGCACAATCCCGAAACGGTCACGCAGCGGCGAAGTGAGCAGACCGGCCCGCGTGGTGGCGGCGACCAGAGTAAATGCCGGCAAGTCCAGTTTGATCGAACGCGCTGCCGGGCCTTCACCAATCATGATGTCCAGCTGGTAATCTTCCATCGCCGGATAGAGGATTTCTTCAATCACTGGTGACAGGCGATGAATTTCATCAATAAACAGTACATCACCTTCTTCAAGGTTGGTCAGCATGGCTGCCAAGTCACCGGCACGTTCCAGCACAGGCCCCGAAGTCGATTTCAGGTTGCCGCCCATTTCACGGGCAATAATATTGGCCAGGGTGGTTTTACCTAAGCCCGGTGGGCCGAAAATCAGGGTGTGATCGAGGGCTTCGCCGCGGCCGCGCGCTGCACCAATAAAGATTTCCATTTGTTCACGCACCACCGGTTGACCGATGTAGTCATCGAGGGAGGTGGGGCGGATGGCGCGATCAATTTGATCTTCGGGTTTTTCAGAACCACTGATAAGACGGTCTTGCATATATTATGTAAACTTCAGGTAAATACAGTTTAATGGGTCAGACGTCAAAAGCGCTTTTTGACGGATGTTCCAAGAAAATTAAATTTCGGGAATAACCTGTGGTTGGCCTTACCTTGCGAAATATATTTCTCATTCGGCAAAAAGTAAGCAAAACCATCGTCATTCGCAAAACTCGTCAAAAGATGATTCGTCTCGACTATATCGCAGAAACATTTTTGTGCAAATGCTTCCTGCCTCAAACAGTTGCGAATGACATTTTCGCGTATCTCATGCTGGCCTTGAGGCAAGATAGAGCTATCTATTTGTTCATCGACTTTAATGCTGCCCGGATAATGTCGCTGGCTTCGGTGAAGTCGCCTTTGGCAGCACTAACCAGTTTCTGTGCTTCAGCCGGTTTATAACCTAAAGATTGTAAAGCTGCTTCGGCTTCGGCCACGGCAGAGTTGCCCATAAACTGGATTTGTGCGCTGCTGGTGTTGCTTGGCGTATTGCCGGCAGCCATGGCTTTAAAGCGGTCACGCAGTTCAATCATCAGTCGTTCAGCGGTTTTTTTGCCGACACCCGGTACTTTGACCAAGGTATTCACATCTTCATGTTCAACCGTGTGAATCAGCATATCGACGCTTAAAGTCGACAGAATGCCGAGTGCCATTTTTGGACCAACCCCGTTGACCTTTAATAAAGTACGGAAAATGGTTTTTTCCTGCGCATCCAGAAAACCATATAGCAGTTGTGCATCTTCACGGACTGCTAAATGGGTCCATAAGGTGACTTTCTGGCCTTTTTGTAATTGGCAAAATGTAGACAGCGGTGTATCGACTTCATAGCCCACACCATTGACATTTAATAAGACCGTAGGGGCTTCGAGGGCAAACACCTCACCAATCAGACATCCAATCATTCGGTTTATTCACTTCTATTCGGTTAAATTTTTCAGTTCCGAGCCTGTCGTCTGCATCTTGAAGTCATCCACTTTTCTGTGATGCTCTGCGATATACAGCCGATGGGCCGGGGTGTTGCACAAGCAATGTCAGCACGCGCAAAAGTATAAAGCAGTTTTGGAGGTTCTCCCAAAACGGCAGGCTGTACTTAAAAGAATCCGGCTTTATTGCCTTGTAATTCCTGCGCCAGGTTATACGCCTGATGATCCGAGAATTTTGAGATAATATCCAGCACCTGCATGATATTGTCATAGTGATCTGGACCAAAATGGGCACCGGAACGCTGCAAAATCGCCATCAGCCGCTGCTCTTTAAAGCTTAAGGTTTTATGCGGTGTGGTCAGCGGAATAAAGGCATCCAGAATACTTTGCAGGCTCTGATGGGCAATAATTTCCAGACCGGCTTTTTGCGGATGTTCAAAAATTTTATCACGCGCCAGTTCTTTGGCCCGGTTAATGCCAATTTCAATATCGGCCGAGCAATATTGCAGTAAGGTCCCTTTCAGCTGGCCCGAAAGAATTTGGTCATGCTGCTTGGCAAAGGCACTGGTGACTTCATCGACCAGACGTTTCATCACCCGGCCACGTAGCGCGGCAATTTTCTGCTGCCAGGTGGTGCTGTCCAAAGACAGTTCTTCCGGCATGCCATAATCGCCAATCAGGTTCAGGAAAATCGGCTCGACTTCATCATAGCTGAGCATGTTCAGGATAATGCCATCTTCCAGATCAATCAGCGCATAGCAGATGTCATCTGCGGCTTCGAGTAAATAGGTCAGCGGATGGCGGCAATAACGATAAGGTCCGATTTCAATCAGGCCGAGCTGTTCGGCAATCTGTTTCAGAATGTCTTTTTCTGCCTGATAGCAACCGAATTTGGCGCGCTGACTGGCCGGACGATTGCCCTGCGAGGCCATGGTTTTCGACAGCCACGGATATTTTAAATAGGCACCCAAGGTGGCATAGGTCAGACGCATGCCGCCATCATGCGGATGATAGTCAATTTTGGTCAGCAGGCGCAGGCCTTGGGCATTGCCTTCAAACTGGCGTACATCGGCTTCCTGTTCCGGACTTAGGTCCTTTAAAAAGTCGGTATGCGAGGCATCATCAAACCATTCACGAATGGCATATTCACCGGCATGACCAAAAGGCGGATTGCCAATATCATGCGCCAGACAGGCAGCCTGAATAATCGCGCCGACATCGGCCGGGGTAATCCACGGAGGCAGTTGATCCTTGATTTTTTCTGCTGCCAGCATCCCCAGTGAACGGCCAATACAGGACACTTCCAGCGAATGGGTCAGGCGGGTATGAATACCATCATGTTGGGTAAGCGGATGGACCTGGGTTTTGCGGTTCAGCTGCCGGAAACTCTGCGAGAAAATAATACGGTCATAATCTTTATGAAACGGGCTACGCGCCTGTTCAGTACTTTGCTTTTTACTACCAATCCGAACTGTCGAAAGCAGTTCTAACCAACGCATCTGTGTCATTTATCATTATTCAATTATTTACTGCTTTGCATCATGCCAAAAAACCAAGCCCAGTACTAGAGTGAGGCGACATGAATTGTCATGGGAATGAAAAGCAGAAAAAATCTTGCTCCTCAATATAGACAAGTGATTCAAACAATATGAAACGGCCATAAAAAACAGGCCAAATGAGCCTGCTTTTTCATGAAGAGTTAAAATTACACCAGCCCTTCACCAGTTTCCTTGGCTTGTTGTGCATCTTTATAGACATTCAAGCAAATTGTGAACAAGACCAGGCTTGCGATCAACGGCCAAAAAAGTACATATAGGGTCAATAATTGACTAGTCATCTGAAATCTCCTTATTTACTTTTCTCAGATAGCTGGTGAAATTCAATCACCATCTTGTTGATTTGTTTAAAATCAAATCGTTCTTTACTGTAGACCAAGGTCAGAACAGTACAGACCAGAGCACTACTGCCATAAGCAGTCAGTGAACTTAATAAGGTGCCGTATTCACGCAAGAAGCCGATGGTCCATGGCATGAAGCCAATACTGGCCAAGATACCCACCACCAAACCGACTTTTTTGCCGAAGAAACCAAAGGTCATCAGACCCAGCACCACACCAATACCCAGGGTTGCAAGTAGCTCAAAGCCAAGCGCAATCAAGCCCTGGATTGGAATCCATTCAAAACGGACAATCAGGAAGCTGACGAAGGCGAGCCCGACCGACCAGTTAAAGGCACGAGAATTCACTTTGTCCCAATACAGGCTGACAATTACCGGAAATACAATAGACCCCCAAAGTGCACCCACAAAAATCAGCATTGATAAAATGTCAAATTTTAAAGTGGCGATAATGATCCCAAGCATGGTGGCGACAATCATGGTTATACGACCAATAAACAGCATTTTCTTGGGATTAGGTTGGTTTTTGGCAATCTGTTTTCCATAAATGTCAGTCATCACAATCGCAGATAACGCAGACAGATCCGAGTCAGCCGTTGAAGACAGCGCACCGATCACCATGATAAATAACAGGGCCACCATAAATGGAGAGAGATACGTCGCTGCCATTTGTGGAATCAGGTTATTCAAGTTGCCATCAATCGGTTGAATTCCGGCAAACAAGGCCAGTAAGCCGAGCATCCCCAACCCGATCACAATCGCGGCATAACCAATCGTCGCCGTAATAAAACTGGGTTTAATCAAGTCTTCCCGTACCGCAAATAAACGCTGGGCAATGGTCTGGTTACCGATGGCATACGCCAGGACTGCGACGAAGAAAGGCGCACCTTGTTCTAGAAATGCAGTTTTAGAGAAGAAATCGAGCTGTTCAGGCTGCAGGTTGTGAATACCCGTTTGAAACAGGGACGGTCCGCCCAAAGTGAAGAACAGCGTTGGGATAATGATCACCGCCGCCACGATCATCGCCACCAGCTGGCCAAAATCGGTAAATACAGAGGAACGGAAGCCAGACCAGAGGGTATAAGACAGCACACCAATCCCGGTGATCAAGACGCCATGTACAAAGCTTAGGGGAGATAAAATTTCGACCAAGGCACCTGCTGCAGTAAAATTCACCATCAAACTGATGACACTTCCCACAATATTGGAACCTGCCAAAATCATCTGGCTCTGGTTGCCATGGCGGGCATGCATAATTTCTGCCAGCGTATGTGCATTGGGTGCCAACTCACGAAAGCGCTTACCAAAAGGATAAATAAACAAAATCATCAGCGCGCCCCAGAGGCCGTAGTGCAAGGCACCGGAAACGCCGTATTTATAACCTGAAGAGGCAGCTGCATAGAATGACGCTGCCCAAATCCAAGTTGCGGTCATGCTGGCCGCAGACATACCAAAGCCAATAGAACCATTCGAGACCATATAGCCATCGACATTTTCATTTTTTTGTTTAATACGTAACGACAGTACAAAGGTAATGCCGTAAAAAAGCACCATCAATAGTACAGTGGTTGTACTAGTGAATTGAAACATAATTACTCCTTAAGCGAGGCACCTTTATTTTAAAAAACAAATCTTTTGGTGACGGACTAAGGCTCTAAAACAGGCAGAGCATAAAGCTGCAGAAAATGAGAAATCTGGTGTTTAAATATCTAGCCGATATTTGATCCACAGCATATATTTGATCCACAGCATAAAAAGATGTACGTAGGTGAGTCCAAAAATGGACCTTGCCTCAGCAATTGAGCTAGAGCTTAACATAAAACCATCAAATTTACTGATGAAGTCAGTGGGAAGTAAGGTTTTTTGCTGATATAGGGGTGATTTTTAGATAAAAAACTATGATTTTGCAGGGTCAAATATATGAATATTTTTTTTAGGGATTACAGTAATTTATAGATTGGATTAAAACTTGTTGAAGTTTGCGTTAATTTAAAATGTTAAAAAAAGTAACAAAAATTAAAAATTCATATTTTTTCGATTTTTACTTGTTGGTCAAAGCTTATATTTTAAACCAATTCTTGTAGAATGAATTGGATGAAATTTATTTTAAATGTTATTTCTTCATATTATTGACAAGTTTTTTTATGAAAGGTAAGTAATCATTTATCAAATAGATGCAATGATAATTTTAGGGTGGATATTTATATAGGGCTTTTTCCTTGAGAATATCTATATATTATCTACTAGATTATCCCTGATATTAGGAAGTGAAATACATAATGGAAAAAACTCTTGTGAAATATTCGTGGTATGAGATTATAAGGGTTGGATTTGCATATTTTCATTCTTTCTTTTAGGTGAATAAATCAAGTTAAACTCAAGAGAATACAGGACGAAAAATAATAGAAATATTGAACGTAAAAATCCCATCTAAGAGGGTGAAGTCTCAGGGTTCAAGGTTCACAAAGGCAAAGACCAAAGGGATCCTGAGCGGATGACAGCAACGCTCTCTTCGGGTGGATATGAGTACTCAGCTTTCAGGATGATTAATTCGTACAAAAAATTTAATTTCTGGTGCTGCAGCAGGCTATTCAGACAATCTAGGACTAGCTTTCATCATGCTTATAGAACTGTTGAAAAATAAGACAATTTTCCTGAGTAGAACTATTCTTAAAAAAAAATTAATTTTTCTATTACAATTTATGTTAAGATTTTCGGCTAAATTCAATTCTTTTGCCTGATAATAAAAGTATTATTTTAAAAATATCAAATATTTTAGTACGAGTATTCTTGTTTCCTCTCTAGCTGATTGGCTCATTTCACAGTAGAATATGCGCTCTCTTCAAGTCACATTGTGGCGAGGTCCAAAAGATCTGCCCGTGGAGCCAAAATCAGCATGTTTATCGTGGCCGGTGCACCTGCACATTCTTCTTTTAAGAAAACTCAACTATTATCACGTTTATCGTCAATTAGTTCTGTTCAATCTTTCGATAGCCAATGGATCTATCTGTTTGACCAAGCGCTCAACGAGCAGCAGCAACAATCAGCTTTAGAGCTGTTAAATGATGGCGCATCTTTTGAATTACGTCAGCCTGCCAGTGACGAAGTCCAAATTTTAGTGACTCCACGTGTCGGTACCATTTCGCCGTGGTCATCCAAAGCGACGGATATTTTTGCCAACTGTAATATTCCAGTGCACCGTATGGAGCGCGGATTGCTGTTTACCCTAAAAGGTGTAAAAGCGCTTTCTAAAGAAGCATTACAGATCTTGCATGACCGCATGACCGAAAGCGTGTTTACTGACATTGCAGATGCAGCCGCACTGTTCGTGGAAACCGCACCAAAACCGTTAAACTCGATTGATATTCTGGGTCAGGGCAAAGAAGCACTGGTTAAAGCCAACAATGAATTTGGTTTTGCACTGTCTGAAGATGAAATTGATTATCTGACTGAAGCTTTCACCAAACTGGGCCGTAACCCGAACGACATCGAACTGATGATGTTTGCGCAAGCCAACTCTGAGCACTGCCGTCATAAAATCTTCGGTTCAGAATGGACCATTGATGGCGAAGTTCAGCCGTTGTCTTTGTTCCAGATGATCAAGAACACCTATAAAGAATCACCAACAGATGTATTGTCAGCATATAAAGACAACGCCTCGGTGATTGTAGGTTTTGATACCCAGCGTTTCTACCCAACGCAAGAAGAAAACGGTCAATACGTTTATAAATACAAGAGCCAGGCGGCTCACATCCTGATGAAGGTGGAAACCCATAACCACCCAACCGCAATTGCTCCATTTGCTGGTGCGGCAACCGGTTCAGGCGGTGAAATCCGTGATGAAGGTGCAACCGGTCGTGGTGGTAAGCCAAAAGCAGGTTTAACCGGTTTCACCACATCGAACCTGAACATTCCAGGCTTTGAACAGCCATGGGAAGATAACTACGGCAAGCCATCGCGTATGGCCTCTCCGCTGCAAATCATGATTGAAGGCCCACTCGGTGGTGCAGCATTTAACAACGAATTTGGTCGTCCTGCCTTAAATGGTTACTTCCGTACCTTTGAACAAAATGTCAATGGCGAAGTCAAAGGCTTCCATAAGCCAATTATGATTGCCGGTGGTTACGGGAACATCCGTCCGGATCATGTCGAAAAAGATGCAATTCAACCGGGCGATCTACTCATCGTGCTTGGTGGTCCAGCCATGCTGATCGGTTTAGGTGGTGGTGCAGCGTCTTCTGTAGACAGCGGTACCATGGGGGAGAGCCTGGACTTCGCTTCTGTACAACGTGAAAACCCGGAAATGGAACGCCGTTGCCAGGAAGTAATTGATACCTGCTGGCGCATGGAAGATGAAAACCCAATCGTATCGGTGCATGACGTTGGTGCGGGCGGTATTTCAAACGCAATGCCAGAACTGGTCAACGATCATGAGCTCGGTGCGGTACTGGATTTACGTAAGATTCCATCGCTTGAGCCAGGCATGTCGCCAATGGAAATCTGGTCTAACGAAGCACAAGAGCGTTATGTACTGGCAATCCGTCCAGAATCTCTAGCGTTGTTTGAATCGATCTGTGCGCGTGAACGTTGTCCGTTTGCGGTACTGGGTGAAGCGACTGAAGCGCGTCATTTAACCGTTGAAGATCCACTTTTTGGCAACAAGCCAGTGGATATGCCAATGCAGGTGATGCTGGGCGGTACACCACGTATGAGCCGTTCATATGAAAGCATCGAGCGTAAAGGCGATGATTTTGATGCAGCTCAAGTGACAGATCTGAAAGATGCGATTTACCGTGTCCTGAAAAACCCGACCGTTGCCTCTAAATCGTTCCTGATCACCATTGGTGACCGTTCGATTACCGGTATGGTGGCACGTGACCAGATGGTTGGCCCATGGCAAGTGCCTGTAGCGGATGCTGCAGTAACAACCACAAGCCTGGTGGGTTATACCGGTGAAGCGATGGCCATGGGTGAACGTCCACCAGTGGCATTATTGAACCCGGCAGCGTCTGCACGTTTAGCGGTGGCTGAAGCGATCAGCAATCTGATGTCTGCAAAAATTGACCAGATTGGCGATATTAAACTGTCTGCGAACTGGATGGCAGCAGCAGGACAAAAAGGTGAAGATCAGGCACTGTTCGAAGGCGTAAAAGCGATTGGTATGGAAATGTGTCCAGCACTGGGCATTGCCATTCCTGTTGGTAAAGACTCACTGTCTATGCGTACGACTTGGAATGACGAAGGTGAAGACAAATCTGTCACTTCGCCAATGTCAGGCGTGATCACTGCATTTGCACCTGTGACTGATGTGCGTAAGACATTAACACCAGAACTGAAAAATCTTGAATCTGTACTGGTACGTATCGACCTGTCTAAAGGCCAATTCCGTCTGGGTGGTTCGATCCTGGCGCAAGTGTACAAAGCGATTGGTTCAGTGACACCAGATGTCGACAGCTTCGATGACTTCAAAGCCTTCTTCGCATTGGTACAAGACTGGAACAACCGTGGCCTGATTAAAGCCTACCACGACATCGGTGATGGTGGTTTATTGGCTACTGTTGCAGAGATGATGTTTGCGTCACGCTTGGGTGTGGCACTGGAAGATCAATCGACTGCAAGCCTGTTTGCTGAAGAAATTGGTGCTGTGCTGCAAATTACCAAAGCAGATTGGGAAGCATTACAAGCTGAAGTTGCAGCGTCGACATTGAAAGATGCAATTGCGGTTGTCGGTACAGTCAACAATTCTGACCAGTTGGCGGTAAACGGTTTGGTGCTGGAACGTACTGACCTGCAACAGGCATGGGCAGAAGTGTCTTATCAGATCCAGCGTTTACGTGACAACGTTGAAAATGCTGATCAGGAATTTGCCTTAATTGCAGATAAAGCCCATCAGGGGATTATCGCGCAGCCAACTTATGACCTGAACGAGCCGGTTGAAGCACCGTACATCAACACCCGTCGTCCAAACATGGCGATTCTGCGTGAGCAGGGGGTTAACGGTCATGTTGAAATGGCGGCTGCGTTTGATAAAGTCGGTTTCAACACCGTTGACGTACACATGAGTGATCTGCTGGCCGGTCGTATCAGCCTGGATGACTTTGAAGGTCTGGTCACCTGTGGCGGTTTCTCTTACGGTGACGTTTTAGGTGCCGGCGGTGGCTGGGCAAAATCGGTGCTGTTTAATGCCAAACTGCGTGATCAGTTCGAGAAATTCTTTAACCGTCAAGAAACTTTCAGTGTGGGTATCTGTAACGGCTGTCAAATGCTGTCACAACTAGCACCACTGATTCCGGGTGCAGAGCATTGGCCACGTTTCCATCGCAATACCTCTGAAGTGTTTGAAGCGCGTACTGTGAACGTGCGTGTAGAAAAATCAAACTCGATTCTGTTTGATGGCATGGAAGGTTCAATTTTGCCAATCGCGGTTGCGCATGGTGAAGGTCGTGCTGTTGCCAGCGCTGAAGACTTTGCCGCATTAAATGCTGGCAACCAGATCAGCCTGCGTTATGTCGACAGTCAGGGCAATGTGACCCAGCACTATCCACTGAACCCGAACGGTTCTCCAGAAGGGATTACTGGTGTGACCTCTAAAGATGGTCGTGCCACGATTATGATGCCGCACCCGGAGCGTAACTTCCGTGCCGTACAACATTCTTGGAAACCTGAAGAATGGACTGAAGATGGTGCATGGTTACGTATGTTCCGTAACGCACGTAAATTCATTGGTTAATTGACCTTATTTTGAAAAGCCACCTTCGGGTGGCTTTTTTATCGGCGTTTCATCCCAAAATGGGGATAGCTGATTTTGCCCGGCACCGTACAATAAACAGCATAATTATAAAAGTGGATAACAAAAATGCAGATGCGAACGGTCATTCCTATTTTTACCAGCTTGATTATGCTGAACGGTTGTGGTGGTGAGAGTGCCAAGATTCAGGAATCTGTCAGATATGCTCAGCCGCTGCATTCCAGTTTAACCCAGTCCCAGTCTGGTACGCAGTCACAAGGCGAAAAGTGGTCAGTTTCAGGTCAGGTATTTGATGCCAGCGGGCAACCTATCGCCCAAGCCAAAATCTATGTGCAGCTGGGCGAACACAACTATTACACCCATTCTCAGACCGATGGCCGTTACACTTTATATCTGCCTCGTGAATATGATTATCCGGATCATATTGCCGGCACGGTCTGGATGGAGGGCTATCAACCGGAAATCCTGTTGCTGTCCTATCAGAACCAGCATTTATATATTGATCAGCATAGTCATCTGGTTCAGCTCAAGCCTTTAACCGAAGCGCATGTGGTGTTTCAGCAGGGGCTACATTTAATTCATCTGGGTGATGATTCACTGGTGAAAAACCCGGAAACCCGAATTCAGACCGCGCCACAAGGACTGGTCTGGAGTGATGGTTTTCAGTATACGCAGGCACTGCAAAAACAGTATAACCAGCTCTGTATCCAGTTGTATGGCAAGGGTATTCAGAGCCAGTATGCCAATCAGGATAAAATTTCCATCTCCAGAAAAAATGACCTGCGTTTAAGTATTACCCAATTGCTGTCGGACAGTCCGAGTTCGGGCGCCTATAGTGCCAATGAGCACTGTTTTCCGTTAAGGCATTTTCAGGTGAATGATCATATTCAGGTGCAAATTAAGTCACATACCCTGGACACCGATCAGGATAATTTCGAGATGCTGAATATTGTAGGCGTCTTAAGAAAAATTTAAAGTAGATTACCTTGCTGAGATAAATAATGGGCTCAATGGAATAGCCTAAGCAAAGAAAGGATCTAATCGATTTTGAAGATTCAATAATTCTCGCTATTCCATTGCCATGTTTCATCCAAACCCATAGCTAAAGCTGGGCAATTGTTTGGGATCAGTACTGTATCTATTCAAACAGATGTAGCGCTATTCAGGATTTAGGTCATTTCTTGCAAACAGCAGATGACAACAGGCCAGTCAATACGGTATGAAAGATAGATCAATACCGGGAGTGACTATGCTAAAACTGATTTTTTATGTGCCTGAATCGCATCTGGAAGCCACCAAAGCTGCTGTATTTAAAGCCGGTGGTGGGGGAATCGGCGATTATGAACACTGTGCCTGGCAGGTGCTGGGCACCGGGCAATTTAAACCCTTACGTGGCGCAGACCCGTATATTGGGGAAGTCGGCACGCTTGAAAAAGTAGAGGAATGGCGGGTGGAAATCATTGTACCGGAAGATAACGCAGCAAATGTAGCCCGTGCCTTAAAAGATAGCCATCCTTATGAAGAACCGGCATTCGAGTTTATTCAGATGATAGATGTGCAGTTTTAATTGTTGAATATTGGAATATCTGACAGAGAAGGAGAGCCTTTTAATCAGCTCTCCCTTGTGCAGCAGTCCCGCTTCTCTCTTAAAGAAAAGTGGGACTTTTTACATCTTGTTTAAACTTTCTGAATAAACAACTCCCGGTCAAACCGGTATTGCGGGAAGAACACGCCATCTTTCGCACGTTCACCGGCAGCAATTACCATCACCACATATTGCTGTTCATTCAGCTTTAAGATTTTACGCACCATTGGCTCATCAAAACCTTCCATCATACAGCTGTCAAAGCCATAAGCGCGTAAGGCCAGCACCAGATTTTCACAGGCCAAAGCGGTAGTTTTCGAGGCCCACAGTTTGGCATCGGCCGGATGAAATGCCGACACTGGCAATTGCTTGTCCAAGCTACGTGCCACTTTAAAGGCCACTTTTTTGAAATGACCGAAGGCATTGAAATAGCCAGTTTTATAATTATAGGGAATAAATTTATAGTATTTTTTTACCGGGGCTGGCGCTTCAGGAAACGGGAACTCGGAAATATTGAGTTTGGCCATTTCATCAATGCGGTCGGTGCGTGCTACACAAACAATCAGCTCGGCCGCAGTTTTGGCTGCCAGTTGACTCAGACAGGCTTTGACCAGCTGCTTTTTCTTGGCCGGATTCTGGACCACATAAAAGGTCCACGGCTGTAAATTGGAGGAGTTCGGTGCCAGTAAGGCTAAATCCAGGCAGGCATCTAAAATATCCGCTGGAATGGGCTTGTCTGTAAATTTACGTACTGAACGGCGACTGGTGATGACTTTACGAAAGTTTTCGACATCAATATCTTGTGGTGCCGGTTCGTAATAGCGTTTTTTCTCGGTTGAAGATGATGCAGAGTTTAAAGATAAGGGATCTGACGAATTTGACATGGGAACCATCACAAAAGAGATAAAAGAAAGAGAAAACAACTAAACCATAAAAAACGTAGGCACAGCGACTGCACCTACGTTGATGAGCATAATACTTAATGAAACTGGGTAAAGTCAGGTTTACGTTTTTGCATAAAAGCCTGTACAGCTTCCATCATTTCCGGTGAGCCGACCCGTTTCATAAAGATTTCCGCTTCATGATCAATACAGTCAATGATCTCATCCAGATTGTGTTTCATTAGCGCTTTGGTTTGTTTGAGAGAAGCCAGTGGTAAGGCTGCCAAAATGTGCGCCTGTTGCTGGGCAGTGGCATATACATCCTCTTCAATCCTATTGACCAGACCGGCGTTTAGCGCTTTGTCGCTGTTAAACTTCTGCGCAGTTAGCAGCAGCTCTGCGGCTTTATGGAAACCGGCTTGCTGTACCAGCAGTTTGCTGGACGCACCTTCTGGGGACAGGCCGAGGCTCACAAATGGAATCTGGAACAGGGCAGTGTTGTCGCTATAGACTAAATCTGCATGTAATAACAGCGTGACCCCAATGCCAATGGCTACACCACGCACCGCAGCAATCAGTGGTTTGGAAAAACGTGCAGCAGCTTTTAGCAATACAAAGGGTGGCGTATCTCCAGCTTTGCCTTGCAATGGTGTTTGAATAAACTTCATGAAGTCCTGCATGTCGTTACCGGCACTGAAATCAGCATCGGCTCCGCGTAAAATTACTACGCGGACGTCTTTATTCTGATCGGCTTCGTCCAGTGCCTGCGCAATCCAGAGATACAGTTCACCATACAGGGCATTTTTGGCTTCCGGGCGCTGAATGGCTAAGGTCAGTACGCCATTGTCTAAATTCGCATTCAAATGTGGATGGGGTTGTTGAATACAGCTCAGTGTCATCGTACTATCCTTGCTTTCAATTAATTTGAATTTATGGGCTTATTATGGCGAAAATTATTATTGACGCCACAACTGGTGAGTTCATAAAAGTTGATGTGCTATGAATTATAAATTTGATTATCTTGTGTTTATTGGCCGCTTCCAGCCTTTTCATCTGGCACATATGCAGACCATTTTAATCGCGCTGGAGCAAAGTGAAAACGTGATTTTGGCACTGGGCTCAGCACAAGATGAACGCAATATCAAAAATCCGTTTACTGCCGCTGAACGCCAGCAGATGATTCTGTCCAACTTTAGCCCAGAGCAGCAGCAGCGGATCAAATTTGTGCATGTGGTCGATGTATATAACGATGAAAAATGGCAGAAACTGGTGAAAATGCTGGTGGCCACGGTGGCCGGACCAGAAGCCAAAGTCGGTTTAATTGGCCATTTTAAAGATGAGTCTTCCTATTATCTGCAATTTTTCCCGGAGTGGGAGATGGTCGAGCTTGACAGTCTGGAAGGTGCCATGTCTGCCACGCCGGTACGTGAAGCCTATTTTCGTGGAGAAATCTGGACCGATGCCTTCCCGCCGGGCACAATCAAATTTTTACAGAATTTTCAGCACACGCCGGTTTATCAACAATTACAAGACAAATATCATGCGCAAGACCGTAGTAATCTCACCTAAGCTCGCCAGCTTCATCTTGTTAATAAGATAAAGCCAGTTACGCCGCAAGGAGATAAGCGATGAACTTGAACCCGCCAGTAGCAATGTCAAAGACCAAATACTTGCTGGGTGCGGCCGTTATGCTGCTGGGTATCAGCCCGGCCTATGCCGAGCGCTGGACCTTGACCCCAAAAAGTGAAGTTGGTTTTGAGATTAAGTCCATGGGCGTGCAACTGGTCGGAGGGCAGTTTAAAGAGGTGCAGTCAGTCATGCATTTTGATCCAACAGCACCGCAGCAGGCCTCAACCCAATTTGTGCTAAATGTGGACAGTCTGCAGCTGAGTAAACCGTCTTTAAGACATATGATTCTGGGTGAGGACTTATTCTATGCTCAAAAATATAAAACCGTCAGTTTTAAAAGCACGCGTTTTACCGCTTTAGGTCCTGATCAATATCGTATTGCCGGTAATTTAACCCTACGCGGCGTGACGCGTCCGGTTGTTTTTCATACCAGTTTAAAACCGAATACAGGAAACCCGAAATTGCTGGATGTGCAATCATCAACCCAAATTCAGCGTAGTGATTTCGGTATGAAAAAGGCGATGGGTGGTGTTGGAGAAAAGGTCAATATTCAGCTTAAAGGTCAGTGGCGTGTTCAATAATGAGATAACAATAGACGTGATGAGTGAATTAAAAGCCTGAGCTTGTATCAGGCTTTTTTCCGATCCAGCAATTGTTTAACTGTTGGCTTGTAAGGTTTTTAAATCTTCCAGTACCTGCTCGGCATGTCCTGCAGCCTTGACTTTACGGTATTCCTTGACCAGCTGGCCATTATGGAAAATAAAGGTAGAGCGCTCAATTCCCATGACTTTTTTGCCATACATATTTTTTTCTTTAATCACATCAAAATGCTGGCACAGCACTTCTTCCTTATCACTGATCAGATCAATCGTCAGGTTCTGTTTGGCAGTAAAGTTCTGATGTGCTTTCACCGAATCACGCGACACGCCAAGAATGGTCGCACCCAATGCCTCAAACTGATCTTTCAGGCCAGAAAAATCTACCGCCTGCGTGGTACAGCCTGGAGTGGAATCCTTTGGATAAAAATACACAATTAACCATTCCGCCTGTAGTTCAGCCAGATTGATTTCCGCCGTGGTGGTCGGAAAAGTCTGATTCGGTAAGTTCAAGTCGCTCATGATATCGTCCTTTTAGATTGTGTCAGTTTTTAAATTGCCTCTATCATACCGAATTTCCTGCATTTTCTCACAAATTACCGGTAGAGAAAAATGAACGCAGCAAACTGGGCAAAAAAAAGCCTGCAATGGATGCAGGCCTCTGGAGGAAATATATGATTATTTCTTTTGCTGCGCTTGCGCGGCTTTCATGGCTTCTTCAGTTAAGGTTTTTAATTTACCGGTTAACTGAGGACCAAAACATGCCTGTAAGTCTTTGTTTTGTTTTTGGACAAAAGCAAGAGTACTTGGGCTTTTCTTCTGGTTAATGGTACTTTGGATTTCCCATTTTTGTGCATTGGTCAGCTTGCCATCTGCTTCAACCGCACAGGTACAGTATTTGCTGACTTCAGCAGCGCTTAACTTTTTACCTTTGGCAGTTTCTTCTTTACAAACATTAATCAGCGCCGATTTTACATTGGTGCTTTTATATGCCTGTTGCAATTTGTCTGTGTTGGCCTGAGCAGATGTTGCGAATACGGCTACAGTAGACACAATCGCAGAAAGGATAATGTTTGATTTTAAATTCTTCATAGATTCTACCTTGTCATTACGGTATATAACGTGTTGGATCAGCCACACCTGCGTCTAGGAAACCCTGTTTACGTAAACGACAGCTATCGCATTTTCCACAAGCACGTCCTTGGTCATCTGCCTGGTAGCAAGACACCGTTTGACTATAGTCTACGCCATGATCAAGACCTAAGCGAATGATATTTGCTTTGGATAAATGTAACAAAGGTGTTTCAAATTTGAGTGATTTTCCTTCTACGCCCACTTTGGTCGCCAAACGCGCCATATTGGCAAAAGCCTCAATAAACTCAGGACGACAGTCCGGATAGCCGGAATAATCCACCGCGTTAATACCAATAACAATGGCTTCTGCATCAAATACTTCCGCTGCTGCCAGTGCATAAGACAGGAAGATGGTGTTACGTGCCGGAACATAAGTCACCGGAATACCATCCTGTTCCTGCTCGGGTACCTCAATATTATGATCGGTCAGGGCAGAGCCACCTAAGTTACCTAAATCTATATTAATAACACGATGTTCTACACCCGCACGCTGGGTTAAGGCTTTGGCAGCGTCCAGTTCAGTGGTGGAACGCTGGCCATAACGAAAACTGAGGGCGATACATTCATAACGCGCTTGCGCCCACGCTAAACAGGTTGTTGAGTCTAAACCACCAGATAACAATACAATGGCACGAGGGCGCATCAGAATCTCCAAAATAATAAAAAGCAATTTGAGCCGTGTATAAAGCTTTGCGTTTCGCAGCTTAATTTTGCAAACAGAGCAATTATACAGCAGCCTGATTAACGACCAGTTTCGTCATTCCACAGCAGTTTGTGTAACTGTAGCTGAAAACGAACAGGGAGATGGTCTTCTAAAATCCATTGGGCCAAATCACGGGCCAGTTGCGGCATGCGTGCGGTACCATTTTCAACTTCAAAGGCAGGGGAAAACCAGACGGTACTGACTTTTTTATGCAGTTGATATAACTCTACTTGCTGCTTCGACCATTCATAATCTTCACGGTTACAAATCACAAACTTGATTTGATCGTGCGCAGTCAAATAGTCCAGATTTGAAAGCAAATTCCGTGCAACTTCCCCCGAAGTTGGGGTTTTTAAATCTAAAACTTTGGAAACACGCGGGTCTACCTTAGATACATCTAAAGCACCGCTGGTTTCTAGGGACACTTCACAGCCTAAATCTGCTAATCGCTGCATTAAAGGCAGGGCATTCGGCTGTGCCAGCGGTTCACCGCCCGTCACGCAGACATACGGTGTGTTAAAGTCCAGCGTGGTCTGAATAATTGCTTCAAGCGACTGACGCTCGCCCCCTTCAAAAGAATAGGTAGTATCGCAATAAGTACAGCGCAGCGGACAACCGGTTAAACGGATAAATACAGTTGGCAGCCCTGAGGTATTGGCTTCGCCTTGTAATGAATAGAAGATCTCCGTAATGCGTAAACCCGCAGACGGATCAGAAACAGGAATAGCGGAAGATCGAAGCGTACTCATAACAAATTAACCACCGGGTAGAAAAACAAAAATCTCTACGATCATTGCTAACCGTAGAGATGAGGAGCGATAGCTCCGCTTAAACTAAAGAAAAATTAGTCTTCGCGTAATAAATCGTTCAGGCTGGTTTTCGCACGTGTTTGCGCGTCAACTTTTTTCACGATAATGGCAGCATATAAGCTGTATGTGCCGCATTTAGATGGCAGGCTACCAGAAACAACTACAGAACCGGCAGGAACACGGCCGTAGTGGATTTCGCCAGTTTCACGGTCATAAATCTTGGTAGATTGACCAATGTAAACGCCCATTGAAATCACAGAACCTTCTTCAACAATCACGCCTTCCACGATTTCAGAACGTGCGCCGATGAAGCAGTTATCTTCAATAATGGTCGGATTGGCTTGTAGCGGCTCAAGTACACCACCAATACCGACACCACCAGACAAGTGTACATTTTTACCAATTTGTGCACATGAACCGACAGTGGCCCAAGTGTCTACCATAGTGCCTTCATCTACATATGCACCAATGTTGACATACGATGGCATCAGCACCACATTTTTTGCCTGGAACGAACCTTTACGTGCAACTGCAGGGGGTACTACGCGTACGCCAGCCGCTTTAAACTGTTCTTCAGTCCAGCCTTTGAATTTGGTGTCGACTTTGTCATAGAAACGAAGATCACATGACTCAATTGGTTTGTTGTCGTTCAGTTTAAAAGATAACAAAACGGCTTTTTTCAACCATTGGTGTACAACCCATTCACCGTCAATTTTTTCCGCTACACGCAGTGTACCGTTATCTAAGCCAGCAATAGCTTCCTCTACTGCCTGACGGATTTCAGCCGGGCAGTCTGCCGCGGTGAAATTAGCACGATCTTCAAACGCTTGTTCAATAATCGTTGAAAGCTGAGCCATGATCTTCCTTCCAAAAAAATTTTCAAGATTTTACACTAAATTGAACACGGGTTAGATGAAAATTGGCGCTAAGATCGAAATTAATAATAAAGAAAAATGTTTTCGCTCAATAGAAGAAACATCTGCTTAAACTTTCACCTCAAAAAAGAGTTATCTTTCAAAAAGAAACATAGATTTGTATCAAAAAATAACAAAAAATGAGCAAAATGTGCATAAAAACTGTGCGGGAACTTCTTTATATTTAAGCTTATCAACAATAGTACGAAACATGAAAAATAAGTTTTTATTTTGAGGAGCATATTACGATGAAATCTTTACATAAAATTTTAGCCATTTCAGTGCTTGCTACAGCAGCAGGTTCAGCAATGGCAGATACAGCAGTAATACATGATAGTTATGCCTTTGATCGTAACCAACTCATTCCAACAGGTGTCCGTGCTGAAGTTGGTACAACAGGTTATGGCGGTGCCTTACTTTGGACTGCAAACCCGTATGTGGGCTTAGCTCTTGGTTATAACGGTGGCGATATTTCTTGGTCGGATGACTTATCTATTGATGGTACTAAGTACGATATGGATATGGACAATAATTTGACCTATTTAAATGCTGAGATCCGTCCTTGGGGTGCAAGTCCAAGTAAGTGGGCACAAGGTGTTTATGTAGCTGCTGGTGTTGGTTATATTGACAATGAATACGGCTTAGAGAAACGTTTAAATAATGCCAATGATACTTTGAAAATCGGTGACCAAAACTTTTATGCCCCAAGTGGTCAAGGTTATGTGAAAGGTGATATGTCTTATAAAAATGACATTGCGCCGTATTTAGGTCTAGGTTTTGCACCGAAAATTAACAATAATTGGGGTGTATTTGGTGAAGTCGGTGCTTTCTACACAGGTAACCCAAGTGTGAATTTGGAATCTGTTGGATTGCAGGAAGTAGGTGGTGTTGATAATGGTCAAGCTGCTGCAAACAGAGAAGCTGAAAAAATCCGTAACGATGACAAATACGAATGGATGCCAGTAGCGAAACTAGGTGTAAGCTACCACTGGTAATATTCATTAGCTTTAGCTAAACCTTAAAAAACGAGCTTCGGCTCGTTTTTTTATGCCTTTAGAAATGATGGCCAAATCTTAGTCCATATACCCAGGCATGATTGTCCCGATTGACCGAGGCTAGACTGGAAATTTGAGTACCGGCAAAATTACTGGGTTGAATATGTGGTTGTTTAAACTTTAAATAATAGGCCCCTGCAGCCATAAAACTGTCGGGTCGAAAATAAAATAGCTGGCCTGCGCCGAGGCTATAGTGCCCATCTGCCGGATTTAGGGTCGAGGCCGGATTGCCAATCCCGGAGTCCCAGCCCAGTTCTAACTGACTGATCCAGCGTGCATTCCAGCGATGTAACCCGCCCAGTTTGGCCGACCATTGATCTTTCTGATAATGAATTAATTTAAAGTCTTTAATTTCAGGAATGAATGTTGCGTAAGCATCAATCACGGCGCCAAATTGAGTCGGTTGTATATAAAAATCTTTCCAGTTAACCCAGCGTATACCTGCATAGAGCAGGTTATTGGCACTGATGCCGGTGTGTAAATCCAGATTCAGCGATTCGGGTGTGCGAACCGCGGTATTCTGGTCCGCCACGATCTGCAATTGGCCTTGTGGGGACTGTTCCTGTACCGCTAGCTGATGATGAATGGCCGAACGATAAGTGAACGCCGCACTCATGGCATATTCAGGAATCTGGTAGCGTACCCCGGCCAGCCAACCCCAGGCATCATCTTCAGGGAAATAGGCCTGATAGCCATGAAAAATATAATAGTTTTGTCCCAAAAGCTCTAGGTTTCCCTGAAAAGACTGATGACTGAGTCCTGCATAAAAAGTCCAGTGCGTATCCGGATGATACCCGATAAGTGCGCTAATATTTTCTGTTTTAAAGCGAATGTCGGCAGCTTCGACGTCTAATGGTTGACCATAAAAATCCGGGTTGTAGTTATAGTTGACCTTGACCCCAAAGGGCTGATCATAAAGCAGGGCAAAGGAAAACTCTGGATTCAGCTGCAGTTTAAAACCACCGAGAACAAAACGCTGCTCGGGTGCCAGGTTGCCGGTGGAATAGTCATAAATTCCTAACTCGGCCAGTGCAGCCTGATTTTCGACTTGTCCTGCGACATCGGCCTCTAAATGCACCAGGGAGATTTCGGCATAATGATTGGGCTGGAAAAAAATATGCATGGATTGTCCGGACTGCTCCAGCGCTGCTGCAGAGACAGCTTGAACCGGTAAAAGCAGGCTCATCGACACCCAGAAAAAATGGACCTTCATTGGCTGTCCTTTAATTTTTGGTTAAATTATAAATTCATAAAGTATTGATATTTAAAAATTATCTAGCTATTAAAACTGAATTTGCTGAAAAAATAAACAGGTTTAAGTGATCTTTATCCCATTTTTTTAGGGATGCTGTAATGTAGTTCAAAATAAGCATTAGTATAAAATTTAAGAAGTATGGATTGGGCTAGTCTGATTACTGGATCAACTGGAATGATATAAAAAAGAGGATGCTGATGCCATCCTCTTCATTTCCATTTTTTGTGGGTGTTTAATCTTCTGGATACGCGACTTTTTTCAGGGCTTTAATATCGGCTTCAGGTGAGCACAGGGAAATAAACTCATAGCCATAACCACGTAGTAAATGTCCTTTACGCACCGCCAGCCAGGTGGTATTCAGGCCAAAAATATCGGTTTCTATCTGCTTTAAACGATAATCACGTTCCTGGTCATAGGCTACATTGTTGACTACACCCACGCCCATGCCTAATTCGACATAGGTTTTAATGACGTCGGCGTCCAGGGCAGACATCACGATATCAACATCAATGCCGGCATCTTCAAAGGCTTTGTCAATTTTAGAACGGCCGGTAAAACCGCCGTGGTAGGTAATAATCGGATATTCCGCCAAATCCTGAATGCTGATCTCGGCTTTATGGGCCAGCGGATGGTTTTGCGGGGTAATAATACTGTGCTGCCAAGTATAGTAAGGCACACTGGCCAGATTGCTTTCTGTGGTTAAGGATTCTGTTGCAATACCAATATCGGCTTCGCCTTGTAGCAGCATCTCGGTAATTTCAACCGGACTGGCCTGTTGCAGAATCAGATGGACCTTGGGAAATTCTTTTTTAAACTGGTTCACAATCGGCGGGAGTACATAACGTGCCTGAGTGTGGGTGGTGGCAATGGTTAGGGTGCCTTCATCCACTTTATTGAAATCATCGGCCAGACGTTTAATATTATCGGCATCCACCAACATGCGCTCAACAATACCGAGTAGGGCCTGACCAGGTTCAGTCAAACCGAGCAGGCGTTTGCCTTTACGGATAAACAGTTGCACACCCAGTTCATCTTCCAGGTCTTTAATATGCTTGCTCACCCCGGACTGGGAGGTGTACAGCGCCGCAGAGGCTTCGGTTAAATTGAAGTTCTGGCGCACAGTTTCTCGAATAATTCTGAGCTGTTGGAAGTTCATGTCCTTTTTCCCTCAAAAAAGGATGGGGCTTGAAATGCCCCATCGGTGCGCGGTTAAGCGACTTGATTTTCAAATAAATGTAATTGACTTGCTGTCAGCCAGACGGTCTGGTTTGGACGGAACTGATGCAAGCGTGCTTCTTCTGGGGTGAGGGAAATTTCAATTAAGTTCCCTTGACGGTCGTTCAGTTCTGCCAGCACTTTACCGGCAATCCAGACTTCACGTAAGAAGGTGGCTTGAATGGCATTGTCCTGTGGCTGGGCATGAATGGTCAGCTCATCCGGGCGGGCAAAGGCAATGATCTCGCCCTGAGGCCCCTGTTGTGCGCTGGCCAGCTGAATACGGTCTTCACCCAGCTGAATCAGGCCATTGCTGTTCTGACCTTCAAAACGGTTGGCCTGACCCAGGAAGTCAAACACAAACGGCGTCGCCGGTTTTTCGTAGACTTCGCGTGGTGAACCAATCTGCTCGATGTTGCCTTTGTTCATCACCACGATCTGGTCCGCCACTTCTAAGGCTTCTTCCTGATCATGGGTAACAAAAATAGAGGTAATGTGCAATTCATCATGCAGGGTACGTAACCAGCGGCGCAGTTCTTTACGCACTTTGGCATCCAGCGCACCAAACGGTTCATCCAGCAGCAGGACACGTGGTTCAACGGCTAAGGCACGCGCCAGGGCAATACGCTGACGCTGACCGCCAGACAATTGCGCCGGATAACGGTCGGCCAGAAAGCCGAGTTGTACCAGATCAAGCAGGCGGGTCACGCGTTTTTTAATTTCAGCTTCCGATGGACGAGTGGCACGCGGACGTACACGTAAACCAAAGGCAATGTTGTCAAAAACGGTCATGTGACGGAACAGCGCATAATGCTGGAAGACGAAACCGACCTGACGCTCACGCACGTGAACATCGGTGGCATCCTGACCTTCCAGAATCACCTGACCGCCATCGGCAGATTCCAAACCGGCAATAATCCGCAGCAGGGTGGTTTTACCACAGCCCGATGGACCTAGGAGAGCCACCAGCTGGCCATCTGGAAAATCGAGGGAGATATTGTTCAGTGCATGGAATGCACCAAAGTGTTTTTCAATATTTTTAACTTGAATACTCATGAGGTCATTCCTTAAGAAACTGTTGAATCTTCATTACGTTTGTCCTGCTTTTCCTGACGGATTTCGACCCAGGTTTTCAGGATCAAGGTCACAATCGCCAGCAGGGCCAGCAGGGATGACACCGCAAACGCAGCACTGAAGGTATATTCGTTATAGAGAATCTCAACGTGTAAGGGCAAAGTATTGGTTTCACCGCGAATGTGTCCAGACACGACTGATACCGCACCAAACTCACCCATCGCCCGGGCATTACACAGAATGACACCGTAAATCAGGCCCCATTTAATATTCGGCAAGGTAACTTTCCAGAAGGTTTGCCAGCCAGAGGCACCCAGTACAATGGCCGCTTCTTCTTCTTCGGTGCCTTGCGCTTCCATGAGCGGAATCAGTTCACGTGCCACAAACGGTACGGTAATAAAGATGGTGGCAATGACAATCGCTGGCACGGCATATAAAATCTTGATGTCGTTGTCCATTAACCAGTTGCCCATCCAGCCCTGGGTACCAAAAATCAGTACCAGCATCATCCCGGCAATGACGGGAGAGACCGAGAACGGCAAATCAATGATGGTGGTCAGAATCGATTTACCCGGGAAGTTAAACTTGGCCACCGACCAGGCTGCGGCTACACCAAACACCACGTTGAGTGGAACGGCAATGGCCGCGGTGAGTAAAGTCAGTTTGACCGCAGATAAGGTATCTGGATGTACCAGCGCCTGGGTATACACGCCCACGCCTTGTTTAAAGGCTTCAACGAACACCAGAATTAACGGCAGAATCAGGCAGCTCAGGAAGAAAATCAGGGCAATGGCCAGTAAGGTGTAGCGAACCCAGGTCGGTTCACGGGTGGCATCACGCGATTGCAGCTTGTCGGCCAAAGCATTGCTGTTGGTATTTAAACTCATCGGGCTGTTCTCCCTGTACGACGGCTGGCCCATGCTTGTAACAAGTTAATCAGGAACAGCATCACAAATGAAATCAGCAGCATTACCACCGCAATAGTGGTTGCACCGGCATAATCATATTCTTCTAAACGGGAGATAATCATCAGCGGGGCAATTTCAGTTTCAAAAGGCTGGTTCCCGGCAATGAAGATTACCGAACCATATTCACCCACGCCACGGGCAAAGGCCAGGGCAAAACCGGTAATTAACGCCGGCAGTAAAATCGGGAAAATGACTTTGGTAACAATCTGCAGACGGTTTGCGCCCAGAGCAGATGCCGCTTCTTCCAGCTCGGTTTCCAGATCGCTGAGTACCGGCTGTACGGTACGCACCACAAATGGAATACCAATGAAGATCAGGGCCAGGGTAATCCCGATAGGGGTATAGGCCACCTGAATGCCTAAAGGCTCCAGATACTGACCAATCCAGCCGGTAGGTGCATATAAAGAGGTCAGGGCAATACCGGCCACGGCGGTCGGTAAGGCAAAAGGTAAATCGACCAGTGCATCAATCAGGCGTTTGCCCGGAAAGCGGTAACGCACCAGACACCAGGCCAGCAATAAACCAAAAACGACGTTCACCAGCGCTGCGATCAGCGCAGCACTAAAACTTAACTGCAAAGATTTTAAGATACGTTCAGAACTTAAAATTTCCCATAAACCTTCCCAGCCAATGTCCAGCGATTTTAAAAATACGGCAGACAAAGGAATCAGAACGATTAATGATAAATACGCTAGGGTAAAGCCTAGAGAAAGACCAAATCCTGGCAGCACTCGGGACCGCTGCGACATGATTACTCCTCAAAGAGAGAATGCGGGCTGAAATCAGCCAGCGAAAAATAAATAAATTTCGGCACAAGCATAATTTGCGAGGGTTAAATTGCAAATTTAAATAAATACTTGCTGTCATCAGTAATACTGATATGCTGCATAGCCTTTTCTGAAATCAGGTAGTTCCAGAGTTCAGGAAAAGGACCAAAACCAGAGGCGACATTAATATGCCCGACATGGCCCAAGCTTACCGGTTCTAATTGCCAGGATTGCGCCAGTTCCAGTGCATGTTCGGCATTTAACCAGGGATCATTTTCACTGATTAGCATGCTGGCCGGAACCTGCACTTGCAGCTGATGAAAATAGTCCTGATAGTCATGCTGGCTGTCACGGGCAAAACCGGCTTCACCAAAACGGCCCGGGTTGGCCGGCGCCACCAGTACCAGATTCTTGACCTTGCGTTGCAGCGCCGGGTATTGCGCCAGAGCGGCTACGGTAGTCAGGCAGCCAAAGCTATGCGCCACAATTTGCAGCGGTGCATCAATCGCCGCCACGGTGCTTCGGAACTGTTCTACCCAAGTTTTGAGTACCGGGGCATTCCAGTCCTGCTGCTCGACGCGGGAGCAGGACATGAGCTGTCGTTGTAACCAGGATTGCCAGTGGCCATATTCACTGCCACCTACGCCCGGAACAATTACGGTATGAATCATGTCGATGCTCCTTTGCTTACCTTACAGTTGCTGATGCTACAGCTGAATTATTTAGCGCTATTGGCTTTTACGATCTGGTCGAAAATACCGCCATTTTCAAAATGTGCAGACTGGACTTTGGCCCAGCCCCCAAATTCCTGATCTACCGTGACCAGCTTTAACGGCTTAAAGACCTGGCTGTATTTCTTTAATGCTGCTTCGCTACGAGGACGATAATAATGTTTGCCGGCTAAATCCTGTCCGAGTGGGGAATACAGGAAGTTTAAATAGCCTTGGGCCAAATATTTGTTGCCGTGTTTTTCCGCATTTTTCTCAACAATGGCCACCGGCGGTTCTGCCAGTACCGACAGGCTAGGGGTAATAATTTCAAATTTACCCGGCTGCTCACGAATGGCGAGATGCGCTTCATTTTCCCAGGCCAGCAGCACATCACCAATGCCACGCTCGGCAAAGGTGGTGGTTGAACCGCGGGCGCCCGAATCAAGGACTTTGGTGTTTTTATAAATTTTACGTACAAATTCCTGTGCAGTTTGATCATTGCCACCCGGCTGATGTTTAGCCCAAGCCCAGGCGGCCAGATAGTTCCAGCGTGCACCGCCTGAGGTTTTCGGGTTCGGGGTAATAATGCCCACACCCGGCTTGACCAGATCGCCCCAGTCCTGAATGCCTTTCGGGTTGCCTTTACGCACTAAAAATACAATGGTCGAGGTATAAGGTGTCGAGTTATGTGGTAATTTCTTTTGCCAGTCTGCCGGAAACAGTTTGGCTTTTTCCGCAATTACATCAATATCGGTGGCCAAAGCCAGTGTCACCACATCGGCACTCAGGCCATCAATTACGGCACGGGCCTGCTTGCCTGAACCGCCATGCGACTGTTTAAAATTAATTTTTTGTCCGGTCCGGCTTTCCCAGTATTTGCCGAACTGTTTATTCACATCATCATATAATTCACGGGTCGGGTCATACGACACGTTCAGAAAATCTTTTGCAGCAACACCAAAGGAGGATGCCGAAATTAATGCGGCCAGTACCCCAATTTTTAATTTTGTAAAACTCATGACTAACCTCAAATTTTTCGCTGTTTTGTAACATGAGGCAAGAATAGCGCCAGTCTTATTCCTAAAAAAATAATAAAAAATGAATTTTATATGAATAAAAAAGAAATATAAATAGATCTTCCATTCTTACACTAAAGCCAGCTCAAATGGATACTTGTTGTATGCAATGTTTTAAGAATGCTGAGGAAATATCGGCCGTTTCAGTGCTGGACCGTGCCTTTCATTATGGCGATGGCTGCTTTAGTACCGCGCGCATCCGCAATGGCCAGATTGAACTGGAGGCCTTACATCTGCTGCGGCTACAACGCGGCTGTGAGCATTTGTATTTACATGCCAATCTGGCGTTTATCCAGCAGTCGATTCAACAGCTGCAGCAGCGCTATCCGCAGGTCAACGGCACTTTAAAAATCATCATCAGCCGGGGAGATGGACAGCGCGGTTATAGCCTGCCCGCACAAGAGGCTGATGTCTGGGTCTTCTTTTATCCCAAAGCAGTGGATGATTTTCACTATGAAAAAATCGCCAGTGGTGTGTTGAAACAAGCGATGGGGCTGAGTATGCCACATCTGGTCGGCATCAAAAGCCTGAACCGTTTAGAACAGGTGATACTGAAAAAAGAAGCCGATGCGCAGGGTTGGCCGGAAGCCTTGGTGACTGATGTGCAAGGCTCGGTTGTTGAAGGGGTGAGCAGTAATTGTTTTATTCTTATAAACAATGAATGGATTACGCCGGAACTTCGTTATAATGGCGTCCACGGCGTGATGCGGGCTGAAATTCTGGCCCGTATGCAGCAGCACGGCATTTCCTGTCGCCAGCGTTATGTCGATATGGAAGAAATTGCGCAGTTCCAGAGTCTGTTTTTCTGTAATGCGCTCAGTCCGATGAAAATCGTGATCCAGCTCGATGCACGCCTTTTAGATGTTCAAGCCTGTATTGAACTGTTTAATCGTCTTCAATTGAATCAGATGCATTAATATGTCTTCATCCCGCTCTAAAACGAAAAAGAAAAACAAGCCTCGTTCCCCATTGCCGATGAAAGGCATTTTAACCCTGTTACTGGGCGTACTCCTCATTGTCGTAGTCATCCTCTGGTCCAGCCTGTTTAAAGACTATCCGGTAAAAGGCCAGAAAGAATTACTGGCCATTGGCGATGGCGATACCTATTCCGGTTTTATTGATCGTCTGGAAAAAAATGATCAGGTCAGTTTTCCGATTATTCTGAAGCTGTATCAGAAAATCATGATTCATGATTCGATGAAAGCCGGGGTTTATGAAATCCAGCAGGGTATGAGCATCCGTGAAGTCATGGAAATGATCTCCAATGCAGAAAATGCGCAGATGAACCGGATTCTGGTCATTGAAGGCACCACCTTTAAACAATTGGTGCAGCATCTGCAAAAGGATGAGCTGGTGACTAAAGAAGTCAGCCATCTGCCGACCGATCAGTTGTTAAAAGCGCTGAATATTCCATTTGAGCATCCGGAAGGCCTGTTTGCGCCAGATACCTATTTCTTTGCCAAGGGCGAATCGGACCGTAAAATTCTGACCGATTTGTATCAGCGTCAGATGAAAGCACTGGATGAAGCCTGGGCCAATCGTGCACCAGATTTACCGTACAAGAATAAATATGAAGCGCTGGTGATGGCGTCGATTATTGAAAAAGAAACCCATGTCGATAGCGAACTGCGTCAGGTCTCCGGCGTATTTGTGCGCCGTTTAAAGATTGGTATGCGTTTACAAACTGACCCGACCGTCATTTACGGGATGGGCGACAAATATCAGGGCAATATTACCCGTAAGGATTTACGTACCCCAACCCCGTACAATACCTATACCATCTATGGTTTGCCGCCAACACCAATTGCACTGCCAAGCAAACGCGCGATTGAAGCAGCAATGCATCCGGATGATTCCGACAATCTCTATTTTGTCGCCACCGGTGATGGCGGACATAAATTCAGTACCAATCTGCAAGATCATAACCGCGCAGTTCAGGAATATCTGGCGGTCATTCGTGCGAAGAACAAGGAGTGAGCATGTTTATTAGCTTTGAAGGCACCGAAGGGGTAGGTAAAACCACGCTCATCCGTCGTATTTATGAACATTTGCAGGCCCAAGGCAGTGAAGTAGTGCTGACCCGTGAACCGGGTGGCACCCCGATGGCCGAGCAGATTCGCAGTCTGCTGCTTTCAGTCAATCATGACGAGCCGATGTGTAATGATACTGAATTACTGCTGATGTACGCAGCGCGCGCCCAGCATCTGGCGCAGGTGATTCTGCCTGCACTGGCAGCTGGCAAAACGGTACTCTGTGACCGCTTTACTGATGCCAGCTTTGCCTATCAGTGTGCTGGGCGTGGCCTAAGCCAGGAAAAGTTGCAATTGCTGAACCAGAATTTTGTTTCGCACATGCCGGCTCTGACTTTCTGGCTGGATGCACCGATTGAACTGGGCATGTCCCGTGCGCGTGAACGTGGTGCGCTGGACCGTTTTGAACAGGAAAAAGTCACCTTTTTTGAAAAGGTGCGTGCTGGTTATCAGGAGTTGTGGCAGGCAGAACCAGAACGGATTAAACGTTTAGATGCCACCCAAAGTCCGGATCTGGTCTTTGCCGAGGCGCTCAAATATTTACAGACAGTCGCTGCTTAAATTTGGGTCAAGACTAAAAATCTTCTATAGTAGCGTGATGATAGAGGATTTTTTGATCACAATGAAAAGTAACCGTGCTGAAATTATTGAATTTTTACAACAAGAATTTCCCCAGAGCCTGGAAAAATGCGAGATTGATGCGGTCACGCCCATGGGTGCCTGCTTGACCTATCGGGTTGGGGAAAGTGAATTACGTCCGGGTGGCACGATCTCTGGTCCGACCATGATGACGGCTGCAGATCTGGCTTTATATGTAGCCATTCTGGGCCAGATTGGGATTGTCGGGTTGGCGGTCACCACCAACCTGAATATCAATTTTTTACGCAAACCCGCTGGTGGAAAAAACCTGCGGGCGGAATGCCGGCTCATGAAACTGGGTAAAAGTTTGGCCGTGGGTGAAGTCTGGATTTATTCAGTCGGGCAGGAAGAGCCGGTGGCGCATGTGACTGGAACTTATTCCATTCCACCCCAAGTGGCTTGATTCTCAGGTCACTTGTTCTGTTGATCTGGCTCGCTTGATTTTATCCTTTTCTTACTCGTCTTAATTTTGCTTGCTTCAGTTTCTTCGCCAATCTGATGCTTCCAGCTTTTTATTTTTTGAAGCCTATTTAATTCGCCGAAAAGCACCCTCCGAATTATTTAAAACTTATCCTTATATTTCAGCAAAATCGCTTTATTGATTTACATGATGTTACTTATTAATTACTTAAAGTTACATATCTTAAATCTTACTCCAATTAGGTGGTTAATTTTTAACCTTAAATATTTCATTCTTTGTCTAAGGTGTTGTTCCCTCAAAAATTGCTCTAGGCTCTAGGCCTGTTGAAAAATGATCAAATGAGGGGGGAAATGCTTAAATTTAAAAATAAAATGATCCAGGGCGCAATTTTCGATATGGATGGCACAATGTTTGATACTGAGCGTTTACGGTTTCAAACCTTGAAACAGGCATCTCGGGAATTGATTGGAGTCGAGTTCAGCGATGACTATTTAATGGGTTGTCTGGGCTTGAGTGCGCGGAGTGCCAAACAGCTGGCACAGGCTGAATATGGTGAAGATATTCCCTATACCGAAATTCGCCAGCGTGCCGATGAGCTGGAACTGGAAAGTGTGCGTCAGTTTGGCGTGCCGATTAAAACCGGTTTGCTACAGGTGCTGGAGCGCTTGCGTAAATCCGGGCTGCGCATGGCAGTGGCGACGTCCAGTCGCCGTGCCATTGCCGAAGAATATTTAATTAATGCCAATGTCTATAAATTTTTTGATGTACTGGTGTGCGGAGATGAAGTCCAACGTGGCAAACCGCATCCGGAAATTTTCCTGACCGCTGCGCAAAAGCTGAATCTCTCCGCCAGTGACTGTTTCATGTTTGAAGATTCAGACAATGGTGTGACCTCGGCCTATGCAGCGCAGGGCATTACCGTGCTGCTGCGGGACATTAAAGCACCAAATGAACAGATGCTGTCTAAGGCGCATTACTACTATGAAAGCATGGAAGATTATCTGGAAGATTTAAACCTGTATATTCCGGCCTTGGGCATGCCCAGCCTGCAGGAAGCCTTTCCACAAACCTTGAACCAGCTAACTGTCGGAATCCATGGTTTTGGTGCGATTGGTGGCGGTTATCTGGCGCAGGTATTATCGCATTGGGATGGTTATACCCGTCCGAAACGGATTTACGCTTCTACCCGTAACCAGCTGTATCGCTCTGCGGTGAATGCTTTTGGCACCTATTGCATTCGTTATGGGCAAATGTCCTATGATGAACGTATTGAAAACATGAGCATTATTGATGCAGATAACCTGCAGCACATGCAGGAGATGTATATCGAATCCAGCTTGATTGCCTTATGTCTGCCAGAAAAAGCGCTGAGCAGCGAAGCTGAGGTGATTGCGCAAGGCCTGTATGCACGTTATCTGGCCCATCAGGACCAGCCGGCTGCGCCTTTAACCGTGCTGATTATTTTAAATAAAGTCGGTGCCAAGCAGTTATTGCTGGAGCATATCCGTAAAGCCCTGGTGGCCTTAAGTGATGTGCAGACCGCACAAGCCATTTTAGCGCAGCATTATTTCTGCGATACCGTGGTCAACCGTATGGTATCCAAACTGACTGACCAGAACCTGTACCGCCAGCTACGGATTAAATACAACATCTTCAAGCAGTCGCAAACGGAAGATGAAGCCGAGCCGGTTGAAATTGAGGATAACACCCGTTTGCAGCCGGAGCAGGAACGTCAGGCCAGCCTGTATGTGGAAGATTTGCGCCGTAATTTCCAGCCGAGTCATATTCTGCAAACGATGGATCTCATTCTGTTTAATGCAGAAATTGACATGCCGATTTATGTGGAAAATGCCAGTCCGTTACTGCAAAAAATGCGGCAGATGATTCTGGTCGAAGACATCAGTGAAATCCAGCTGATTAAAAACCGGCTCTGGAACGGGGTGCATGCCATGCTTGCCTGGTATGCCAGCCTGCGTGGTCATCAAACCATTGGTGTGGCTCTGGCCGACCCGCAGATTGAACAGTTCATGCAGCAGTTGTTACAGCAGGTTCAGCAGGGACTGGCGGTGGTGTTACCACACCGACAGAAAGATCTACATGCACTGGCACAAAGTTTTGCAAACTCCTGTGTCCATGCCTATAAAGACCCATGTGCACGGGTGGCGCGTGATCCGCTACGCAAGCTCAGTGCGTCCGAACGGGTGTTAGGTTCAATTGCCAGCAATGCTCAGGCCGGGTTGCCGTATCAGTTTTTGGCACAAGGCGCCTTATTGGGCTATGTCTATGCGGTGCAAACCCATCAGCTGACCGAGGCGCAGGCTTTGGCACATTTACAGACACAATTGCAGCAGCCACATTTCTCGGCACAAGTGGCACTGACTTTACGTAATTATGTGCAGACCTATCTGCCGCAATTGCTGTCCGGAGTGCTAGAACCTGAGCAGTTGCCATTATTAAAGCCAACCTCGAGTGCAGCGCAATATGCTTCAACTTGAGGAACCATCCGGCTGAAACCATTTTTGGCTGATCCCAATAAAAAACCGAATCACATCCTGCAATTCGGTTTTTTATCTTTCAGAACTGAAGATGTAAAAGCATTTTAAGCCGGCACATCCTCATTGACCAATGGCGTTTCTACCTGGAAGTTTGGCGGCGTGAGGACAGTTTTACGCAGCTCATCTGCCAGTTCTGGATAATCCAGGGTGTAATGCAGGCCACGCGATTCTTTACGCTGCATGGCACAACGCACAATCATTTCTGAAACCAGCACCAGATTACGCAGTTCAATCAGGTTTTTACTGACTTTGTAGTCTTGATAATACTCGGTAATTTCGCGTTTCAGCATTTCAATACGGTGCAGGGCACGTTGCAAACGCTTGGTGGTGCGGACAATTCCGACGTAGTTCCACATGGTGGCGCGCAGTTCATCCCAGTTTTGTAGAATTACCACATCTTCATCGGGATGGGTCACTTGAGAATCATCCCAGGCCGGCACATTTGGTGATTGATAATCGGGCTTGAATTCAGCCTGAATATGTTCAGCAGCACTCATGCCATATACAAAACATTCTAAAAGTGAGTTACTGGCCATACGGTTAGCACCATGCAGGCCGGTATAAGACGTTTCACCAATGGCATACAGGCCGGCAATATCGGTCTGGCTGTGTTCATCAACCACTACACCGCCACAGGTATAATGCGCTGCCGGGACCACCGGAATCATATCTTTGGTGATGTCGATGCCCAATTCCAGTAAACGCGCATACAGGGTCGGGAAGTGTTCTTTAACAAATTCGGCCGGTTTATGGGTGATGTCTAGCCAGACATGACGAATCCCCAGACGCTTGATTTCAAAGTCAATTGCACGTGCCACAATATCACGTGGTGCCAGTTCGGCACGTTCGTCAAAACGTAGCATAAAGCGTTCACCATCTGGCAGGCGTAAATAGGCGCCTTCACCGCGCATGGCTTCGGTAATCAAGAAGGAACGGGCTTGCGGATGGTATAAACAGGTCGGATGGAACTGGTTAAATTCCATATTGGCGACGCGACAACCGGCGCGGTAGGCCATGGCAATCCCGTCACCGGTGGCAATATCCGGGTTAGAGGTGTACAGATAGGCTTTCATGGCACCGCCGCAGGCCAGTGCGGTAAAGGGTGCCAGGAAGGTATCAATTTGGTCGGTGTTTTCATCCAGGGCATACAGGCCCAATGCACGATTGTTACCGGTTTGACCGAGTTTCTGTGTGGTAATCAGGTCAATGGCAACAAAGTTTTCAAAAATCTGGATATTCTGTTTTTCTCTGGCCCGCTGGACCAGTGTCGTTGAAATGGCACGTCCCGTGGCATCTGCCGCGTGAATGATCCGGCGCTGGGAGTGGCCGCCTTCACGGGTTAAATGCAGTTGTTCCTGTTCATCGAGGGTAAATTGAACGCCATGTTCAAGCAGGAAATCGACCGAAGGTTTACCGCCCTCTACAGTTTGCTGCACGGCATTCAGTTCACATAAATGCGCGCCTGCAATCATTGTGTCATCTATATGCTGTTGAATAGAGTCGGTTTCATCCAGTACGGCTGCGACCCCACCTTGGGCATAAAAGGTGCTGGCATCAGTCAGGGCCGACTTGGCCAGCACGGCAATTTTAAAATGAGCTGGTAATGACAGTGCCAGACTTAAACCTGCGCCGCCACTACCCACAATGATCACATCAAAATGATGAGTTGCATGTAAATTAGACATGTCCATCAGCTAATTTGAAAAAAGTCTGGTAATGACAACGCTTTTTAAAACAAAAGGCAAGGGTCAAGATGCTTATTAATGATGAGAAAAAGCAATAAAACTCCATTTTATAAAAAATGGCATAAGCACTTGTATCCTGTTGAGGAATTGAACATATTATTACGAAATCTTAAAAAGCGTTATGTTAAAAACAGAACATCACATTTTTATAAACAAATTGAGTGAATGCTATATATGAATAATCGCTACTTACAGAAGGGTCTCTATGCAGCTGTGTTCACTATGGCATCTGTTCAAGCACAGGCCTCTACTTCAGTAGATTTTTCCAACCTGGTTGAACAGGTCAGCCCCGGTGTTGTCAGTGTCAATGTGGTCAAACGTTTAAGCCAGGAAGAGTTGTTACAACAACAGGTTCCGGAACTGTTACGCCGTTTCTTTGGCGATGGGGTGGTGATTCCGCAGCGTCAGGCACCACAAGAAAAAACCGGTTATGGCAGTGCCTTCTTTATCAGCAAAGATGGCTACCTGCTCACTAACCACCATGTGATTGAAAATGCCTCCAAAGTCACCATTGTTCTGAATGATCGCCGTGAAATTGATGCCACCGTGGTCGGCAGTGATGAACGGACCGATGTGGCTTTGCTGAAGGTATCTGGCAGCAACTTCCCTGAACTGCGTACCGGTAATGTTGATCGCCTGAAAGTCGGTGAGCCGGTGCTGGCAATTGGTTCACCATTTGGTTTTGACTATTCCGCCTCTGCTGGTATTGTCAGTGCCAAAATGCGTAACATGATGGGGGAAACCTCGGTACCGTTTATTCAGACTGACGTTGCCTTAAACCCGGGTAACTCGGGTGGACCGCTATTTAACCAGCGCGGTGAAGTGGTTGGGGTCAACTCGCGCATCTTTAGTGGAACGGGCGGCTATATGGGCCTGTCTTTCTCGATTCCGATTGATGTGGCGATGGAAGTGGCAGACCAGTTAAAACAGCATGGTAAAGTCACCCGTTCCTATTTAGGTGTGAGCCTGCAGGATATTGACCGGACGCTGGCAGAATCGTATCGACTGGATAAACCGGAAGGGTCCTTAATTACCCAGGTGGCACCGGATTCTCCAGCCTCCAAAGCCGGCTTGCGTGCGGGTGATGTGATCTTAAAATACAACGGTACCCCAATTTCGCGCACCAGCGAATTACTCAATTATCTGAACCGTACTGCACCTAAACAGACCATCCAGCTGGAAGTTTTACGCGATGACCGTCGCCGGAATATCTCGGCTACTTTAAGTACTGCACCGGATGACACCCCGGCCAAGAGCAATGTTACGCCAAGCCAGAATAAAGGCCCGGTACTTGGGGTCGCAATCCGGAACCTGTCAGCAGCAGAAATGCGTCAGCTGGAAATTAAAGGCGGTGTGCTGATTCAGGAAGTCCGTCCGGGCAGTATTGCAGCGCAGTCGCGAATTTTACCGGGTGATGTCATCGTACAGCTGAACAATAGCCCAGTCACCGACAGCAACAGTTTTGTTCAGGCGGTTTCGCAGCTGAAAAAGGGCAGCGTGGCGCGTGTGACCTTAATCCGTCAGGGACAACGTGCCATTGTCGGTATGCGAATTTCCTGATCTGAGCCAGTTAAAAACCACAGCCTGCTGTGGTTTTTTTATTTTTCAATTTATCCGGGGCCAATTTTCAGTAGACTAGGGGCCTCAATAGCCGATACCACAGTACAGTAACAGAGCATGAGCAGTACATTTTTTGATTTAAAACTTCAGGTTCAACCCGAGCATATTGACAGTCTGGGCCATGTCAACAACGTGGTTTATGTGCAGTGGATGCAGGATGTGGCCAGCGCCCATATTGAAACCTTAGGCCTGGGCATGGCGCAGTTTCTGGAAATGAAACATGCCATGGTGGCGGTGGAGCATCATGTGCAGTATCGCAAGGCAGCATTTGCCGGTGAGGAGCTGATTTTAAGAACCTGGCTCAGTGAAATTAATGCGCTGTACCTGTTTCGCCAATATGTGTTTTATCGTCCGCAGGACCAGAGCGTGCTGTTTGTCGCGCAGACCAAATGGGCCTGTGTGGAAATTGACAGCGGCCGTCCAAAACGCATGTCGCCAAGTTTTTCCCAGGCGTATCAGCCTATTCCAGCCGATCTGAATCCGATGGATTTTAACCAGTATCCGCCACAGCCGGCATAAGCATCGTCACTGGCCGGTTTGTATCGGATGATCTAAAACCGGCCGGGCCGAAAAGCTTTGCATTATTTTGGATACTTTAAAAAATCCATCTGCTATAATCCTTCGCAATTTCTATTCGGCTTTTGCTGTGCACTGAATCTGGTTTGCATAGCGCGTTATTTTTTAAGGTAGCCCATGGCGCAAGCTAAAAAATCTGTTGATATTAAAAACATTCGTAACTTCTCGATCATTGCACATATCGATCATGGCAAGTCGACCCTTGCGGATCGTTTCATTCAGACCTGTGGCGGTTTGCAGGATCGCGAAATGCAGGCGCAAGTACTGGACTCAATGGAACTTGAGCGTGAACGTGGGATTACCATTAAAGCGACTTCGGTGACCTTGTACTATACCCATCCGAATGGTCAGGAATACCAGTTAAATTTCATTGACACCCCGGGACACGTTGACTTTTCTTATGAAGTTTCACGTTCACTGGCAGCGTGTGAAGGCGCACTACTGGTGGTTGATGCTGCCCAGGGCGTAGAAGCACAATCGGTTGCCAACTGCTATACCGCGATTGAGCAAGGTCTGGAAGTACTGCCAATTCTGAACAAGATTGACCTGCCGCAAGCAGAGCCTGAGCGTGTGATTCAGGAAATTGAAGATATTATTGGTATTGAAGCAACCGATGCGCCGACCTGTTCAGCCAAAACCGGTCTGGGGATTGCAGGTGTTTTAGAGCGTCTGGTTGATGTCATTCCAGCACCAACCGGTGACCGTGATGCGCCATTACAAGCTTTAATTGTCGACTCATGGTTTGATAACTATCTGGGCGTTGTGTCTCTGGTGCGTGTGAAGCAGGGCCGTGTGCGTAAAGGCGACAAGATGTTGATGAAATCAACCGGTCAAACGCACATCATTACCTCTGTGGGTATTTTCAATCCGAAACATACTGAAACCGATATTCTGGAAGCGGGCGAAGTCGGCTTCGTGATTGCCGGCATTAAAGACATTTTTGGTGCACCAGTCGGCGATACCATCACTTTGGCAACCACGCCAGAAGTGGAAGTGTTACCGGGCTTCAAGAAAGTAAAACCGCAGGTCTATGCCGGTTTGTTCCCGATTGATGCCAGCGATTTTGAACCGTTCCGTGAAGCACTGCAAAAGCTGCAAATCAATGACTCAGCGCTATTCTTCGAACCGGAAAGTTCGGATGCGCTCGGTTTTGGTTTCCGCTGTGGCTTCCTTGGTATGCTGCACATGGAAATCGTTCAGGAACGTTTAGAACGTGAATACGATCTGGACCTGATTTCTTCTGCGCCAACGGTTATTTATGAAGCCGTAATGAAAAATGGCCAGACCGTATATATTGACAGTCCATCGAAAATGCCAGACGGTTCCACCGTTGAAGACTTACGTGAACCGATTGCCGAATGTCATATTCTGGTGCCGCAAGAATACTTGGGTAACGTCATGACCTTGTGTATCGAGCGTCGTGGTGTGCAAAAAGATATGAAATTCATGAGTAATCAGGTATCCATTACCTTTGAAATTCCAATGGCCGAAGTGGTGATGGATTTCTTTGATAAATTGAAATCCTGCTCACGTGGTTTTGCATCACTAGATTACAACTTCGTGCGTTTTGAAAGTTCATCACTGGTGAAAGTCGATGTCTTGATTAACGGTGAAAAAGTCGATGCGCTGGCAATGATCTGTCACCGTCAGGATGCCCGTCACCGTGGTATTGCGCTGGTTGAAAAAATGAAAGACCTGATTCCGCGTCAGATGTTTGATGTCGCAATTCAGGCGGCCATTGGGGCGCAAATTATTGCCCGTTCAACGGTAAAAGCCATGCGTAAGAACGTATTGGCCAAATGTTATGGCGGTGACGTGTCGCGTAAGAAGAAACTGCTGGCCAAGCAGAAAGAAGGTAAGAAACGTATGAAGCAAGTGGGTAGCGTTGAAATCCCACAAGAAGCGTTCTTAGCTGTATTAAAAGTCGAACGCTAATAAGATTAGAAGGATAAACGCCCATGGATTTTGATTTTAATTTGATCCTCGTTCCTGCCACGCTGTTTTTTATTGCTGTGTGGTTGCTGGATAAATTTGTCTTCAAGCAAAGACAGACCAAAGGGCGGGGCAATGAAAATTTCATTATCACATGGGCGTATGACTTCTGGCCGGTACTGGCCGTTGTGCTGGTGCTGCGTTCGTTTTTATATGAGCCGTTTAACATCCCGTCAGATTCAATGGTGCCAACCCTGGAGACCGGGGATTTTATTCTGGTAAATAAATTTGACTATGGCGTGCGTTTGCCAATCGTCAACAGCAAAATTATTGATACCGGTTCGCCAGAACGCGGTGATGTGGCGGTGTTCCGTTATCCGCCACAACCAAGCATTAGCTACATTAAGCGGATTGTGGGTTTACCGGGTGATCATATTGTTTATGATCATGGCCAATTTACCATTAACGGCGAAAAGGTGCAGAAAGTTGCACTGGAATTTAGCCGTGAAAAAGACAGCCTCGATACACCCAACTCGATTTACCATCAGGAAACTTTAGGCAAGCATACTTTTACCATGCGTGAACTGGAAGGCGTAAACGTGGCGCGTCAGGCACCCTTTATTAATTATGTCGAAAATGGTAAATATGCTTCTACAAATGGTTTATATTGGGAAGTCAAAGTTCCAGAAGGTCATTACTTCGCGTTAGGGGATAACCGCGATCAGAGTGCTGACAGCCGTTTCTGGGGTTTTGTACCTGAAGAAAACCTGACCGGCCGTGCCGTCTATATCTGGATGCACAAAGAGCCTGGTTTTAAATTGCCGTCTTTTAGCCGAAACGGCAGCATAGATTAAAATCATCCATTAGGAAAATAACAAAATGCGTCATCAACAAGGGGCATCGTATATTGCAATTCTGGTTGCAATTATTGGTTTTGCTTTTATGGCAAAAATTGCAGTTGCGGTTTGGGGACCGTATTTCGATGATCGAATGCTGGATAACCAGATTAAAGAGCAGTTGATTCATGGACCCAAAAACCTGAGTCCGCAAAAATTCATTGGGGAAATGGATAAGCGTTTAAGTATGAACAACATTCGTGATATTAAATTTGCGGATGTTGCCCAGGTCACCAATGTAGATGGTCTACAGGTGAAGAAAGACTATGAGATAAGAAAACCGTTCTTATTGAATATTGATATTGTCATGAAATTCGAGAAAAGTTTTGATCAAAGCTCAGTCCAAGCTCAATGAAACGCGTTTGGCCAGCCGCATCGGATACCAGTTTAAACAGCCGGATCTGCTCAAGCTGGCGCTGACGCATCGTTCGGTCAGTCACAAACACAACTATGAACGCCTAGAATTTCTAGGCGATTCACTTTTAGGGATGATTATTGCCAATTATCTCTACACCGCCTATCCGCAGGAAAATGAAGGGCGGCTGACCCGTATGCGCGCAACACTGGTGCGTCAGGAAGCACTGGGTAAAATCGCCAATGATTTAAAACTCAGTCAAAATTTAATTCTCAGTACCGGTGAATTGAAATCAGGCGGTCATCATCGTGAGTCTATACTTGCAGATGCGGTCGAGGCGATTATTGGTGCGATTTATATCGACTGTGGGGATTTAAACCTGCTACAGACGATTGTGTTAAAATGGTACGTGCCTTATCTGGATCATATTGAGCCGACCGATCAGCTCAAAGATCCGAAATCACGCCTACAAGAGTATTTACAAGCACGTAAAAAACCTCTCCCAGTTTACGAGGTTGTAGATATTCAGGGTGATGCCCCGAACCAGCATTTCAAGGTGGAATGCCGGGTCGATGCTTTACCGGTAATGAAAGGTGAAGGTTCTAGCCGCCGCTTTGCCGAGCAGGCAGTTGCCGCGGAAATTTTAAAACTCTTGGAGCAAACGTCTCAATGACAATCCATTCCGATCACAACGATGCTGATCACGAGTCGCAAAGCGACAGCCACGATTTAATCAATCAATTCTTCAGTTCACAAGGTCAGAAAATTCCATCGGATTACCGTAGCGGATTTGTGGCCATTGTGGGCCGGCCAAACGTGGGTAAATCTACCTTGATGAACCACCTGTTGGGTCAAAAACTGTCTATTACCTCGCGTAAGCCGCAAACCACCCGCCATAAAATTGTCGGGATTGATTCGCGTGAAAAATCTCAGGCGGTCTATGTCGATACCCCGGGGATGCACAAAAAAGAAGTGCGTGCCATCAACAAAATGATGAACCGTGCCGCGCACTCGGCGCTGCGTGATGTGAACCTGGTATTATTCGTCGTCGATGCACAAAAATGGACCCAGAACGATGAACTCGTACTGGAGAAATTGAAAAATGCAGACATGCCAGTCATTCTGGTGATCAATAAACTGGATACCTTCGAGAATAAAAATCAGGCGCTGCCGCTGATTCAGGAGCGCGCCAAGCTGATGAACTTCGCAGAAATTGTACCGGTATCTGCGCTGCGTGGTGCCAATCTGGAACATCTGCGTGACACCATTGAGCAGTATCTGCCATTCCAGCCACCGCTGTATTCATTTGATCAGGTTACCGACCGTTCCGAGCGCTTCCTGGCCTCTGAAATTATTCGTGAAAAAATCATGCGTCAGCTTGGTGAAGAGTTGCCATACGATTTAACCGTACAGATTGAATCATTTAAAACCGAAGAGCCGGCTTTAAATGAAAAAACCGGTCGTATGAAACCGGCCTGTACCTATATTGATGCCACCATTTTCGTAGACCGTCCGGGGCAAAAAGCCATTGTGATTGGTGAAAAAGGTGCTAAGCTGAAAAAAATCGGGATGGATGCCCGTGTCGATATGGAAAAAATGTTCGAACAGAAAATCATGCTCACGCTTTGGGTGAAAGTCAAAGGTGGCTGGTCAGATGATGAACGTGCATTAAAAAGCTTGGGATATAGCGATATCTAAGCCATGAAACGAGGAACTGTAATGACCAAAATTGCTGTGATTTTAGCCTGCATGTTCATGCTGCAAGGCTGTATTCATAAGGTGGTTACAGTTCCGGTTAAAGTGGCCTATAAAACCACCAAAGGCGTGGTCAAAGGCACGGCCGCTGTGGTCGGTGCAGTCATTCCCGATGGGGATGAAGAAGATGAAAACAAAAAGAAAGATGATTAGGCTGATATCCTGCCCGCATGCGTAATGAAGTCTTGCATGGCTACCTGATCCATCATCGTAAATACCGCGAGCGTAGTCATATTGTGCATCTGTTTACCCAGGAATATGGGCGGATTGATGGTATTTTAAGACAAACCCCGCCACCACAATATCAACCGATTAGCCTGCAGGCCTCGGGTAAATCTGAACTGAAAAATTTTACCAAACTGGAAATTATCAACCAGCCCGTATTTTTCTTTGGCGATGCCTTTTTCTCCGGTTTTTATCTGAATGAAATTTTGCTGCGTCTGTGTCCGCTCGAAGTCGAGATGCCCGAGACTTTTCTGCAATATGCCACGACTTTGCAGCAATTACAGCAGCTGTCGAGCCATCCGCAGCCGAACAGCTTTTTAAGACAGATTCTGCGCCAGTTTGAGCATGTGTTGCTGCAAGAACTGGGTTATGCCATCGACTTTGAAGTGGATGCCAACCAGCAGCCGATTGGTGCAACGCAGCAGTACCAGTTTTTATTAAATGAAGGCTTTATGCCAACGGCGCAGCCTTCCCGTTCTGGTTTAAGTGGCGCGCAGATTTTGAGTATGCGTGACCATGAAAAGGGTAGGGATTTTAATCCAGAACAGTTACAATTACTGTCTAAATTATATCGGCAGATGATCAGCTCCCTGCTGGGAGATCGGCCGTTAAAAAGTCGTCAATTGTGGATACAGAACTCCCAAACACAATCGTAATTAGGAAAAGAGTATGGCTGCATTACTTGGTGTGAATATTGACCATGTTGCAACATTGCGACAAGCACGTGGCACCACTTACCCAGATCCGGTCAATGCCGCACTGATTTGTGAACAGGCTGGTGCAGAGGGTATTACCTTGCATCTGCGTGAAGATCGTCGTCATATTCAGGATGATGATGTGCGTCGTATGCGTCCATTGCTGAAAACCCGCATGAATCTGGAAATGGCGGTGACTGATGAAATGGTCGAGTTCGCCAAAGAAATCAAACCGCATCATGTTTGCTTTGTCCCGGAAAAACGCCAGGAAGTCACCACTGAAGGTGGACTGGATGTGGTCGGTAATTTTGCGGCGGTAAAAGCGGCAACGCAGGCTCTCTCTGTTCTGGGTTGTGATGTATCCCTGTTTATTGATGCTGACTTTGCCCAGATTGATGCCGCAGTTGCTTGTGGTGCACCAACCATTGAAATTCATACCGGTGCCTACGCCGATGCTGAAACCGCAGAGGCGCAGCAGGCTGAGCTGGAACGTATTGTGAAAGGTGCCGAATATGCCGCGGCCAAAGGTCTGGTGGTGAATGCCGGCCATGGCCTGAATTTAGATAACGTGACGCCGATTGCCGCAATTCCGCAAATTCATGAACTGAATATTGGTCACTCGCTCATTGCCGATGCGGTGTTTGTGGGTCTGGCCCAAGCTGTACAGCAAATGAAAGCAGCGATTAAAGCTGCACGATAATCTTGAAGTTTTTGTATGTCGACAATCAATTATGATGAACTCATGAAGCCGGTGATCGGCTTCCTGGGCTGTGAAACCCCGCAAGCCTGGCTGGACGAAGCACTGAATAATCTGGAAATCCTGATGCAGGATCATGCCAACTGCGAGAAAAAAGCCGCCGGTACAGCCATGAACCTGATGTTCCGCTACAGCTTCTTTACCGATTTGCAGGTCAAGCTGGCGCAACTGGTTCGTGAAGAAATGCTGCACTATGAACAGGTGCTGGAATTTATGAACAAACGCGGACAGGAGTGGAAAGGCTTAAGCGCAGGTCGTTATGCTGGCGGCTTACGCAAAGAAATCCGTACCTATGAACCAGAAGCGTTAATTGATGTACTGGTGATTGGCGCCTTTGTAGAAGCGCGTTCCTGTGAGCGTTTTTATGCCTTGGCACCGCATGTTGATGAAGAGCTGGGGCGTTACTACCGCTATTTGCTGAAATCTGAATCGCGTCATTATGAAGATTATCTGGCACTGGCATTGGACGTTGCCAAAACTGCCAAGCTAAAAAATCCGGAAGAAGATATTCAGGGCCGGATTCAGCATATTCGTGAAGTGGAAAAAAATCTGATTTTAAGCCCGGATGATACTTTCCGTTTCCATAGCGGTGTGCCGGCGCAGGCAGCTTGAAACAGTCAATATTTTTTGAGAGAAAACGGGACTTCGGTTCCGTTTTTTTATGGCTGTGAGAAGGGGAATCAGGGCTGATTTACCTGTTTTTGAAGATAGATGCTCTGCTGATCTGGCGATTGACGTCTCGCCATTAGATCGCTCGGGAAGATCCTAATCTTCTTTTTTTATAACCTTCAGATGTGAATCGCTGTAGGAATTAAAAAGATTGAAAGCTATAAATTTTGGCAATAAAAAAGCCCAAGTCTTAAATGCTTGGGCTTTCTTGAATTTGGCTCTCCCACCTGGGCTCGAACCAGGGACCTGCGGATTAACAGTCCGTCGCTCTACCGACTGAGCTATGGGAGAATCTGAATGCGATTATAGAGGGATTTTGGCAGGGGTCAAGCGAAAACTGTCATCTTTTTTACATTTAAAGTTTATATGCTTTTTATTTGTGCAAAATAAAATAAAACACGAAAAAATCTTGCAAAGCAAAAAATCTGTTGTTAGATTAAATCCAGAAAGTCGTTTGACCAAATGGTTAAACAGTGTGGATTTAAACCAACTTGCCAGCACAAAAATGGCTAAATCGGAGACAGCGAATGAATACGCTCAGCATCCCTGAAATTTTTGCAAATCTCAATTTTTACAAAGACAACTACCTTTCTCTTATCAGCAATCCAGCAGATTATTATACGCCTGTTGCTTCGGCCTATATCAACATATGGCCAGTCGGGCATGTCGATCTGTATCTGGGCGATTTGCTGCAGCTGTGGTTTAGTGAAAAATGGCTGATCAATGAGCCATGTTTCCAGCTTTCAGAGCATCCGGATCATGCGATCCGCACGCCATTACAGCGCAGCCAGGATTTATACCTGTATCAGCTTGCCGGCAGTGCCTTGTCGGGTAGTAACCGCTGCCGGGTCTGGTCGGCTTCTGAACAAAAAAAACTGCGGGTGAGTCTGGATAGTGTCTTTAAATATTACTGTATTTATAAGGGTACAGACCGTCCTGACATCTCACGCAGTCAGCTCATTCAGGCGCTGAAAAAGGCCATCTAACCGTTATCTATGGTCCGCTGAATTGAGCGTTTAGAGTTAAATCAGGCCATAAAAAAAACCGCGAACAGGTCGCGGTTTTTTTTATTGCTCAGAAGAGATTATTGAGCAGCTTTTTCAGCTTCGATCGACGCAATCGCTTCATCAACGCCTTCGATTGAATCCGCCGCTTTCTTGATACGCGCTAACGCATCTACCAGCACTTCATCAGCCGTTGCATAAGAGATACGCATGAAACCGCCTAAACCGAATGCATCACCTGGAACCACGGCTACGCCCGTTTCTTCCAGTAACCATGCAGAGAATTCTGTGCAAGATTTTAAGCCTTTAGCACGAATCAGTGGTTTGATGTTGGCGTAAGCATAGAACGCACCATCTGCAGGTAAGCAAGAAATACCTTTGATGTCGTTCAGGCCGTTTACCACCAGGTCATGACGGCGTTTAAACGCTTCAATCATTGGTTGTAGAACGTCTTGAGGACCGTTTAATGCAGCTTCTGCAGCCACTTGTGAAATAGACGTCGGGTTAGACGTAGACTGAGACTGGATTTTTTTCATCGCGCCGATCAATTTAGCAGGGCCCGCTGCATAGCCGATACGCCAGCCAGTCATGGCATAGGCTTTAGACACACCGTTTAACACGATAGTGCGGTCATACAGGTCTGGTGCAACAGTAGCGATGTTGTAGAACTCGTCATCCCAGCGGATTGGTTCGTACATGTCGTCAGATGCGATATACACTTCTGGGTATTTACGCAGTACTTCAGCCAGAGCTTCCAGTTCAGCTTTGGTGTAGATCATACCTGTCGGGTTAGACGGGCTGTTCAGTACCACTAAACGGGTTTTGTCTGTGATGGCTGCTTCTAACTGAGCAGGAGTGATTTTGAAGCGTTGTTCTTCGCCACATTTTACAATCACTGGCACGCCTTCAGCGATGATGACCATATCTGGATAGCTTACCCAGAATGGTGCAGGGATGATCACTTCATCACCTTTGTTTAACAGTGCAAGTGCCAAGTTAAAGAATGATTGTTTACCACCGCAAGACACCAGAATCTGGTTGGCTTGGTAGTCAAGGTTATTGTCACGTTTTAGTTTCGCAATAATGGCTTTTTTCAGGCCTGGCGTACCGTCAACAGCGGTATATTTGGTAAAACCGTTGTTAATCGCTGCAATTGCTGCATCTTTGATGTGTTGTGGTGTATCGAAATCCGGTTCGCCTGCACCCAAGCCAATTACGTTATGACCAGCAGCTTTCAATTCAGCAGCTTTGTTTGTCACAGCAAGCGTTGGGGACGGTTTGATGGCATTTACACGATCAGAGAGACGTACGTCCACGGCAGTATTCCTTCTTATAGGGATTAAAAAATAAAAAGCACACTATCTTAGCTCAAAAATAGTCACTTCGTCGTTTAAAATCTCAACAAATTAATAAAAAATCACGAAATTTGTGCTTCTGCGCCTCAAAATAAGGCATTTTTGAGAATAAAAAGCCGGAGGCTCGCTTCTGACTGCAAAAAACCTTAAAATAGCGCTAATTTGATTTGAGTTATCGTCATGAGTAAGCAGCAGCCTACTTCAAAAAAACCTGTGGTAAAACTCCCATTCCCAATGCCATCTGCGGAAGAAAAAGCCCAGATGGATGCCTTGCATAATCAGGTTCGTCCTAAAGATGAAGGTTATGCCGACAAGCTGTTTCCACCACCACGTGGGACCCGTAAATCTATGGGTAAACGCTAAGAAAAATGCCACGTTCTGTGGCATTTTTTATGGGCGCTTGATGGGTTTAATCCTGGGTTTCACGCCGGTCAAACTGGACATAATAGGCGCGTTTTTGGGTGTACATGGCCTGATCGGCGCGTTTTAGCATCTCTTCAATACTTTCCTGTGGTAGTGTGGTCGCAGACCCAATCGACAGATTCAGCATCTGATTACCATGAAACTGACTGTCAATTAACAGCAGTTCCTGCAAGCCTGCCAAACAGTTGTGCAGGGCAATCTCATCGGCACCCGGCAGCAAAATCACAAATTCATCACCACCAATGCGGCAGGCACTGTACTGGGTATTCTGGACAAGCTGATTCAGCAGTTCACCGGTGCGTCTGAGCAGATCATCACCGCTATCATGGCCAAAGGCATCATTCACAACTTTTAAGCCATTCATATCAATATAGATACTGGATACAGGCCGTAGACTGCTGCGCTCTAAGCGATTCACTTCTTCGCTATAATGCGAGCGATTCAGCAGCTTGGTCAGCACATCATGCTTGCCCAGATATTCCAGATAATTTTCGGCTTTTTTTACGCGCGGTAATATCGGTCAAGGCCACCTGAACCGTGCTCCAGTCCTCTTCATAGCCGGGAAATACGGTAAATTGCAGCAATACATGGCGGATGCTGCCATCCAGCGCATAATTGATGGCTTCACGCTGATGGTGAATATTGCCGTTCCAGAGCTCGATCAGCTGTTCCCTGAACGTATGCTGCATTTCACCGGCAAAAATTTTATGAATATTTTGCAGCAGGGTGTTTTTGTCCGGGGCGCCAAATAAATCCAGCGTGGCCTGATTGACATCAATAATCAGTACATCGCGGATACATTGCTGGATAAAATCCGGATGCACATCTAAAAAGGTATTGAAATCATCTATGCCCAAATGGCGCAGCTGATCGAGCCGGCTTTTAATCCGGCTAAAATCTTCCACCCACAAGGAGGTGGGAGAATAGACAAAGCGCGATTCAGCCAGTAAACGCTGCTGATCTGCCTGCCGGCGCGCTGCGGTATAAGGGGTAATGTTTTCGGTACTGACCAGCACCAAAGACAGGTCATGCTCATGTGAAGGGACTACGGTGCAGCGTAACTGGATATCCAGCCGTTTACCGTTCAGGCTGTAATTGACCGCCTGACTGGAAAATTCGGTTTGACCTTCCCACAAGCTGATCAGCTCATCAATATGGGTACTGGCCATATCACCTTTAAAAATCTGCTCCAGGTTGCTAATTAAATGCTGCAGATCTTGGGCTTCATACAGTTCCAGGGTTTTCTGGTTTACGCTCAGAATTTTAATTTTACGGGCACATTCAATGACACGGCTTGGATCTTCCAGTAAATAGCCACGTAAATCCTGAATGCCTTGTGCGCGCCACAGCTCAAACTGTTTTTTAATTTCACTAAAGTCTTCCAGCCACAGGGCAATCGGCGCAAGGGTAAAAACAGGCGTGTCCAGTATTGTCATAGTCTGAAGCTCGATTATTCTAGTGAATGAAAAATAGAATTATAATCAAGTTTTTTATTATGTGATAAGAATTGTTTTTATTTTTATAAATGTGATTTGCATCACTGAATTAAAAAGCAGCCGGCTCAGTGGCCGGCTGCTCTGGTATTAAACAGAGGGATTATTTTTTGGCCCGATGCGCCGGACGCGGTGGGGTAATTTCACGTTGACCATGCCAGACTTCGGCAAAATCCTGTTCATTAATACTATACAGTTCCAGTAAGGCTAGAATCACCCCGCCAAACAGCATGGAACCTTCAGAGTTGCTTTGCCATTCGAAGACCTTGCCTTTCAGGCCATATAAAATATCTTCAATTTCAAAAATCCGGTCACGGCCATTGCTGTCGGTCGGGTACATCTGGGTATTCAGCAAAATTTTAGCCAGACTTTTTTCATTGTCATTTAAAGCCAGTACTTCAATCAGCTCATCCGGATTGCTGGCAAAAATCACCGGATCACGAAAAATGGTATGCAGAAAATGCTGGTTCAGTTTCGGTAAAGATTTCTCGACAAAAGGCCGGAAGGAGGCCGGGAAAATCACATTGTGGGAAATGCCTTTAAACATCGGGGCGATTTCCTCGACTTTATAACCGGCAATACCACAGCCAATTGAAGTCAGAAAATACTTCATTTTCGGATGATTTTTGGTATAGGTTTTAAAGTCATCTATATAGTGCTGAATTTGCGACAGCGGCATTTGCTGCAAATGCTCGTTCATGGTTGGAATGGCAAAGCTTTGTCCGGCCCAGCCACGCCCTACGCCGCGCACGGCGCCAAAGTGTTGCAGGGCAGTGCGCGCTGCACCGCCGGCATGATCACCCGCCAGATTACTGCCAAAGACAAAAATCGTATCTTCAGGCAAGCTTTTAATAATACTTTCATCATGATATCGGTAAGTCATTGTCATTAAATCTATGTGATCCCTTGTGTTCATGTTGCCCGTGAAGCGGGGCAGAATCAAGTGAAAAAGCACAAGACGAGGGTGTTTTTCTGTTTCACATGAAGATTTTGCTTTGATCTGGGTATGTCTGGTGAGAGTGTGCCAAACAGCAGCGGGTGAAGGTCTTTATTTCAGTTGCACTGCGGACTAAAAACAGAACCTTGCCGATGCTGCCGGTGACAAGAAAGTGTACAAAAATTACAATCTGAAGCCAGATAATAGGCTGAATCTGTTAGACTATTTTTTTCGATCTGTATGAGTACGCTATCCGTGAGTGATCATCAACCTTTTGAATTGGTTACCCATTATCAACCTGCTGGAGATCAGCCGCAGGCCATTGAAAAGCTGGTGCAGGGAATTCAAAAGGGCATGCATGATCAGTTGCTGCTGGGGGTAACCGGTTCCGGCAAGACCTATACCATGGCCAACGTGATTGCCCAGTTACAGCGGCCAACTATTGTGATGGCGCATAACAAGACTCTGGCGGCCCAGCTCTACGGCGAATTTAAAGCCTTTTTCCCGCATAACTCGGTTGAATATTTTGTCAGTTATTATGACTACTATCAGCCGGAAGCCTATGTGCCATCTTCCGATACCTTTATTGAAAAAGATGCTGCCATTAATGATCACATTGACCAGATGCGCTTGTCGGCGACGCGGGCATTACTGGAACGTCGTGACTCGATTATTGTGGCATCGGTATCGGCTATTTACGGTCTGGGTGATCCGAATGCCTATATGAGCATGTTGCTGCATGTGGTGCAGGGCGACCGGATTCAACGTGAAGACATCATCCGCCGGCTGGTGGAAATGCAATATAGCCGCAATGAACTAGAGTTTTTGCGCGGGACCTACCGGATTCGCGGTGAAATTATTGATATTTTCCCGGCAGAATCGGAGCAGAATGCCATCCGGATTGAACTGTTTGATGATGAGGTTGATTCGATCCGCTGGTTTGATCCGCTGACCGGCAAAATGATCCGCAAAGTGCCACGCGTCACCATCTACCCGAAAAGCCACTATGTCACGCCTAAAGACCATCTGCAGCGCGCCATTGAAACCATTCGTGAAGAACTGAAAGAGCGTTTAGGCTTTTTCCGTGCACATGACAAGCTGCTGGAAGCACAGCGTATTGAGCAGCGTACCCGTTATGATCTGGAAATGATGCAGCAGCTCGGCTATACCAATGGCATTGAAAACTATTCCCGTCATTTATCCGGTCGTCCGGCCGGTGAAGCGCCACCAACCCTGTTTGATTATGTGCCGGATGATGCCTTGCTGATTATTGATGAGTCGCATGTTACCGTGCCGCAAATTGGTGCCATGTATAAAGGGGACCGTTCGCGTAAGGAAAACCTGGTCAATTATGGTTTCCGTTTGCCAAGTGCGCTGGATAACCGGCCAATGAAATTTGAAGAATGGGAACGGATTATTCCAAGCACTATTTATGTCAGTGCCACACCGGCACAGTATGAACTGGAAAAAGCTGAACAGATTGTCGAGCAGGTGGTGCGTCCAACCGGTTTGATTGATCCGGAAATTGAAATCCGTCCGGTGCTGACCCAGGTCGATGATGTCCTGTCGGAAATTAACCTGCGTAAAGATAAAAACGAGCGGGTTCTGGTCACGACCTTAACCAAGCGCATGGCCGAAGATTTAAGTTCCTATTTAAAAGAATACGGCATTAAAGTGGCCTATCTGCATTCCGATATTGATACGGTCGAGCGGGTCAAGATTATTCATGAGCTGCGTACCGGAATTTATGATGTGCTGGTGGGGATTAACCTGCTGCGTGAAGGTCTGGATATGCCAGAAGTCTCGCTGGTGGCGATTCTGGATGCCGACAAGGAAGGCTTCCTGCGTTCCGAACGTTCGCTGATTCAGACCATTGGCCGGGCCGCGCGGAACATTGCCGGTAAGGCAATTTTATATGCCGACCGGATAACCGATTCCATGCAAAAAGCCATTGATGAAACTGAACGTCGCCGTGCCAAGCAAATTGAATTTAACCAGCTACATGGTATTACTCCGCGCAGTGCTGTGCGTCAGGTCATTAAAGAAATTGATACCGGCGAGGTGCTGGAAGAAGATGTAATTGATGAGCAGATGGCACCACAAACCTTGGCATTAACCGCGGATGAACGGCATATCGTGTCGGACCCGAAACTGTTTGCCAAGCATGTGGCCAAGCTGGAAAAAGAGATGCTCAAAGCCTCAAAAGAATTGCAGTTTGAACAGGCCGCACGTCTGCGTGATGAAATTATTCGTTTGAAGGCACAAATGCTGCAGTAAAGAAAAGTGTGAGAACTGTTAAAAAACTCCTTACATAACACAACAGTAAATACCTGAATTTACCGTTAATTTAGCCAAGTATGCTGAGAACTCCAGAACAATATTGAAGCTATAAGGTGACCTGATGAAAACGAATAATCTCCCTAAAGCGAGTTATAAATTGGCAAAAATTGCCGTAGGCGGGGCAGTGCTGGTCGGTTTAGGGCTGGCCACCATGGCTTATGCCCAAAAAGAACCGTTGCCGACTGTTGAAAAAGTAGAATTGGATCGCTACCTAGGGGTCTGGTATGAGGTAGCACGTAAACCGATGTCGTTCCAGAATAAATGTGATCGGGATGTCACGGCGACCTATACCTTAAATGAAAATGGCAACATCAAGGTCGATAATCGCTGCATTACCAAAAATGGCGAACAAACCGTCTCCATTGGTGAAGCCTTTGTACAAAATGCGCCATTTAATACCAAACTGAAAGTCAGCTTCTTGCCAGAATTTATCCGCTGGATGCCAATTGGTCGCGGTGATTACTGGGTACTAAAACTGGATGAAGATTATCAGACTGTGCTGGTCGGTGAGCCACATCGTAAATATATGTGGGTGTTGTCGCGTACCCCGCAGGCTAATCCGGAAGTGATCAATGAATATCTCGAATATGCCAAATCTTTAGGCTATAACCTGGATGATATTATTCACACCAAACAGACAGCCCGTTAAAGCAATCTCCTACTAAAAATACACCATGCTCCGGCATGGTTTTTTATTTTTCGGTCAATAATTCATGCACGAACAGAGTTTTCCGGAGATGAACTGAGTATAATCAGCGCTCGGCAAAGATCAGGAGTGAAAGATGTATAAAGGCGTTGCTTTGTCTGTATTGGCATCCGTCACTTTTGGTGTGCTGTATTTCTATACCCAGTTTCTGCAACCTTTAGACAGTGAAGAAACTTTTGCCTGGCGCATGCTGTCCACCTTGCCTTTTATCACCCTGTTTATGTGGTGGAGTGGTGATTTAAAGCATGTGGCCGAGATTTTCAGGCGGGTGCTACAACAGCCGCTTTTATTGCTGTGGCTGCTGATCAGTTCGTTCTTATGTACCACGCAACTGTGGCTGTTTTTATGGGGGCCAATTAACGGCCGTGGTCTGGAAGTGTCGCTCGGTTATTTCCTGTTGCCACTGGTGATGGTGCTGGTTGGCTGTGTGCTGTATAAGGAAAAACTGTCCAGCTGGCAAATGCTGGCGGTGGCGCTAGCCGTACTGGGCGTCGGACATGAAATCTGGCGCATTGGCAGTGTGGCCTGGGAAACTGTGTATGTGGCGCTGGCTTATCCTTTGTATTTCTTTTTACGCCGTCAGTTTAAAACCGACAATTTAGGCGGTTTCTGGTGGGATCTGTTCCTGATTTTACCAGTCGCGTTTTATCTGGGCTTTGTTTATAGCGACAGCATGGCATTGCTGTTGAATTACTCGCATCTGATCTGGGCTGTGCTGGGACTGGGCTTTTTAAGTGCCTTAGGTTTGGGCAGTTATATTCTGGCCAGCCGTTATTTGCCTTTTGTGATTTTTGGTTTGCTTAGCTATCTGGAACCGGTGTTGCTGGCTTTCGCCTCAATGATGCTGGGCGAGCGTGTTGAAGCCGATGAATGGCTGACCTACATTCCAATCTGGCTGGCGGTATTGCTGCTGGTGATTGAAGGTGTACTGCATGTACTGAAACAGAAACGGCAGGAGCGGGCCTTGCAAAAAAATGTCCAGAACTATCAGGACCGGCTGGAATAGCAAAAAATATTGTTATCAGTCGGTAAAATTTGTCTGATAAAGCAACAAACAGATAACTTACTCTTTTTTATATGAAAAATAGCGGTTTTTAAAGATTTAGGAGCGAAATCATAAAAATAATTACAACTATTTTGCAAATTTATACTGAATATATAGCAAAATAGAGCGGTCTTAGACAGCTTTTGATTCAATCTTGCCGCCAATTCCATTACAATTGTCGGGTTTTGAATTTTATGCCTAGATATACAATTAATTAGAGGACGTATCTGTGAGCAAAGAGACTATCATCGCCCTACACGCAGAGCACCAAGGTCGCTGGAAAAACCGTGAAGAAATCGCGGAACAAATGATCGCTTTGATCGGTAAGCTGTACCGTGAGAAAAATATTGTTGTTTCAGTATTTGGACGTTCTTTAGTTAACCGTTCAGTGATTCAGATTTTAAAAGCACACCGTTTCACGCGTATGATGGACGTTGAGCTTTCAGTTGTACACACTTTCCCGATTCTTGAAGCATTAGCAAAAGTTGAAAACATTGGTACTGCTGAAATCGACCTGGGTAAACTTGCGGTTGCCTTTAAAGAGCAAGGCGGCGATGCAGATGCATTTGTAGCAGCTGCAGTCAAAGCGGTTGAAGGTCGTCCAACTTCTGTAGAAGGCCGTGATGTTGTACTTTACGGTTTCGGTCGTATCGGTCGTATCCTGGCACGTTTAATGATTGGTCAGTCTGGTCTTGGCCGTGGCTTGAACTTAAAAGCCATCGTAGTGCGTAAATCTGCAGATGGTGATTTGGAAAAACGTGCGTCTTTATTACGTCGTGACTCGATCCATGGTCCATTCTCTGGCACCATTTCTGTTGATGAAGAAAACGAAGCAATTATTGCGAACGGTCAGTTCATTAAAGTGATCTATGCATCTAACCCGTCTGAAGTAGATTACACTGCATACGGTATTAACAATGCACTGGTAATCGACAACACCGGTAAATGGCGTGATGCTGACGGTCTGGCTCAGCACCTGCAATGCCCAGGTGCAGCACGTGTCATTCTGACTGCACCTGGTAAAGGTGACATGAAGAACGTTGTTTATGGTGTAAACCAGGGCGACATTCTTGATGAAGATGCCATCATCTCTGCAGCAAGCTGTACTACAAACGCAATCACGCCAACCTTGAAAGTGTTAGACGACAAATACAAGGTGCTTAACGGTCACGTTGAAACAGTTCACTCGTTCACTAACGACCAGAACCTGATCGACAACTACCACAAAGCTGACCGTCGTGGCCGTGCTGCTACATTGAACATGGTAATTACTGAAACTGGCGCAGCGAAAGCAGTTGCGAAAGCACTTCCAGCGCTGAAAGGCAAGTTAACCGGTAACTCTGTACGTGTTCCAACACCAAACGTATCACTGGCGATTCTGAACCTGACGCTTGAGAAAGAAGTTGAGCGTGACGAAGTGAACGAATACATCCGTCAAATCTCAATCAGCTCGAACCTGCAAGGTCAGATCGGTTATACCAACTCGACTGAAGTGGTATCTTCTGACTTCATCGGTTCACGTACTGCAGGTGTATTTGACGCGCAAGCAACCATCACTTCAGGTAACCGTTTAACGGCTTATGTATGGTACGACAACGAAGTGGGCTATAGCTGCCAGGTACTGCGTATCGCTGAACAGATGGGCGGCGTAAGCTATCCAAAAGTTCCTGCTGAAACAAATGCTTAATTTGTAATGCAGACCAGAAAGAGCCTCATTTGAGGCTCTTTTTTATCTTTCATTAAAATAATAAGCAAAGACGCTATACAAAAAATTGCAAACCGTATCACGATTTTTGGGCACAATTTCTGTCGAGAAAAACAAAAATGACAGATAGGATAAACCGTTGCCAAACAGATTGATGCTCCGCGGCATAATCTTGATGGTGCTGGCAGCCATGGTAGGTGTAGCAATTGCCTTATGGATTTTTCGGCATTTTCAGATTTATATTCCGCTCGAAAACCAGCAGGTCAATATTGATTTGCAGGAAGCACTCCAAGCCGAAGTTAAAATTCATGATGCACTGGATGTCAATGTCAGTGGCCGGGTCAATGCGGTTATTCCCATTCAGGAAAATCTGGATATTCCGCTGACCCAAACCTTAAATCCACGGGTGTATTTTGATACGCATGTCCCAATTCGTACCACCATTCCGGTGCGGGAAACCCTAAAAATTAACCAGCCCTTGGCGGTTGATACCCAGGTCAAAGTCAGGTTAATGGGTAAAGACATCAGTTTGCCGCTCAAAGGCACCATTCCCATTGTGCTGGATGTCCCTATTTATATGGATGTGCCGCTGGCGCAAAAAGTCCATTTAAAATTTAATGCGCCGGTAAAAACTGTATTAAAAGAAAACCTGAATATTCCATTAAAAACCACACTGAATACCCAGATTCCGGTACAAGGTCATTTAAATGTGCCAATTCAAACCGCGCTGAAGGCCTCGGTGGATGTAAAAAATACCTTACCAATTAAGATTGAGCAGGGTGAGCTGAATATTCCTTTAAACAGTATCCGTCTGGCGACGGCCGAAACGGCGCAGCCACAGACTACTGTACAAATGGTCGAGTAGAGGAGCATGCAAGATGTTTTCTTCACTTCGCCATCAGCTTGTGTTGGGTTTGATTGTAGCTGCGCTGGTCGCACTTCTGTTCTGGCTGTATTTAAATATTCAGGCCTCGATGTATGTCAATGCCCAAAAAGCGCGGTTGTTGTTACCGGAAGGTTTACCTACTCATATTGAGGTCGGCAATTATTTACAGGCCCATACCCAAGGCCATTTAGATACTGAAATTCAGCTGGATCAGCAGGTGCAATTGCCTTTGGAAGGCAAATATCCGGCCAATCTGCAATTTGTGGTCACCACACCGATTGATGTAAAAGTGGACTATAAAACCCATATTCAAATTGATCAGCTGATGCCACTACAGACCAGCACCGATTTAATCTATCAGAATCCGTTATTGCCCAAACTGCCGTTACAGCTGGATATTCCAATTAAAATGAGTGTGCCGTTTCATTTGCAGCGCACCTATCGGCTGCCGGTCAAGATTTTATTTAATGGCCCGGTCGGTCTGGAATTTCATGAGCTGTTAAAGGTTCGCTTGCTGCATCAATTTGCGCCGCAATTAAATCTGAATGATCCAATGACCTTGCAGAAAGTTTCTGGATTTAATGCCACGATGCGTAATGTTGAGCGACGCACACATGCCAATCTGGATATGAAAATGGATCTGAAACTGAGCCAGATCCATCCATAAACTGAAGCTGACTTTAGATCAGTTTCTGCAAAATACTTGTGATGCTTGCGGTTGGACGTCCCAGTAACGTTTGCAAATCCTGACTTTGGCTATACATGACGCCATTTTGGGTTTGAGCATCGACATCTGCCAAGAAACTGGCAAAACCCTTGTCTAAGCCCACCTGTAGCAACAGTTGCTCAAAGGCTTCAGGGCTTAAGTTATTGTACTGCACTGGTTGTTGGCTCACTTCGGAGATGGCTTGAGCAAGATCAGCCTTAGTAAAGCTTTGGCTTGATGCCAACTCATAGGTTTTATTCAGATGGGTATCCGTGAGTAATACACGTGCAATTGCTTCAGCATATTCGTCACGAGACGCGGCACTAATTTGACCATCCCCACTTGCACCATATATTGCGCCATGTTGGATCTCTTGGGTTAACGCACCCAAATAGTTCTCGATATACCAGTTGTTGCGAAGCAGGGTATAGCTCAATCCACTTTCTTGAATCAATTTTTCAGTTTCACGATGTTCCTGTGCCAAGCCTAAACTGGAGTGACCTGCATTTAACAAACTGGTATAGGCAATATAGGGAACTTGACTCGCCTGGGCGGCTTCAATTACAGCTTGGTGTTGTGCAGTACGACGACCAATTTCATTGGCTGAAATTAAAAGTAACTTATCTACGCCCAATAATGCGGTACTTAAACTGTCAGCTTTGTCGTAGTCGAAGTGGCGGATTTCGATGCCTTGCGGTAATTGTGCCTGGGCTTTTTCAATATTACGGACCAACGCAATAAGGTGATGTTCTGAACTTAAATTTAGAAGATGGTGGATCACCAATTGACCCAACTGACCAGTTGCACCTGTAATCGCAATATTCATATCTAACTCCAATATTGTTTGAAAAATAATCTTGATGGTTAAATACTAATCTGTTAACTTACTAAATGTAAGTACATACCAAAAAGTAAGCTTATTACCCACAGGAAAGATTTTTATGTCAGCTTATGAAACCAGTAAATTGCTTGGTCAAGTTTTATCCATAGATTGTCCATCGCGTGAAATTTTGGAACACTTAACCAATAAATGGTCGGTATTGGTTCTGCGCTGTTTAAGTGATGGTGTACATCGTTTTAGCGAGTTAAAGCAGCGTATTGAAGGGGTGAGCGAGAAAATGTTAGCGCAGACTTTAAAAATGCTGGAACAAGATGGTTTTATATTAAGAACGGTTTATCCCGTTGTGCCACCAAAAGTAGAATATCAGCTGACGATTTTGGGTTCGCAAGCGTCTGAAAAGTTAAATTACTTGATTGGATGGGTAGAGCGTAGTTTGCCTGAGATTTTAGAGAATAAAGCGCGCGTTTCAAAATAGACATTAAGTTGCGGGTGGGGAAGCAATAATGAAACCCTCTGAACATCTGGCCGCGTCACTTTTAGTGGTCTATGCCATTATTTTGACTTTTATTTCATAGCCGAATTCCATAACTTAAGCACAAACATGTTGGGCTCATTTTCAATTTCTGGAAGACACGACTGGAGATCAAAGCTTAAAGGATAGGATTAAATAATTTAATCATAAAAGAATAGGATTATATTCAAGCTATTCGCGGAGGTTAACGTCGAAAAATATCGAGTTTATTGATTATCGAGTATCTAGGCTTGGAAAAGAAATGGGTCATACTTTTATCGCGTTAGGTCAGAAGTTAATGCGCTATGCAATTGATCAACAATAATAAAAAGAAATATTTTTATAAGCTAGTTTAAACTTCTCATTCAGCATAACAGCCCCTCATCCTAGCCTTCTCCCAAAGGGAGAAGGAACTTGCAGGATTTATCTTATGAATGAGTCATGAGCAGTGATGGATCAAAATATTTTAAGCCTGTTTCATCTTTTTAAAATCAAAACGGTCAATCACTAAAATGCCAAGCGCAAAGATTAGTCCAAGTGCCACACAGCCAATCCATTCAAAATGTTCCCAGGCATACACCGCACCCAGTGAACCAATGGCTGCCCCTGAAAAGTAAATGGTCATATATACCGCATTAATTCTTGAACGCGCTTTAATATCAATCCGATAGACCAGGTTCTGGTTTAATACGTGAAATGCGGTCAGGCCAAAATAGCTCATCAGTACCCCAATCGCGTAGACCACAATATTCTGCTGGGCAAAAAACAGCGGAATACAGGACAACAGCATCAGGGAAATACATAGCGTTGCAACCAGATTTTCCTTGCCTTGTCCCACGGTTTTCCCCGACCAGCTGGCCGAATAAATCCCGATCACGCCAAGTAAGCCAAACAGGCCAATTTCAAAATCACTAAAATGATAAGGCGCGCTGCCCAAGACAAAGGTCATTGAGGTAAAGACCATCGACAAAATGCCAAAGCCTAAGGCGCCGGCACAGGCACGGCGAATTAAATGCGGATGATGCTGCGCCAGTTTAAATAAGGAACGATAAATCCCCGTCACCGTTAAACCGGATTGTGGCTCGGTATTCGGCAGTTTGTGCCACATCAGCAGGGCAAAGCCCAAGGTCAGTATTCCGCTAGATAAATACACACCTTCCCAAGACCAGTAGGTCGATACAAAACCGGCAAAGGTGCGCGACAGAATAATCCCCATCACCAGACCACTCATCAGTTTACCGACAATGGCAGCACTCGATTCCGGCGGACTAATGGTCGAGGCAAACGGAATTAACACCTGCGCAGAAATCGCACCAAAAGTGGCACATAAGGTAAAGAAATACAGTCCAGACAGGCTGCTGCTCAAAGACAGCAGGATTTGTGAAATTGCCGCGAAGACCATCAGACTAACAATTAGCTTGCGTTTATTGAGTAAATCACCCAGTGGCACCAATAGCATAAGTCCTAAACCATAACCAATTTGCGCGACTACTACAGCAAAGCCGGCTTGACTGGTGCTAATGCCCAGACTTTTTTCAATTGAATAAATGAGTGGCTGGTTAAAATAGGCAGAACCGGCACAGAGGCCACAGGCCAGCGCCATCAGTAATACAAATTGAGGGGACAGCACTGGCGTGGCGGTTGGGGAGGACATAACAATTTCTCAAGTCAGCGAGTAGCACACTATAGGTGTTGTGGACTGAAAATAGAAATAAGAAAAAACAATCATTTGATTGCTGAATATCATGCTTGGAAAAAAATAAGCGCTGTCCGGTTTTAGCTAGATTGCGCTTTTTAGATGGCGACACACAAATTGTAAAAAGAATTGTGAGCACAATAGATTTGCTGCATAAATTATTCGAGAAATCCTTTAAAATATGGCAGAATAGGCGGTTTTAAAGTTTTTAGAGGATTGGCAAGATGCGCTTTGTTGATGAAGCAGTCATTACCGTAGAGGCTGGCGACGGTGGCAATGGCGTAGCCAGTTTTCGCCGTGAAAAATTCGTACCATTTGGTGGTCCAGATGGTGGTGATGGTGGTCGTGGCGGTAGCATTTATATTCAGGCCGATGACGACACCAGTACACTCGTAGATTATCGTTATACCCGTAAATTCCGTGCTGAGCGCGGTAAAAATGGTGCAGGCGCAAACTGTGCTGGCCGTGGTGGTGAATCTGTGGTGCTGAAAGTACCGGTAGGCACCACGATTGTAGATACAGATTCTGGTGACATTATTGCTGACTTGGTCGAAGACGGTCAGAAAGTACTGGTTGCCCAGGGCGGTGATGGTGGTTTGGGGAATACTCACTTCAAATCATCGACTAACCGTACCCCGCGTAAATTTACCACAGGTGTGAAAGGTGAATTCCGCGAAATCCGTTTAGAGCTGAAAGTGCTGGCAGATGTTGGCTTACTGGGTATGCCAAATGCCGGTAAATCAACCTTTATTCGTGCAGTATCGGCCGCAAAACCAAAAGTTGCAGACTATCCGTTTACCACCATGGTGCCAAACCTGGGTGTGGTCGATGCCGATCGTCATCGTTCTTTTGTGATGGCCGATATTCCAGGTCTGATTGAAGGCGCCGCAGAAGGGGCTGGTTTAGGGATTCGCTTCCTGAAACACCTAGCGCGTACCCGTATTCTGCTGCACATTGTCGATGTACAGCCAATTGATGGTTCAGATCCGGCACACAATGCCCGTGCCATTTTGAACGAGCTGGAAAAATTCTCGCCAACGCTGGCCAAACTGCCAGTAGTCTTGGTGCTGAACAAGCTCGACCAATTACCGGAAGATTCACGCGAAGAATGGTGTAAACATATTCTGGAAGAACTGCAATGGGAGGGTCCGGTATTCCAGACCTCGGGCCTAATGTCTGAAGGTACCAAAGAAGTGGTGTACTACCTGATGGATCAGATTGAACAGCAACGCGAACGCGAAGTTGAAGATCCAGACTATGCAGCAGAAATGAAAGCCTTCCGTGACCAGCTTGAAGCTGAAACACGCGAGCAAACCATCGCCGCTAAAGAAGCTTATCGTGAAATGCGTCGTCAGCAACGTCTGGCGGGTCAGGGCGATGACTTCGATGATGACGATGAAGATGATGGCGAAATGGAAGTATATTACGTACGTTAAGCTCTTGATGAAGAGTAACTGAGGACAAGATGATAGAAGTGGTAGATGGGCAACGTCAGCTCCAGGGTTGTAAACGAATCGTTGTTAAAATCGGATCATCTTTACTCACAGCAAACGGGAAAGGCTTAGATCTGGATGCAATTTCGCATTGGGCGAATCAGATTGCAGATCTGCATAATGCAGGACACGAGATTATTCTGGTGTCCTCCGGTGCTGTGGCTGAAGGCATGGTTCGAATGAAACTAGAGAATCGACCCACTGATCTACCCAGTCTTCAGGCTTGTGCGGCCATTGGTCAAATGGGTCTGGTACAAACCTGGTCCAGCGTGCTGGAAAAACACGACATTAAAACTGCGCAAGTGTTATTAACTCATGATGACCTGGCAGATCGTCGCCGTTATCTCAATTCATGTGATGCCTTGCAGCACCTGATTGACTGGCGCGTGATTCCGGTGATTAATGAAAATGACACGGTTTCCACTGACGAAATCCGTTTTGGTGATAACGATACCCTGGCAGCTATGGTGGCCGGACAGGTACATGCGGATCTGTTGATTATCCTGACCGATCAGCAAGGCATGTTTGATTCTGATCCGCGCTCTAATCCGGATGCCAAACTGTTCCATACCGTACGTGCTTTAGATGAAAGCCTGTTCGATATGGCCGGTGGTGGTGGCAAGTTTGGCCGTGGCGGTATGCTGACCAAAGTCCGTGCAGCGCGTTTAGCAGCCAAATCGGGTTGTCCAACCTTAATTGCCAGCGGTGAAAGTGATAATGTACTGGCCCGTCTGATGGATGGCGAAATGCTTGGTACGCTGTTTATTACCGACAATGATCGTATCACCGCACATCAGCAATGGCTAGCGGCGCATCTGCAAACCGCAGGCCGTCTGGTATTGGATGAAGGTGCGGTAAAAGCCATCAAGGAAAATCATCGTAGCCTGTTACCGGTGGGTGTACGCGCCGTGGAAGGGCATTTCGAGCGTGGTGATGTGGTGGAATGTGTCGATCGTCAAGGCCATCGGGTGGCTGTCGGGCGGGTGAACTTTAGCTCGCGTTCAGCAGACATTATTAAAGGTCTGGCCTCGGACAAAGTGCATCAGGTGTTAGGTGAAGCACGTTCGCTGGAAATGATCCATCGCAATCATATGGCGATTTACTAAGCCATACAGATTCAACTTAAGAAATACAAAAATCCCGCTTCCGAGCGGGATTTTTTATTTTGGAAATAGAGGTAACGAGCAATTTACTTAAACTGAATCGTCCCGTTGGCATTCACCGTCATCTTCGATTCACCGGCAGCCATATCCGGTGCAGGTGCTGCTTCAGCCACTGCAAACTTGGCGGTATTGGCGCGCATTGCAATCGGGCGCGGGGTATAGTTATTGGTATTCATGTTCAGATTGACCAGTTGATAGCCTGATTTATTCCAGGCCTGGGTCAATAACTGTGCGCGTTGCTGGAAGTTTTTCGAAGCTTCAACTAGTAGCTCATTTTCGACTTTCTTACGCTGGCTATCTGACACACTAAAATGTACCGATTGAGTTTGCAGGCGCTGCTGCAGCTCGCCAATGAGCTGGCTGGCGGCTTTAAAGTCGGTACTTTCCAGATGAATTTCGGCACGACCGCGCCATTCTTTCAGTTTCTGACTGTCATTGTCATAAACCGGATAAGTCGACTGTGAACCACTTTCTACTTTAACCGTTGGATATTTTCGCGCTGTGGCCATCGCCTGATTCATAATTTGGGTGATCTGATTGGCCAGTTCAGAAGGCTGTTTATGACTGCGCTCGATATACAGCACTGCATTCATCTGGTCATTGGATACCTGACGGCTGGCTTCTGCCTGAACATTGATCAGGTTATAGTTCAGTTTTTCGGTGGTCTGCGCCAAGGCACTACCTGAAACTGTGGCGGCCAATAAGCAACTGGAGAGAGTAATAAAACGCATGATTTTGTCCTGTTTTTATAGGTATTTATCTATCAAAGCATATTAGCCAAGCAATATGGCTAATTTTTGCAGAGTTTGTGGTGGGATTGTAAAAAAATAATAAAATCTACTGACTCGGAATGGCTTGATTATTTATTTTAAAACAATATGTTATATTTAATAGTGGGTTTAATTCTGCAGGCAACTTACATAGGGTTAAAAAAAATATCAAGAATGCGGTTTTCTTTCTGCTGTCACATTGTAAGATGATAATTCAATCTAATGGTTAGACCGATAGAACTTTTCGATAAAATTAGCTCGATAAAATGCCAAAAGCGGTTTATTTTCCTGAAAAATTAGGTATCATCGCGCTCCTAGTTATTGAATATTATCTAGATCATCTAACTAGATTTTTATAAAGCACCGAGTCAAAGGACCACAAGTCACCCGACTTATTTCTTCAACCCATATCAGAGATGGTAATTCGATATGAGCGTTACTTCTGTAAACCCTGCCACCAATTCCACAAACGAATACTACTTGACTCGCCAAAGTCAGATGGAATCGAATGTGCGTAGTTATCCTCGTAAATTACCGTTAGCGATAGCGAAGGCACAAGGTTGCTGGGTTACCGATGTTGAGGGTACGACGTACCTGGATTGTTTAGCTGGGGCAGGTACATTGGCTTTGGGCCATAATCATCCTGCGGTGATTCAAAGTATTCAAGACACCATCGCGAGTGGTCTTCCTTTACATACTTTAGATTTAACTACACCTTTAAAAGATGCATTTACTGAAGCGCTTCTTGCTTACCTGCCAGGTGGCAAAGAAGAGTATTGCTTGCAGTTCTGTGGTCCATCTGGTGCAGATGCAACAGAAGCAGCAATCAAGCTTGCAAAAACATTTACCGGCCGTAGCTCTGTAATCAGCTTCTCAGGTGGCTACCACGGTATGACTCACGGTTCGCTGGCAATGACAGGTAACCTGTCTGCCAAGAATGCCGTAAACGGTTTAATGCCGGGCGTACAATTTATGCCGTATCCACACGAATACCGTTGCCCGTTGGGTCTTGGCGGTGAAGCAGGTGTGGATGCACTGACTTACTATTTCGAAAACTTCATTGAAGATGTGGAAAGCGGTGTTACTAAACCGGCTGCTGTAATTCTTGAAGCAATTCAGGGTGAAGGCGGTGTGGTTACTGCGCCTACCAAATGGCTGAAAAAAATCCGTGAAGTGACTGAAAAACACAACATCGTGTTGATTCTTGACGAAGTTCAAGCAGGCTTTGCGCGTTCAGGCAAAATGTTTGCTTATGAACATGCTGGTATTGAGCCAGACGTAGTGGTTATGTCGAAAGCGGTTGGTGGTAGCTTGCCACTGGCGGTGTTAGGGATTAAACGTAAGTTTGATGCTTGGCAACCAGCAGGCCATACCGGTACTTTCCGTGGTAACCAGCTGGCAATGGGTACTGGTCTGGCGACAATCAACACCATTAAAGAACAAAACCTGGCGCAAAATGCGCAAGAGCGTGGCGACTTCCTGCAAGCTGAACTGAAAAAACTGGCAGTTGAATTCCCATGTATCGGTAACGTACGTGGCCGCGGTTTAATGATTGGTGTTGAAATTGTAGATGAGCGTCAGGAAAAAGACCGTTTAGGTGCTTATCCTGCAGATTCACAACTGGCTGCTGCAATTCAGGCTGCATGTTTTGACAACAAACTGTTGTTAGAAAAAGGTGGTCGTGGCGGTACGGTAATCCGTTTACTTTGCCCGCTGATCATTAATCAGGAAGAGTGTGTAGAAGTGATTGCCCGCTTCAAGAAAGCTGTGGCTGAAGCACTGAAAGCAGTACGAGGCGCATAATACATGGTAGATTTTGCAGAACATCGTAAAGCCTTACTCTGCAATGATGCTCAATCTATTGCTGACTATGAGTCAGCAATGGACCAAGCGACAAAAGCTGTCGCAGCATGGTTGCAAAACGATAAAATGTACACCGGTGGTAGCATTAAAGAGCTACGCAGTGCCATTTCATTCAATCCATCGAAAGAAGGTCTGGGTGTACAGAAATCTTTAGAGCGCATGGTCGAGCTGTTCCTGAACAAGAGCTTGAAAGTTCACCATCCGCATTCACTGGCGCATTTGCACTGTCCAACCATGGTGGCCAGCCAGATCGCAGAAGTGTTAATTAACGCCACTAACCAGTCCATGGACTCATGGGATCAAAGCCCGGCCGGTTCATTAATGGAAGTGCAGCTGATTGACTGGTTACGCCAAAAAGTCGGTTACGGTTCAGGTCAGGCCGGTGTATTCACTTCAGGTGGTACGCAGTCTAACCTGATGGGCGTACTGCTGGCGCGTGATGCCTGCATCGCGAAAAACTGGAAAGACGAAAACGGCAAGCCGTGGTCAGTACAGCGTGATGGTGTACCGGCAGAGGCAATGCGTAATGTCAAAGTCATCTGTTCTGAAAATGCACACTTCTCTGTGCAAAAGAACATGGCGATGATGGGCATGGGCTTCCAGTCTGTGGTTACCGTTCCTGTGAATGACAATGCACAGATGGATGTGGTTGCACTTGAGAAAACCATGGCACACCTTCAGTCTGAAGGCAAAATTGTGGCATGTGTGGTGGCAACTGCAGGTACAACCGATGCGGGCGCGATTGATCCATTAAAAGAAATTCGTGAAATCACCAACAAATATGGCGCGTGGATGCACATTGACGCGGCGTGGGGTGGTGCACTGATTTTGTCGAATGACTATCGTTCTATGCTCGATGGCATTGAATTGTCGGATTCTGTGACGCTTGATTTCCACAAGCATTATTTCCAGACCATTTCATGTGGCGCATTCTTGTTAAAAGACGAAGCCAACTACCGTTTCATGCATTATGAAGCCGAGTACTTGAACTCTGCTTATGATGAAGAACATGGCGTACCAAACCTGGTATCGAAGTCACTGCAAACCACGCGTCGTTTTGATGCCTTGAAATTGTGGATGACAGTTGAAGCCTTGGGCGAAGAGCTTTATGGTTCAATGATCGATCATGGTGTGGATTTAACCCGTGATGTTGCTGCTTATATTAAAGCAACAGATGGTCTTGAGCTGCTGGTAGAGCCGCAATTTGCATCGGTATTGTTCCGTGTGGTGCCTGAAGGCTATCCGGCTGAATTTGTCGATGCCTTAAACCAGAACGTCGCAGATGAGCTGTTTGCGCGTGGTGAAGCCAATATTGGTGTAACCAAAGTGGGTCAGGTTCAGTCATTGAAAATGACCACGTTAAGCCCGGTTGCAACACTAGACAACGTGAAAAACCTGCTGGCACTTGTGCTGGCAGAAGCAGAGCGTATTAAAGCTTCAATTGCAGATGGTACTTACACACCACCAATCGCTTAATCGCATGCTGCAAAGAAAGAGAGGCCTACAAGGCCTCTTTTTTTATCTCGGGTCATTGAATTGAAAAAATGACGATGCGTACTCATGCATCTGTTAACAAGCCAAACGGGCCAAAAGAAGGGGATAGAAATGAATAAAGTGGCTGAGTAAAGTGAAGTGATCAATTGGCTGAGAACGTGTGTTTCAGGCAACAGATGAATATATTAAGTTTAAGAAAAACAATCAATTTCGCTTTTTATAGAATATCGGGTGATTGTCATCAACCAGAGAGAATTATGACAATTGTAAGAAAGCGAACCGGTGCTGGATTGGCATTTTGTCATATTTTTACAGCGCTTTCATATTTTTTTAGACATCTTTCGAAATTTTAATAAGGTAGTGAAATGTTATTAAAATCATTATCTTAAATTAATATTTTGATATAAAGCAGGCTTCTAGAAACTATAAAAACAAGCTGCAAAATAAAACATCATTAAAGTGTCATAAAGGTGTAACTTTATTGTCATATTTTAAACTCACAATGCACATAACGAAATAAGTACAAAACTTAATAAAAAGTGGCGTACTCCGAATTTGCATAAATTGAGAGAGAACAGAATGCGCTTTACCAATATCGCACTTGCATTAGCACTATCTGGGGCAGCTGTAGCAACAACTGCGAACGCAGCTCGTGACACCATCCAAATCGCTGGTTCTTCTACAGTATTGCCATACGCAAGTATTGTAGCAGAAGAGTTCGGTAACACATTCCCACAATTCAAAGCGCCTGTTGTTGGTTCTGGCGGTTCTTCAGGTGGTTTGAAACAATTCTGTAACGGTGTGGGCGATAACACAATTGATATCGCAAACTCATCTCGTCAAATTAAAGATTCAGAAATCGCTGCATGTAAAAAAGCAGGCGTGAACCAGATCTTAGAAGTTAAAATTGGTTATGACGGTATCGTATTCGCGTCAAACTCAAACAAAGCTGCTTATAAATTAAAACCTTACCATGTATTTGCTGCTTTGGCTGCTGAGCTTCCATCGAAAGGTAAAATGGTTGCTAACCCATATACACGTTGGAACCAGATTGACAAATCACTTCCAAACGAACCAATTACTCTGGTAATTCCAGCATCTAACCACGGTACACGTGAAGTGTTCCAAGAGAAAATGGTTGATGCAGGTTGTGAAGCTTATGCAGCAATCAAAGCATTAGACAAAGATGCGAAGAAAAAAGCATGTACAACTTTCCGTAAAGATGGCCGTGTGATTGAAATCGCTGGTGACTACACTGAAACACTGGCACGTTTAAGAACTTCTCCAAGTGCAGTGGGTGTATTCGGTCTAGGTTTCTATGACCAAAACCGTGACAAGCTACGTGTTGCAACTGTAAACAACGTTGCGCCATCTGAGCAAACAATCCTGAACGGTTCTTACCCTGTTTCACGTCCATTGTTCTTCTACGTGAAAGGTGAGCACCTGAAATCAATCAAAGGCTTACAACAGTACACAGAATTCTTCTTAAGCAAGAAAGTATCTGGTAAAGGTTCTAAGTTAGACAAAGCAGGTCTGATCTCTTTATCTGACAAAGAACGTGCGCAAATCCTGGCGAACTTCAAAGCAGGTAAAGCTGTTAAATAATTGTGGTTAAAACAGCTGATGGCAGGGTTTCCTGCCATCAGCTTTTTGCGAAGAGAAATGTTTTTTCAAATAATGAAAATTGAAAAAACGGTGGAGAATACATGAATCTGCTACTCATAGGTGTGTTACTGGCAATTATTGCCATAGCCTATCAAATCGGGTTAAGCAAAAGCCGTAACCTAGCAGGTAAGGGAAATAATTCTGCAATGTTGCACTCACGCCCTGGTTATTATGGTGCGTTGGTGGCGTTGTGGTGTGCGATCCCTGCTTTTTTAATTTTGATTGTTTGGAATCTGGTTGAACCAACCATTTTGGAACAGGTAGTACTGAGTCATGTACCGGCAGATGTTGCTGCCAACCTGAATGCAGCCAGCACCAGCGTTCTGGTAGACCGTGTGCAAGCACTGGCTTCTGGCTTTGGTGTCACTGATACACCAGCCGCCTATGAACTGGCAGCTGCTGAACAATTAGCAAAATTTGAAACCATTGGTTCTTATATCAAACTGGCCGTTGTGATTTGTGCAGCGTTAATTGGTTTGCTATGGGCGAAAAAACGTGTCTCTCAACAGTACCGTGCCCGTAACCAGGTTGAAAAGATCATTAACATTTCTTTAGCCCTCTGTTCTGGTGTGGCCATTCTGACCACCGTTGGTATCGTGATGTCGATGTTCGGGGAAGCCATGCGCTTCTTTAGCTTCGTCAGCCCAATAGACTTCTTCTTTGGTACCCAGTGGAACCCAGGTTTTAGTACCACCGGTAGTGCCGATGGTGAATATGGCCTGTTACCGCTGTTATGGGGAACCTTGCTGGTCAGTGCGATTGCATTGCTGGTTGCAGTACCTATTGGTCTGATGATTGCCATTTACCTGGCAGAGTATGCATCTTCGAAATTCCGTTCATGGGCAAAACCGACCATTGAAGTGTTGGCCGGTATTCCGACCATTGTATATGGTGTATTTGCCTTAATGATTATTGGTCCATTCCTGAAAAGTGCCGGTGCACTGCTGGGTATTGATATCAATGCTACCAGTGCTTTAACTGCCGGTCTGGTAATGGGCATTATGATCATTCCATTTGTATCGTCTTTATCTGATGACATCATTACCCAGGTACCACGTGCTCTACGTGATGGTTCGTTGGGTCTGGGTGCGACTAAGTCGGAAACCATTCGTAAAGTGGTGATGCCGGCTGCCTTGCCAGGGATTATCGGCGCCTTCTTGCTGGCTGCATCTCGTGCAATTGGTGAAACCATGATTGTGGTCCTGGCCGCAGGTAACAGTCCGTTACTACATGCCAACCCGCTAGAAGCGGTTGCAACCGTGACCATGACGATTGTTAACCAGTTAACCGGTGATACCGACTTCGCAAGTCCGCAGGCATTGGTGGCGTTCGCATTAGGTTTAACCCTGTTTGTTATTACCCTGTGTTTGAACATTGTGGCACTTTACATCGTGCGTAAATATCGTGAGCAATACGACTAATGAGTACTTCAAATACTACTTCAATGGATCAACAACCGCTTGATCCACGGGCGGCCGCTGAATTACGCGCACAACGTAAACAGAAAATTGAAAGCTCGTTAGCAAAACGCCATCGTAAAGAAAGCACTTTCCGCATGTTTGGTCTGGCCTCGGTACTGGCAGGTTTATTCTTTGTCGTGTTACTGTTCGGCAGTATTCTGGCCAAAGGTTTACCGGCATTCTGGCAAAGCAGTATGGCAGTGCCAGTCTACTTTGACCCAAGCATTATTAATGTGGGCGCCCAGCCAAAACAGCAGGCAGGTGAATCTCCGGCACAATTTAATGACCGTATGATTGCCTGGCAGACTGAAATGGGTATGGTCGATTGGGATGCGCTTATCGTTAATGGTATCGTCGCTAAAGATGCGGCGCTTGAAGCCAAGCGTGATGATTTAGGCTACATGTACACCAGTTCTGAAACCTATCGCTTACGTGATATGGTACTGGCAGATCCATCGCTGATTGGTCAAACCAAAGAAGTGAAAATTCTGGCCGATGCCAATGTAGATGTATGGCTTGCGGGCAATATTGACCGTGACCTGCCGGCAGAACAGCAGCAGCTAAGCCCGGAAATCCGTCAGCTGGCAGATGATCTGAAAGCCCAAGGTATTATAGAAAATACTTTCAATACCAATATCTTTGTCAGCCCGGACTCGCGTAGTTCGCCTGCAACTTCTGGTTTGGCTGGTGCCTTCATGGGTTCATTGTTCATGATGCTGATCGTGATCTTTATCTCGATTCCAATTGGTGTGGCATCTGCAATTTACCTGGAAGAATTTGCACCAAAAAATGTCATTACTGATATTATTGAAGTGAACATTAACAACCTGGCCGCAGTTCCATCGATTGTATTTGGTCTGTTGGGCGCTGCCATCTTCATTGGCTGGATGCATTTACCGTTATCTGCGCCACTGGTGGGTGGTCTAGTTCTAAGTTTAATGACTTTACCGACCGTAATTATTACCACACGTGCTTCACTAAAAGCGGTGCCGCCATCTATTCGTCAGGCTGCATTGGGCTTGGGTGCATCACGTCTACAAACCGTATTCCATCATGTATTGCCACTGGCATTACCAGGGATTTTAACCGGTGCGATTATTGGTGTTGCACAAGCATTGGGTGAAACCGCACCACTTCTATTAATTGGTATGAGTGCCTTCGTTGCGAGCGTACCGGCATCTCCATTTGATCAATCTACCGCATTACCGGTACAAATTTTCCTATGGCAGGGCAATGAATTGCGTAACTTCTTTGAAGGACGTACCGCTGCCGCCATTATCGTACTTCTTGCACTCATGATCGGCCTGAACAGTCTGGCGATCTGGTTACGTAAGAAATTTGAAGTACGTTGGTAATTGAGGGCAAAATATGACTACTGTATTAAGCACAGACAAACCGAATTCCTTAGAACAGGATAAAGCAGTGAATCCAGAGCAAACACAATTTACGTCAACTGAAGGCGAAGAACACAAACAGCCTGCAACTTCGTTTGTGTCTCAGTTTGATACCCAGGCGGCGAGCAAAAAAGAAGCCAAATCGAACAATGTCAAACTCAGCACCTCCGATGTTCATGTGTACTATGGTGAATCTGAAGCAATTAAAGGCATTGACCTGAACATTTATGAAAATGAAGTCATTGCCTTCATTGGTCCATCAGGTTGTGGTAAATCGACTTTCCTTCGTACCTTAAACCGGATGAATGACACCATTGATTCATGCCGCGTTACCGGTAAAGTCATGCTGGATAATCAGGACATCTATGATCCGAACCTGGATGTGGTATTACTACGTGCCCAAGTCGGTATGGTGTTCCAGAAGCCAAACCCGTTCCCGAAATCAATTTTTGAAAACGTGGCTTACGGTCCGAAACTGCACGGTTTGGCGCGTGACAAATACGATCTTGAAGAAATTGTTGAAAACAGCCTGCGTAAAGCCGGTCTGTGGGATGAAGTTAAAGACCGTTTAAACCAGCCAGGTACTGGTCTGTCAGGTGGTCAGCAGCAGCGTTTATGTATCGCGCGTACCATTGCGGTTTCACCAGAAGTCATTCTGATGGATGAACCATGTTCCGCACTGGACCCGATTGCAACTGCAAAAGTTGAAGAACTGATTTCTGAGCTGTCTACCCAGTACACCATTGCGATTGTTACGCACTCGATGCAACAGGCAGCGCGTGTATCAGACCGTACCGCATACTTCCACCTGGGTGATCTGATTGAAGTGAACTCGACTGAAAAAGTCTTTACTCAACCAGACCATCAATTAACGGAAGCGTACATTACAGGTCGTTTTGGTTAGTTGCCAACCGCTGTATATCAAAAAACCGCAAATCAATATTTGCGGTTTTTTTATGGCTCTGGTTGAGGGGTAGGGGGAGGGTCATAGCGGATTTGATGGATTATCTAACCTATCATAATGCTTAAAATGAGACCCTAAATAGATTTCAGTTTGAAGGGCTGAATCCGGAGCAGATCATTCCATCTGCTATCCAGTTGGTGGTTTTAATGTTGAGCTTTCCCAGCTTTTAAAATCCCGTCCTGTTCAACAGGGCTGTATTTTTTAGTTGTTGCAAAAATGACACTACGGTTAACACGGAAGTGGATTAAATTAAGCAAATAAATGCGCTAATATTGAATTCTCAATATCCGCCCTCATCTAAAGCTTAGCCAAAATAAAATTGAGAACAGATTTTTATATGTTATTTCATTCCCAAAAACTACCTGCCGAAATTCGTATCCGTCATTTAAATGCGCGTATTAACGAACAACGAAAAAAAATAGCGCAGACTACGGCCTCCAAACTGGAGCTGTTGCAATTTAGCCAGCAATTGTCCAAAGAAGCACGCCTGCGTAAAAAGAATAACCAGAAAATTTATGTACTCGATTTTAAAGGGGATATGGCCGCCTCTGCGGTAGAGAATCTGCGTGAAGAAATTACCTTAATTCTGGCCACCGCCAAAGCTGGACGTGACCGCGTGGTGGTGCGTCTGGAAAGTCCGGGCGGGATGGTACATGGTTATGGTTTAGCCGCTGCACAACTGGTACGTCTGCGTGATGCCGGTTTTCATTTGACCATCTGTGTTGATAAAGTCGCTGCTAGCGGTGGCTATATGATGGCTTGTATCGCCAATGAAATTATCTCTGCACCGTTTGCTATTGTGGGTTCAATTGGCGTAGTGGCACAGGTGCCAAACTTTAACCGCCTGCTGAAACAGCACAATATAGATTTTGAACTGTATACGGCTGGTCAATACAAACGCACCGTGACCATGTTTGGTGAAAATACCGAAGAAGGCAAGGCCAAGTTTGAAGAAGAGTTGCAACAAACTCACAGCCTGTTCAAGCACTTTGTTGAAAAGTACCGTCCGCAGCTCAATGTTGAAAAAGTCGCTACAGGTGAACACTGGTATGGTCAGGATGCTTCCGATCTGAACCTGGTCGATAAACTGCAAACCTCAGATGAATACCTGTTAGGGTTATTGCCACAGCATGATGTTTATGTCATTGAAACCCGTCGCAAGCCAACCTTGGGTGAAAAACTCGGCCTACAAGCCGCACAGGTGGCCGATTCTCTGGTGCCTGCGGTCATTAACAAGGTGATGGATACTTTAAGCAAAGCCAGTGCCAATCTGGTGCAAATGCGCGATCCTAAGCTCTAATCCAATTTTGCTCATGAAACATGAAAAAGCACTCAATCGAGTGCTTTTTTTCTGTCTTTGTATAAGCTCCAGCTTCCTGCCAGAATTGCGCCGAGCGTAGCCAGGAGCATATCTTTATGCGCATCCCAGATATCGCCTTGCTGACCATTATAATTTTCAGCCGCTTCTGGAGAGAGGAGGATGGCGAGTAACCATTCCAGCCATTCGTAAATCAAACTGCTGCTCATAACCCATTGCACGACCAGCAGAAAGATCATCCAGTCTTTGGCGTTAGGAAAGCCCAGCCGATGTAAGCGGAAAAACAGCGGGTAGAGCAGCACCCCATAGGCAAAATGCACAAAGCGATCATACATATTGCGTTCCCAGCCCAGCCACTGATTTAAATCAAAGCCGAAGTATTGCAGCAGCCAGTCGTTATAGGGCACATAAGAATAGAGATAATGCGCGCCTAAAATATGAATCAACAGAAAGATAAGATAGAAAACAAAACTCGAAAAGCTTAAACCGACTTTTTTGAAGAGCAATAGCAGCACAATTAGCATGATAACCGTTCCAACCTGATGTAGCACATAGGCTGAAAATTCCATCGGGTTGATACTGGCAAGCAGCATGGTCAGGCCTAACAGGACCAGCATCAGCCAATGTTTGGCTTGTAATTGGTAGTCGATCATTCTGGTTATAGGATTGGGATTTGTAATTATCATAATAAAAAAGCGAAACCGGAGCTTCGCTTTTTGATGCTGAGTTTTTCAAAATTACACCCTCTTTATGTTGCTTCCAGAGGAAGAAAGAAGATGTTGTGAAAAACTCAAATCATTTCATTAGATTTTAGCAATCAAATCTTTAATTTGTTTTGCCTGTTCAGCGGCATTACCGGTGTAAGACGCAGGGGTCATTTCAGCTAAACGTGCACGATCCGCAGCCGGAACAGCTTCGAGTTCGTTACCGTTGACGAAGCTCACCATCATGTCGCGAGTCATCGCTTGACCACGAGTCAGCGCTTTTAATTTTTCGTATGGTTTTTCAACGTTGTAACGACGCATAACCGTTTGAATCGGTTCAGCCAATACTTCTTGTGCATTGTCCAGGTCTTCCAGAATACGGTCAGCATTCAGTTCTAGTTTACCAATACCTTTTAAGCAGGCTTCAAATGCGATCAAGCTCTGTGCAAAACCTACACCCATGTTACGAAGTACAGTTGAGTCGGTTAAGTCACGCTGCCAGCGAGAAATTGGAAGTTTTTCGCCCAGGTGCGCAAGAACAGCATTGGCAATACCCAGGTTACCTTCAGAGTTTTCGAAGTCAATCGGGTTGACTTTGTGCGGCATGGTTGAAGAACCGACTTCGCCTTCTTTCAGTTTTTGTTTGAAGAAGCCCAGCGAGATATAACCCCAAACGTCACGGTTAAAGTCGATTAAGATGGTGTTGAAACGACGCAGCGCATCAAACAGTTCCGCCATATAGTCATGCGGTTCAATTTGCGTGGTGTACGGGTTGAAAGTTAAACCTAAAGATTCAACAAATGCTTGTGAATGTGCAGGCCAGTTGATGTCTGGATAGGCAGACAGGTGAGCGTTGTAGTTACCCACTGCACCGTTGATTTTACCCAGCAGTTCAACATTGTTGAATTGCTTGATTTGACGCGCTAAACGGTACGCCACGTTGGCCATTTCTTTACCCAAAGTGGTTGGGCTAGCTGTTTGACCGTGTGTACGAGACAGCATGGGTTGATCAGCATGTTTTTCAGCCAGCGCCACAATTGAGTCAATGATTTGCTGCATAGATGCAACCAGTACATCACGGCCGTTTTTCAGCATTAACGCGTGTGACAGGTTGTTGATGTCTTCAGAAGTACAAGCAAAGTGAATGAATTCACCGGCATTTTTCAGCTCGTCGATGTTGGCGATTTTTTCTTTCAGGAAATATTCAACCGCTTTAACGTCGTGGTTAGTGGTACGTTCAATCTCTTTAATGCGGTTCGCATCTTCTTCAGAGAAATTTGCCACAATCGCATCTAAGGCCGCATTGGTTTCTGCAGAAAAAGCTGGGACTTCAGTAATTTCCGGACGGTTCGCAAGCGCTTGTAACCAACGCACTTCAACAGTCACACGAGCATGGATTAAACCAAACTCAGAAAGGAAAGGACGAAGAGCATCACATTTGCTCGCATAACGTCCATCTAATGGAGAAAGTGCAGTTAAAGCGTTCATAACGATTCCTTAAACTTTGGAACTAAACCTAAAACAAATGTCCGTACAGATCAGACCACCTGATACTGTAAACGGGCAAGATCCTGAATATCTTGAAGCAGTTTGCGTTTGCTAAAAATCATCGCCCATGAGCTGCCACCGAGTTGACGCCACAAATGTGCCATTTGCAGGCCGGTAAATAGCGAGGCACGAATACGGTTGGTATGGGCAGAATCTTTAAAGGCCTCGGCATTGCCACGCACCATAATCCGCGGATTAATCTGTCCAGCAGTATCAACATAGGTTTGGGCAAGATTGGCGAGAATACTTGGATGTAAATAGTTATTATCAAAAAAGGACAGCTGTTTTAAGATTTTTTGCTGGGATTGCTCAATAATTTCAACAAATTGCGGATTACTATAGACTTTCTTTTCCAGTTGCAGCAGCGCCATGGCATAGGACATCGGCAACTTGGCATTGGACATTTTCGGTAATCTGGATTTGGGTGAGGTGGTAAACGGATGGGTAATGCTATTTTCGAGGGTTTTTAAACCAAGGGAGATATCGGCCAGCTGACTAAAAAAGTCTAAGGTTTGGCCACTCTGATTATTACTTGGACGGATATTCAGGCTGGCCTGAATCAGGCGCTCCAGATAAAAGTTACCGCTATCGCCAATACTTTGTCGGCCAGTCAGTGCGGTCATATGGGTCAGCTGCGTGGCCTGAAACACAGCAGCGAGGGCCAAAGCACGATTCTGGCGAACATTCAGAGTTCGAGGCTGTTGAAACGGTAACTCTGTCATGCCGAAACAATCCTTTAAACAAAATCCGGGTGAGGGGCATTGGTATGATGGATCACGCCACCCCCTAAGCACACTTCACCTGCGTAGAACACCACGCTTTGACCTGGTGTTACTGCACGTTGTGGCTGATCAAATTCAACACGTACACCATTTGGTGTTTCTGGATCTTTAAATAATACGCAGTCTTGGTCAGGTTGGCGATAGCGGGTTTTTGCCGTGCAGCGGAAACCGGTGTCAGGAATATCCTGTTCACCTGCGACCCAATCAATGGATTCGCTCCACAGAATCGTGCTTTGCATCAGTGGATGATCATGACCTTGACCAACCACCAGACGATTGCCGGCTACATCTTTATGCAGTACAAACCAGGCACCTTCAGCTGCACCTTTCATGCCGCCAATACCAATACCACCGCGTTGACCGAGCGTATAGTACATTAAGCCGTGATGTTCACCAACCTCTTTGCCATCTTCCAGCACGATTTTTCCGGGTTGTGCGGGTAAATATTGTTTTAAGAAGTCATTAAAGCGGCGTTCACCAATAAAACAGATACCGGTGGAGTCTTTTTTCTTTGCAGTCGCCAAGCCCAATTCTTCTGCAATTTTACGTACTTGTGGCTTTTCAATTTCACCGACAGGGAACAGGGTCTTGTTAATTTCACGACCATGCACCGCGTGCAGGAAGTAAGTCTGATCTTTGTTGTTGTCGACACCACGCAATAAAGGTGCATATTGATCACCTTTAGAGTTGGTCATGGTTTCACCACGACGGCAGTAGTGACCCGTTGCAATAAAATCAGCACCCAGGTTAATGGCATGATCTAAAAACGCACGGAATTTGATTTCTTTATTGCACAGAATGTCCGGGTTAGGGGTACGGCCAGCGGCGTATTCTGCCAAGAAGTGCTCGAAAACCCGATCCCAGTATTCCATGGCAAAGTTGGCGGTGTGCAGTTTGATGCCAATTTTATCGCATACGGCCTGGGCATCGGCCAGATCTTCCATGGCTGTACAGTATTCCGTGCCATCATCTTCTTCCCAGTTTTTCATGAACAATCCTTCAACCTGATAACCTTGTTGAAGGAGGAGTGCTGCAGAAACAGAAGAATCTACACCACCTGACATACCGACGATGACACGTTGTTGCATAGGATTAGGCATCCACACTATGAATTAAGGGAGAATTTTGGTGCTCGTAAATGAGCGATAAAGGATATTTTTGTCCGGTCTGAGCATCCTGTACGGCTTTAATCACCAAAGGACTGCGGGCGCGGGCCGATTCAAGCAGTTCATCCGGGCTCATCCAGACGGCACGGACAATACCAGTGTCTAGCTGTGCATCTGCATGATGGTGAATGGCTTCGGCCAGAAAGCAGAAACGGTAATAGGTACGATCTGGAAACATGGGCGGAGTATAGGTATAAATGCCCAGTAAAGCCTGAATACGTACATCGTATCCGGTTTCTTCCAGGGTTTCGCGAACCGCTGCTTCAATAATGGTTTCACCGGCTTCTACATGACCTGCAGGCTGGTTAAAGACGGTATGTGTAACGCCTTCAGTCTGTTCTTCTACGAACAGAAATTTACCGTCTTTTTCAACAACGGTGGCAACAGTCACATGCGCAGTCCAAGCGGTCATAAAAAAGCACCATGGGGTAAAACGCATATTCTACAAAATTTAGGGGGATGTGGCTATGAGGGAAGGGGATTTCTTTGGAGAAGATGATTTTTGAGTTTGAGTAAAAAATTGTGTGAAACAAGGACTTAATAATGAGCGTGGAACATGAGAAATCCATAAAGAAGTCCAAATCAGGTGATTTTGACTTCTTAGTATGAGCTAATATGCTGATTTAAAAAGAGAAGTAAAAATAATTTCGTATAACCTGTATTATGTTAATTTTAGGGAAATTTAACTATTCTGATTTTGCTGAAATCATAAATTTATAAGAGATAAATAATGCTAATAAAAAGATATTGGATTATTTCCTCGTATGTCCTGTTACTTATTGGATGTACATCAAAAGATATTTCAAAAGATATTCCTAAAGAAGGGGAAATAGTGACATGGAAGCAGAATCCAAATTTGATAGTAAAAGCAAAGCTTGGTCCACGTAGAAAACATATTCCTGACCAATTTGATAATGAATTTTATCGCCCTGAACGTGAACATTATTTAGGGCAGTTTCCAATTGACTATATTCCTGAAAAATTTCCCGCTATAACTCAAGAGGAAGCAAATACTTTACCAATGCCTGACTCTAATCGACAATTAGAATTTTATTTAACTTTCAATAGGGAAAAAATAGAAGCTACGGATGGTTTTGCACCTGATCATAAAGATCAGGTACGAGTACGAATAAAAGGTTTAGGTTTAGAGATGAGGGAAAATAATACTGATACAAAAAAAGTAATTCTTAATAATATTACTCCGGAATATGTCAAGATGGATTCGAAATTTAAAAAATTCGGCTTGGAATGTTATCGGAGGATTTTTTCTGATGAATATCTATTTTGTTATGCAGATTCGAATATTCCAAATGTTTCTGGTGTCTTTCTTAAAGTTAATACAAGAGGAAGAAGACCAGAAAATGGAGAATCAATTGAAATAATAGGAAATAACTATGAATCAAATAAGTATGGGGATATATGGGTTCAATGGGAAACTAATTTAAACAATTGGGAGAAATGGCAAGATATTGATAATGCAATATGGCGCTTATTAGACACATGGAACTCAGCTCCATCATCTCAAAAAAATAACTAAATTTTACTTATTTAACATAATGGCTGTTATGCGAAATATTAGTCATGACTAAGTGCAAAATCAACACTTACTTGAACACCCATTCTCATCCAAGTTGGACACTTTAATAAACTTATACGTAAATTAAAGTGTCGCTTTACTTGGACAAAAATAAAAAATTACTCGATTTTTTTACCTCGTTTTTTTCGCATAGATTCACCTGCCAAATTGAAAATATGGGACCTATGAACAATACGATCTAGCAATGCCTCACCAACCGTTTGGTCCTCAAAGTAGTTGAGCCATAGATTGGTTTCATATTGACTTGTGATTAGTAGTGAACCGTTGTCACTATGTTTATCAATAACACTAATAAAATGAGCCAACCAAGAATTATTGATCTGTGATAAACCAAAATCATCTAAAATGAGCAATTTACAGGAAAGTAATCTCTTCTTTAAGGTCAAGATAGTTCCCAAATTTACCGCATTATTGAAATCTTCGAACAACTCAGTTGTATTATAAAAGATGACTTTAAAACCCAACTTACATGCGTTCGTTCCAAATGCAGAGGCAAGCCACGTCTTACCTATGCCAGTTGCACCTGTAAAAATTAGATTATGTTTGGACTTGATCCATTCACAATCAGCAAAACTTTGTAAAATATCACTTGTTAGCCCTTTTTTATTGGAACAATCTATTTCTGTCAGGCTGCTTGTCGGATATCGTATATTCGATTTATTTAGCAATGATAAGATTTTTCGATTGCTGACTTCATTTTGCTCGGCGATTAGTAATTCATTGAGAATTTCTAATGAGGTCTTTTTACTGTTAACCATTTCATCATAATGATCAACAAAGCAATTCAAACAACCATTGAGTTTTAAATCTTGCATTTTTTGTGCAATAACGCTCTTTGTAGTCATTTTGCATCCCCTCCGAAATAATTAGCACCACGTAAGTTTGCGTGTGTATAGGAATTCATTGTTTGAGTGGTGTTTAGAGGTTGGATATATTTTCTATTTTTGAGTACATACATTAGATCTGTAACTGCTAATAGATTATATTTTAATGCATACTCACAAGCCTGATTAAGGACAGAATCAAGCTTTTTTTCTAAAATATAATCTCTAAGCCTATTTAAAGACTTAATATTACTAGCGAGTTGCTTGGACTTATTTAGAATTTGTTCCACAAACTCATAAACATAGTTTCCAAGAGATTTAGCCCACTGCTTAATACTTGCTGGGCTTAAAGTATTATAAAGCCTATGATTGGCTGGCATATGCTCCTCTAGAATACTTGCTTGACCATAACCCTCTAATAAACTGTGTGAAGTAATTAATTCATTCTCATAATAGAATTGCACTTCATGACTTGTAACACCGATATCTAACTTCTTACCTATCAGAGTATAAGGAACAGAATAAATATTCCCATCAATGGTGAACTGATAAAACTCTGAAACGGTTTGTTGAAATATCCATTTTGAAAAAGGATATGGATGTTTAGGTAGTGCAAGTAATTCATTTTTTTCAAATCGATGAAAACGATCTGATCGACTTTCAGGAAAACGCTTAGTAACACCATTGTTGATTCTATCAACTTCTACATCGATAGCTTTTTGTAATTCTTCAAGTGAGAAAAATTTTCTTTCTCTTAATTTGACCAAGACAGAACGTTGGATAATTTGAACACAAACCTCTGCTAGCCCTTTGTCCTTGGGAGTACGTGGGCGAGTATTTAGAATTGCAAAATCATGATAGTCAGCAAATTGTTCAAATGTTTTATTGAAAACCGTTCCATTACGTCCTGTTTTAATAACAGCCGCTTTTAGATTATCTGTGATTACTTCTCTTGGAACACCACCTATACGATCAAAAGTGGCTGTAAAACATTTTAACCAGTCATGTGTTTGTTGAGTTTCGGCTGCAATCACAGTGATTAAACTTGAAGCGCCTAGTACACCTACAAAGATTTGTACATTCCTCACCTTACCTGAATTGATGTCGTGAATTGGCATTGTTTTACCACAGAAATCGACAAGTAACGTCTGCCCAGCAGTAAAATGTTGGCGCATAGATGGGTGTAATTTTTTCAACCATTGCTTGTACAATTTCGCAAATCGAGAATAAGAAACACATTCTGGCTCTGTTTCTTTAAACTCAATCCACAATTGCTTAAGTGTCATATCTCTGATCTTCATTTGATCATTGATATATGTAAAATCTGGAAGCGGTTTGCACTTCGTAATATTTTTTGCAACACCTGTTTGTACAATATCTACAAATTCTTGATTAGATGCTTTCAATACCTCAGCAACGGGCATTTGGATTTCATTTAATTTTTTTGCAATAACGCCAACAGTTGTTGGTGATACATTCACTCTTTTTGCAATTTGTCTATGCGTATTGCCTTGAGTTAAAAACTCAAAAATTTTTCGTTGAATTACAACAGGTATTTTCATTAGAAAACTCCCAAAATCAGATAAATAGATTGAGGGAGAAAGAACAAGCATTTTGCTTTATTGACTTTCAAAAAGTAATTCAACAAAATGCTAGGTGTGTCGATAGTCAAAAGACACCTTTCAATGGCTCATGTTACAGCATGGGTCATTGATCTTTCTCCACGGATAAAATTAAAAAACTAATTTAGCCCATTTTTAGACTCCTTCTGCATTCGTTCAAGTTCAGTGAGTACATAAGAATTCATTGATTGATGTTTTTTCTTAGCCATTCTTTTTATCCAAAAAACTAGCTCTTCAGGTAATCTTAAATTTAATTGTTTAGTTGCTTGCATGATCATCACTCGATAGTAGCATTTTGATTCTATAGTAGTGAAATGATTCTATATGCGCAATAGTTTTTTTGCATCATAATGCTACTATTGTTAATTCCTACTGTCCGTGGAATCCATGAAAAAAAAAGATATTCAGTTTAATCTTCGAATTCCAGAAGATTTAAAGTTAAAAATTGATGAAGCCGCTAAGATAAATCAGAGGTCTATCAATGCTGAGACAATGTCTCGCCTATATGACTCTTTTGTTATGGATAATAATATTCATTTAGAAGCAGCTAAGGTTATAGAAAACTTTTTGCAAGCTAGAACACCTACACAACGTAAAAAGGATGTAGCTGAACGACTTACTTTTCTGTTTAATCAAATTAAAAAAAGTAAATATTTCGATCAACTTACGATTGCAGAATTAGCATATAAAATTGATGAAAATTCAGCAGATAGTGCTGAATCATGGTTTAGAGCAGAAATGGAACCAACTTTTAATCAGTTGGAGAGGATCGCTGACTTCTTATCTGCGAATTCAAATTGGTTACTTTTTGGAAAAGAAAGACCATTCAAAGTTGAGAGCTTCCGTTTTGATGAGAATTTAGATAAAGATTTGAGATGGTTGTTGACCCCTAATCCTGAAAAAGCTTTCTTAAAAAATCAGTCGGTGCGAGAAGTTAAATTTCTTCGCAGTCTCAATGCAGAAGGCTCGCTAATTGTAGCTAAACTATACTCTAATCATTATGTGGAGTGTTTCCAGACTCCTTACCATATTAGTGATGTAACTGGTGTAGGTGGGTATAATTCTCTGCTTTATTTATGTTTACTCTTTAAAACTTTAAAAAAATATCATGGTTCATACCATCATCCTAATATCTACAGTTATTTGATTTCTGAAGAAGTGGCGAAGAAAATATGGTCGGAAGAAACACACCCCTTACCATTGATTGATCAACTACATCAAATTCCATGGATGGATGATCTTGCTGATAAATCACCTAATCGGTCTTTAGATGAATTATATTGGAAAGGTTTTGATTTACTTAGATCACGGCTTATTAAGGATTTTAATGAAAAAGAATACATTCAAAACATTTTGAAAGATTCGGAATTTCATATTAAGCATCCTATGACTTTCGATTAATGCTATGTCAGTTTATGTTGTATAAATAAGAAAAGTTATTCTACTTAAATTATTGTTTATATACACTAATTAATAGTTATTAAAAGGTTCTCTGCCCACATGAATATCGTCCAAATAGAAGAAAATATTAAACAGCTCATCCATAGAATTTCTAAAGGCGAGCTACATCAAAAAGAATTTATCTATGAATTGTTGTTGGCTTATGGTTTGCGTAAGTATTCAATAAATAAACTGCGCTCAGGAGATACTAATTTAGCAGAGGATAAAGAGAATACTTTATTTTGGAAGCTGAAGGTTTATTTTAAAATTGCCAAACAGCATGATTTGCATAGTCTTATTGATCAGATGAAAAATGAAAAGCGAACTGAAAGTAATAAGATTCGCTTCTTAATCGTAACTGACTTCACAACTCTATTGGCAGTAGATACCAAAACACAGGATACAATGGATGTTCCTTTTAGTGATTTAGCTAAAAAATTTGATTTCTTCTTACCATGGGCTGGGATGGAGAAAGCCGTATATCAAGGCGAAAACCCTGCGGATGTTAAAGCTGCTGAAAAATTAGCAAAGCTATTTGACGAAATTAAAGCAGATAATTTTGATGAAGATGACTTAAATAATAAAGAGAACTTACATCAACTCAATATTTTCTTATCTCGACTTTTATTTTGTTATTTTGCTGAAGATACTGAGATTTTTAAGGACAAACAGTTTACTTCGGCAATATCGAAGAGCAATGAAGATGGATCAGATTTATCATCTTTAATTGGTCGATTATTTAAAGTGTTAAACCAATCTTCCGAAGATCGCGAAACAGATTTACCTGATTACCTAGCAGATTTTCCGTATGTAAATGGCGGTTTGTTTAAAGATGATATTCAAGTCCCAAAATTCACACGTAAATCACGTAGGATTTTGATTGAGTGTGGTGCAGAGTTAGATTGGTCTGATATTAATCCCGATATTTTTGGTTCAATGTTCCAAGCAGTTGTTCATACAGAACAGCGTAGTACCATGGGTCAACACTACACCTCTGTTCCAAACATCATGAAGGTGATTGAACCTTTATTTTTGAATGATCTATATGAAGAATTAGAGAAAAACCAAGACAGTGTTAATAAGTTATTGAAATTACAGCAACGTTTGGGGCAGCTTAAAATTTTTGATCCTGCTTGTGGTTCAGGTAACTTCCTTATTATTGCGTATAAAGAGCTTCGTAAGTTTGAAATGGAGCTTTTGAAACGTGTTCAAGAACTAGAACTTGAAAAAACAGGTCAATTTTCAAAACCATTTTCAGTGATTCAGGTTTCTCAATTTTATGGGATAGAAATTGATGATTTTGCTCATGAAGTCGCAATTCTGTCTTTATGGTTGACAGAACATCAAATGAATATGGCATTTAGAGATGAGTTTGGTGAAATATTGCCAACTTTACCTTTAAAAGATTCTGGAAATATCTATTGCAATAACTCTTTACTAGTTGATTGGGAAAGTCTGTTTGATAATAGAAACTTAGAAGTATATATCTTAGGAAATCCTCCTTATCTAGGTTCAAAATTACAGACACAATTACAAAAAAAACAATTAAATAAATGTTTTATAAATTCAAATATTAAAACTACAACATTAGATTATATCTATGGCTGGTTCTATAAAGCTTGTAAATTTGTTCATTTCTACAAAAGTTCTCATTTTTCCTTTGTTACAACAAATTCAATTTTCCAAGGCGAGCAAGTTGAGACTATATTTAAATTACTTTTAATGTACAACTTGGAGATTAGATTCGCATATCAATCATTTAAATGGAGAAATAATGCACGCCATAATGCAGGCGTCACTTGTGTAATAGTTGGAATATCATCTCCTGAAAATATTAAAGAAAAAACTATTTATCAAGATGATAAAATATTATCTGTTAAAAATATTAACGCCTATTTAGTAGATAGTGAAAATTTAGTTGTCACTAAGAGAAATACTCCTTTATCTGTTGATTTTCCAAAAATGAACTTCGGTAATATGGCTAATGATGGAGGTGGGCTGATATTAACCAAACAAGAATATGAAGAAATATTAAGTAAATATCCTAGTATTAAATACCTATTACTCAAATTGTTAGGTGCTAGTGAATTTATTAAAGGTACTCCTAGATATTGCCTTTGGATAAATGATGAAGATTTGAATCTTGCCTTATCAATTCCGGAAATTAAAGACCGTATAGAAAGAACAAAGATCCATCGCTTGAGTAGTAAAGATCCTAGTTGTAATAGACTGGCGACAAGATCACATCAATTTCGAGATCTAAACCGAGCAAATCAAAGTCAAATTATTATCCCACGGGTTTCCTCTGAAAATAGAGAGTATATACCTATAGGTATTTTATCCAACGAAATTATTATTTTAGATTCAGCAATGGCTATTTATGATGCAGAGCCTTGGCTATTTAGTATTCTTACATCAAAAATGCATATGGCTTGGGTGAAAGTTGTGGGTGGTAGATTAAAAACTGATTACCGATATTCTGCTTCTGTTATTTATAACAATTTCCCATGCCCTAAATTATCTGAAAGAAAAAAAGAAATATTGACCACTCATGCCTTTAATATTCTTTCAATAAGAGAAAATTATCCAAATAAAACCCTAGCAGAGTTATACAATTTTGATTCCATGCCTTTAGATTTACGAACAGCCCATGAAGAAAATGATAAATATGTAGATTCACTATATACAGCAGTTCCACTAAAAACTGATGAGCAAAGGTTAGAGGGTCTATTTAAACTTTATGAAAAAATGAAAGTATAGAGTATCCATAATGAAAAATATTATAGAAGTAAATTATCAGCAAACAGGTCAAAGCACCTCAATCAATAATATGGGGATGCGAGCTATGCAAGCTCGTGCTTTTGATGCTCGTAATTCTCAGTATCTTCTACTGAAAGCACCTCCAGCTTCAGGTAAATCTCGTGCCTTAATGTTTTTAGGGCTAGATAAGCTACACAACCAAGGGGTAAGCAAAGTTATTGTAGCCGTACCTGAACGCTCTATTGGTGGCTCATTTGCCAGCACTAAGCTGAGCGAAAGTGGCTTTTTTGCAGATTGGGATATTAAACCTGAAAATAATTTATGTACTGCTGGTGGCGATAAAAGCAAAGTAAAAGCCTTTAAACGTTTTATGGAAGGTACAGATCAAATTTTAGTATGTACACATGCCACACTAAGATTTGCTTTTGAACAACTCGATGATCATGTATTTGACAATACATTAGTGGCAATCGATGAATTCCATCATGTTTCAGCAGATGCCGATAATATTCTGGGTACTGTTCTTAAATCTTTAATGGACAATACCACGGCTCATATTGTTGCGATGACGGGTTCATACTTCCGTGGTGATAGTGTTCCTGTACTTACGCCTGAAGACGAAGCAAAGTTTGATAAAGTTTCATTTAACTATTATGAACAACTTAATGGCTATACTTATTTAAAATCTTTAGGCATTGGCTATCACTTCTATAAAGGACGTTACTTTAAAGAAGATGATGAAGGCGTTATTGCAATTGCCGAAGTATTGGATACCGATAAAAAAACTATCATTCATATTCCAAATGTGAATTCAGGTGAATCAACCAAAGATAAATATGATGAAGTGGATGCAATCCTTGAAATCATTGGTGAATTTGTCGCTAAAGATCCTGATACTGGAATTATCACCGTCAAACGTTCAGATGGTAAGATTTTAAAAGTAGCGGACCTCGTTGAAGAAGATGGTCGTGATAAAGTTGTTGAATATCTACGTAACATTAAAACCGTAGATGATCTTGATCTCATCATCGCCCTAGGCATGGCGAAGGAAGGCTTTGACTGGCAATTCTGTGAACATGCTTTAACGATTGGTTATCGTGGCTCTTTGACTGAAATTGTGCAGATTGTGGGACGTTGTACACGAGATAGCTCGAACAAATCACATGCGCAATTTACCAATCTTATTGCTCAACCTGATGCACAAGACACTGAGGTAAAATTTGCAGTAAATAACATGCTGAAAGCCATCACTGCATCTTTATTAATGGAACAAATACTTGCACCAAACTTCAAGTTTAAAACTAAACGTGATGATGAAGATATTGTTCCGCCAGGAACACTCACGATTAAAGGTTTTAAAGAACCAAGCACGGCAAAAACAAAGGCGATTATTGAAAATGATCTTGTGGACCTAAAAGCAGCGATTCTTCAAGATGCTAAGGTGATTGCAGGTTCAGCAGGTAAGGTTGAGCCTGAAGTGGTGAATAAAGTCCTTATCCCTAAGATCATCCAAACCAAATACCCTGACTTAACGAAAGCTGAACTTGAAGAAGTGAGTCAATATTTAGTCGTTGACTCAGTGATTAGCACAGCAGAAGTCAAAGAAGTTGGTGATAAAAAATTTATTCGTATGGCGGATAAATTTATCAATATCGAAGACCTGAATATTGATTTAATTCAATCTGTGAATCCATTCCAAAAAGCTTTTGAAATTCTATCAAAAGAAGTCACCGTCAATGTACTAAAATTGATTAAGGAGGCAATCGAAGCAACTAAAATTACCATGACTCAAGAAGAAGCCATTGAGCTATGGCCTAAGTTAAAAGCCTTCAAAGTTCAGTTTGGTCGTGAGCCTAGTCTAGAATCACACAACTTAATTGAAAAACGATTAGCTGAATGCCTAATTTATATTCGTGAGCAACGTAGACGAGCTGGAGTGTAATACGTGGAAGATTTTAGCTGGCTTCAAGATATGATTGCTGATGATGACTTAGGTCTTTTAAACGTAAAGAAAAAGACGTCTGGTCTAACGGCTGATGAACAATTGGTCTCAAAATTTAATGAAATTAATAATTTTGTGACACAGCATGGGCGTGTACCTGCTAAGGATATGAAAAACATTTCTGAGTTTATGCTTGCGAGCCGTTTAGAAGCAATTCAAACCAATCCAGAGCAATACATGGCTTTAGCAGATTATGATGAGCATAATTTGCTGCCACAACATCAGGATTAAAGATATGTCAGATATTAAATCACTTGAAGATATTTTTAACGATGATGATCTAGGTTTGCTTGATGATGGTAAAGATGGTGACATCTTTAAAATTAAGCATGTGCCTGTCCAACGTGCAGCAGCAGATGAAGTTGCTAAACGTAAACGTTGTAAGGACTTTGATCAGTTTGAGCATTTATTTAAAAATGTTCACAGAGAGCTTCGAGAAGGGAAACGTAAGCTCTTACCCTTTAATGATAAGGGTTATCAACTGGTTGAAGGTAATTACTATGTCTTAAACGGCTTATTAGCTTATTTAGCAGATATTAATTTTACTTCCGAAGCGAAAACAGTTGACGGTAAACGTTTTCGTAAAGATGGTCGAACACGTACTATCTTTGAGAATGGAACTGAATCAACCATGCTGTACCGTTCATTAGCTAAAGCATTATATAAAGATGGACGCATTGTTTCAGAGACCAACGAACAAGAAAACTCTAACTTTTATACTAATTTTGGCGGTATCACTGAAGATGATACATCGACAGGTTATATTTATATTCTGAAATCTAAAAGTACAGATCCACGTATCCAATCATACGATCATCTTTACAAAATTGGTTTCGCCACGACAACTGTTGATAAACGTATTGCGAATGCAAAAAAAGAGCCTACTTATTTGATGGCTGATGTTGAAGTCATTGCTGAGTATCAGGCTTTCAATATTAATCCTCAAAAATTTGAATATTACCTACATGCCTTTTTTGGTGAATCTTGTCTTGATTTATTGGTCGCAGATAAGCAGGGTAAAAATCATCAACCGAAAGAGTGGTTTATTGCACCTTTACAAGTAATTCAGCAAGCCGTTGAATTGCTAGTAAATGGGCAGATTATGAATTATCAATACAATAAGTTTAAGAAAGAGATTGAGTTGAGATAATTAAATTTAAGGGGGATATATATGATTAATATTATAAAAGTTAGGGATGATCACTCACCTATTCAATTTAAACAGGATTCTACTGATTCTGCGAAATATTCTTTATGTGACGTTGTTGAGTGTGCTTGGCTCAATCCTAATGAATCATTTTCTTATAAAGAACTTCGATCAAGAATTGAGCCATGGTTAACGGCTCTATTTCAATCGGAGCATCTTTCTTTGCTTGCGGGTTCTGGTTTAACTCATGCAATTCATTATTTAGCAGCAGATAAAGCTGCTACGGGTATGAATGCTTTAACACTTAATAATTTTAACAATGAAGTAAATCAGGCAGCAAAAAAATCCTCTGAAGCGACTGGTCGTAAAAAGGGTAACTTAGAAGATCAATTACGTGTAGCAAATGAATTGCTTCGTGGGCTAGAAATTTTGAATGATGATAAAGCTATTGCCCTTAAAAAAGAATTAGAAACAGCAATGCAAGACTTTGCTAATTCAATATTGGTTAGTGAAAATAGTATTGCCACAGCAAACTTTGAAAAAAGAGAAAATGCTTTCAATATCTTAGTTACATTTCTAATGAGCTTTGCTAGTCGTACTGGTGTACGAGATAGGTTAAATATTTTTACAACGAACTATGATCGACTTATCGAAGCTGGTTCAGAATTAGCAGGTATTCACTTACTTGATAGATTTTTAGGCAATTTAATGCCTATTTTTAGGTCATCTCGTTTAGATTTAGACATGCACTATAATCCTCCTGGTATCCGTGGAGAACCTCGTTACCTTGAAGGAGTTGTTCGATATACAAAACTTCACGGATCAGTAGATTGGATACAAGTAAATAAAGATATTCGGCGTATTGGTTTGCCATTTGGAGCAAAATCAATAGATCCATTTCTTGAAGTGGCAGGTTATGATGATATGACCCCACATGAATTAATGATTTACCCAAATTCAGCAAAAGATCAAGAAACGGCAAATTATCCTTATGTTGAATTATTCCGTGATCTGGCTGCTGCTATTTGTCGTCCTAATAGCACTCTAGTTACATATGGCTATAGTTTCGGTGATGATCATATCAATAGAGTTATTCGAGATATGTTAACGATCCCATCGACCCATTTGGTCATTATTTCTTATGATGACAATATGGGAAGAATCATGAAATTATATGAGGAGTTGGGACGTAATTCTCAAATTAGTTTACTTATAGGTCCTGCACTAGCAGATCTCACAAACTTAACACAATACTATTTACCTAAAGCCGCAATTGATAAAACCACTTCTCGGATGAGTGAACTTTTAAAACAAAGATTGCCTTCAAATCAAGAATCCATTATTTCAGAAAATTTAGATAAAATTAATGGAGGTATTACATTATGAGTATTTCTCCATTAGCTTATGCTGATTCACTAAGGATAGGGACTGTGGATTTTGTTTCACCAAGTGAAATCAAAGTTCTACTTGATATTGAAGCCCCAGAAGGCACTGCATTAAACACAGGCACACCAAGAGCATTTCCCAAAGTTAATGGATATGTTCTTATAGCTAGTGATTGTGGATATTTAGTTGGTCAAATTGAATGGATAACGATAGAACGCTCACAATACCCAAAAAGAAAAGGAATGCAAGATTTTGGTTTAGTTGATTTACCATATCCTTTGCGGAAAATGAGCTTAAATCCTTTGGGTTGTTTGATTTACGACAAAGAAGAAAATGATAGGATTTATTATAAATTTCAAAGAGGTGTAGAAAGCTACCCCACAGTGGGAACACCTGTTATTTTACCAACTCAACATCAATTACAAGATATAGTTGAATCTGGTGATAATCGAAGAGTTTGTATAGGTACCAGTCCATTGGCAAATGGTGCAAAAGTGATGATTGATCCAGATCGTCTTTTTGGTCGTCATTTAGCAGTATTAGGTAATACTGGAAGTGGTAAATCTTGTTCCGTAGCTGGTTTGATTCGCTGGTCACTTGATGCAGCAGAAAAAGTTAGACATAGTCAGCCAAATGCCCGATTTATCATATTGGATCCTAATGGCGAGTATTCAGAAACTTTTAAAGACAAAGAAAACGTTCGAATCTTTTCTGTAGAACCCAAAGATGAGGACATACAGCAACTTCAAGTTCCTTTATGGCTTTGGAATAGTTCTGAATGGGTTTCTTTTACTCAGGCAAGTCCTAAAACTCAACGTCCTACATTAATTCAGGCTTTACGTTCGGTTCGGGAAGGTGTTTTTAATATTGAGCAATCTGCCCATCAAGAAATGAAACAATATTTAAGAACACTCATTAGCATTACCCAAATCGAGATTAACTCAGGTTCACCTTGGGGAAACTTTCCCAAACCCAAGAATTTTTTTGAAAAGCTAAAAAAATGGAAAATTGGATTTACTGATCAAGATGTATTTGATGGTAATCAACAAGCTTGTTTAACAGAAATTATAGAAAAGATAACCCACTTTGAACAAGCACGTTCAGCTCAATATGCACAATTTGACTTTGATAGAACTGAGATTAGTGACTTCTTACAATTACTAAAAACTGCCTATACCTCATTTGGTGGTAGTGCAATGGATGCATTGCCCATAGATGCTGATATTCCAAGACCATTTTCTGGTGAAAATTTATTAAAAAGTATTGAAGGAAATGCTGAATTGCTAGGTGTCTCAGAATATATTGATACTATGCAAATGAGAATTAAGACTCTTCTCTCAGATACTCGAATGAAAGTTTTAACAAGTCAGATTGACGGTGCAGAAAAAATCTCTTTGGATGGCTGGCTTTCTAATTATATCGGGAATAACAATGCTTCAAATGGAACAGTTACAGTTATCGACCTTTCATTAGTTCCAGCAGAAATTGCACATATCATTGCAGCCACTATAGCTCGAATGACATTGGAATCGTTACAAAGATATCGTCGAATGAATCATGGGCAAGTACTTCCTACAGTATTAGTTATGGAGGAGGCTCATACTTTTGTGAAACGGTATAAGGATGATACCGAATATCACAATTCATCATCTATATGTTGTCAAGTTTTTGAAAAAATAGCTCGTGAAGGTAGAAAGTTTGGATTAGGTATGATGCTATCGTCACAAAGACCTAGTGAACTGTCACCGACTGTTCTTTCTCAGTGTAATAGTTTCTTACTTCATCGGATTAGCAATGAGCGGGATCAAGAACTGATACAAAAATTGGTGCCTGATAATCTCCGCGGATTATTGAGAGATTTACCCTCGTTACCTTCTAGAAATGCAATACTACTTGGTTGGGCTTCGGAATTACCCGTATTGGTTCAAATGAATCATCTTTCAACTGAACATAGACCAAGATCAGATGATCCTGATTACTGGAATGTATGGACTGGACAAGATCAGCATGGGCATCCAGTTGCTCGTGAAGTAAATTGGAAAGAGATAGCTGATGATTGGCAGCAGGTTTAGATTCTTGTTGTCCAAGTAAAATAAGAACAGGTGTCCAACTTAAAGTAAGAATACCTGTTCATTTAAATAAGAATATGCAACTAAGGAATGACTCTTCTAGTTTGGTAAAAGCTGGAGCAGTTTTTAGCCACTCTTGTACGTATATGCTCACAGCAATTCCGGTCCTTTTCGCCTATACGACCTGGCTTCAATTTCCTATGATGAAGACATGGAGAACAGGAAGTTCCAGAGAAGAATAACAAGAGATAGGCACAAGGAAAGTAAGGTATGACAGGAGTTATACCGAGCGAACCAATACGAAAAACCCCGGCAGGATGCCGGGGTTTTTTATTATTTAAATGATTTGGGGGAATTAGTACTATGTTAATTTTAGCTTTGCTAAAAGCTAAGTCATTAACTGTTTTTAAATTATATATTTTATAAATATTAAGAGTTTGTAATGAATTATTTTCAAAAAGGAATGGTGCTAATGGCTATGGTGCTTTTAGGAGGTTGTATGCCAAAAGAAAAAGTACATATCCCGAAAGAAGGAGAGATTGTGACATGGAAATTTACAGATCAGCTCATCATCAAAGCTGAGCTTGGACAAAGACGAAAACATATACCTGACACACATTGTACGAAGTGTGAGCGAGAGTTTTATCGACCGCACCTTGAGCATTATCTTGGTCAATTCCCTATTGACTATCAACCTAAAAAGTATCCATCGTTGAGCGAGTCGGAAGCAAAAGAAACGCCTTGGACAATGATAGATATGGGGGGAGGCCTTGAATTTAATTTGATATTAAATGGTTCAACTGTACAGGCAACGGACAACAGTATTCATGGGAATTATACTTTAGATCATTATGATCAAGTCAAAGTATTTGTAAGTACATTAGGAGGCTCTACAGAAAGGAATACAAAGCAATTTTTTGATTCAGAAATAATGAAAAACTTAAATATTGACTCAAAGCAAACTCAAAATGGTGTGGATTGTTATCAGTTTAATAATGGTTCAAAAGGAAAAATGTGTTTCGGGCATTCAATGAATGCTTTGAGTTCAGGGTTTCAGTTTTATGTCTCACCAGACCATAATTTTCAATTATTCGTGCGCTCTCAAGAGTTTATTCTTGGAGGAGTAAAAGTTAATTGGATTGTAGATCAAAAGCATTTTGATAACGTTCAAGAGATTGACGCAAATATATGGCGACTTCTAATGGCTTGGAATATATCACCAGTAGACCAAAAATAGTTTTATAAAAAATATATTTATTTATCAAAAGCTTAGTAAATAATTAAATATATTTTTTTCAGAATTCCTTTCAAATGCTGGACTCTTTTAAATAAATTCTTAGCTTTTATTTAACATAAAATCTCTTATGCGAAATCCAATTTTACTTATAATTCCCCGAAACCTTTACATAATTCTGCGCTGAATACGGAAAAAACGCTTTTTCTTTATCGGTTAGCGGACGTACTTTTTTAACAGGACTACCCATATACAAATAGCCACTTTCCAAAACTTTGTTTGGTGGAACAAGTGAGCCTGCACCAATCATCACATCATCTTCAACAACAACGTCATCCAAAATAATCGTGCCAATACCCACCAAAACGCGGTTCCCAATAGTACAACCATGCAACTTCACATGATGACCAATCGTCACATCTTCACCAATAATCAAAGGTGAACCATTTGGCTTGTCGGCTTTTTTATGGCTGACATGCAGCATGGCATGATCCTGTACATTCGAGTTGTTGCCAATACGAATAGAATTAACATCCCCGCGAATTACGGCAAACGGCCAAACCGAGACATTTTCGCCTAATACCACATCACCAATGACCACACCCATCGGGTCGATATAACAGGAATCATCAATCTGTGGATGGGTATCTAAATAAGGACGAATGTTCTGACTCATAGTGATCTGCTCGTAAAAGTGGAATGATCAAGACAATAGTATAAAAGAAAAAGCACCCATTCGCTGAATGAGTGCCTTCACTTAAGTCTAAAGTCGTGCTTTAAACTTAGAACAGGTTGCTAAAGAACTGCTTGATATGGTCAATGAGGCGCGAGAAGAAGCCAGCTTCTTCAACTGCGTTTAAAGCCACCAGTGGTTTTTCAGCAATTACTTTACCATCTAAGCTTGCGACATATTTACCAATGACCTGGCCTTTTTGTAGCGGCGCAGTCAATTTCGGCTGAACCACCAATTGCGTTTTAATTTCATTGGCTTTGCCTTTAGGCATGGTCACATTAAAGTTTTCAGCCAGACCAATTTGTACTTCATCCGACTGACCAAACCAGACTTTAGATTTGGCCAGGACCTGATTTGCAGGCTGTACATTTTTGGTTTCAAAGTTGGCATAACCCCAAGCCAGCAATTCACGTGTTTGTGTCGCACGTTCCTGCATGGTTGGCGCACCAAAAATCACAGAAATCAGACGCGTTGGGCCACGTTTTGCAGAAGTCGTTAAACAGTAGCCGGCTTCATTGGTATGACCGGTTTTTAAACCATCAACACTTGGGTCTGTATAGAGCAGGGCATTACGGTTGCCTTGACGGATGCCATTAAAGGTAAATTCTTTTTCTGAATAAATCGGATAATATTTAGAACTGTCTTTAATGATGTGCTGGGCCAAGGTTGCCATATCTTTGGCTGTTGAATAATGGCCGTCTGCTGGCATACCGGTCGAGTTAATAAACTGGGTATTGGTCATGCCAATTTTTTTGGCTTCTTCGTTCATCATGTGTGCGAAGGTGCCTTCATTGCCGGCAATGTGTTCCGCCATGGCTTTAGAGGCATCATTACCCGACTGAACAATAATTCCACGCAGCATTTCAAGTACAGTTGCAGTGCCATTCAGCGGAACATACATACATGATTCCGCGCTACTGCCGCGACACCATGCAGATTCGTTCATACGAACTTTTTCATCTTCCGTGAGTTCGCCCTTCAATAGTTTTTGTTCAATGATGAAACTGGTCATCATTTTGGTCATTGACGCCGGGGCAAGTTTTTCATTTTCATTTTTCGATGCAAGAATTTGCCCTGTTTCATAATCCATTAAAACATAAGATTTATTGTTGAGTTCTGGTGGATTGGATAAAACAGTTGCTGCATAAGAAAAGCTTGGTAGGAGGAGTAAGGCAGCAAGGGCGCTTTTTCGAGTCATTCTAGGTGTTCCAATACTTGATATATGCACAAAAGAGACTAGCATTTTAGGATAAAGCAAAGCCGACTTCTATGGGAGAAATCGGCTTATCGGAAAAAGTATTGTAACCAAATAGTTTTATTTGCTGTACGCGGTCAATTCCTGGCAAATGGCCTTATTTTTCTGGCTTCCCGCTTTTTTGGCATCGGCCTGTGCTTCAACCAGCATCGGCTTAAAACTTTTTTGCTTGCTTAGGGCTTGTAAAGCTGCAACCGGATCTTTTTCTGCCGGCATATATTCTTTGGCCAGTTTGGCATAGCCCTGATTAAATTTAGTCTGGTCTTTGTCCTGAATTAACGCTGGGCACACTTCAGATAATACATAAATGGCTGCCAGTTCCTGCTGGGTGACTTTTTGAAGTGGTGTGACTTCAATATTTTCATTCTGTGCCACTGCGGTTTGCCCCAAACCCAAAGTAATGGCGATACCAGCCAGAAGTTGCAAAGATTTCGTTTTTAATTGGGAAGTGTACATAAAAAAATAGACCTAAAACTTAAAAATACCACATGCCCATAAGCTTAATGATTTTTGACAGAATGAAAAGAAAAGAAGTGTATCTGAGCAGGCTGACACACAACCAAAATTAAAAAGCCAAATCAGAAATGCAATAAAAAAGAGCAATCAACCTATGCTGATTACTCTTGATGTGAAGATGGTGCGTCAGTACAAACCTAAAGTTCGATTACAGCAGCATCCTGACAAACAGTTTTCTGTTCATCTGCCGTGGTTTCTTTAGCAGCATCACGTGCTTCAATCAGAATATTCTTATATTCAGCATCAGCCTGCAGTGCGCTGTAGCTTAAAGTCTGACCTTTTAAGTCTGCCAGGTAAGTTTCAATTAAAGCCTGAATATTGCTATCCAGTTTGGCGTTTTTGCCAATAATGGCCGGACAAACCTCAGCCATCACCTGAGCGGCAGCAATGTCTTCTTTCACAATGGTATTGGCTTCTTCTACCGTCAAGCCTTCAGCATTGACCGCTTGAGAGAGAATTACCGCAAAACCAAGCCCCAGTAAACGACGTACAGATAAGCGACGAATCATGTTATACACACTTTTTATTGATGGAAGTTCGACACTAAATATATATACTTCTCATTATATTTCAATGAAATGTGCTGACCGGTCATTTATTTAATTTGAAGAGTAAATTTGTGAATATCTTAATTGCCAATGATGATGGCGTTTTTGCGCCAGGGATCCAGGCGCTTGCACACGCATTAAAACCTTTGGGCCGTGTGGTAATTGTCGCGCCAGAAAGCGAGCGTAGCGGGTTTTCCAGTGCTTTAACCTTAGATCGTCCTTTACGTCCAATTCCGATTGCTGAAGATATCTGGGCGGTGAATGGCACTCCGGCAGACTGTGTCTATTTATCTATGAATGGCCTGTTTGATTTTGAATTTGATCTGGTGGTGAGCGGGATTAACAGCGGCGCCAATCTGGGTGATGATGTACTGTATTCAGGTACCGTTGGTGCTGCTTTTGAAGGGCGTTTAATGACGCAGCCGGCCATAGCTGTATCACTGGCTGGCCCTAATGTCCGTGCCTATCAGCATCCGGCCGATTATGCAGTTGCCGCGCAGTGGGTGCATGATTTTATTGCCAACGGCTTGCCAACCTTGCCGCCACGCCACATTTTGAATATTAATATTCCAGATGTGGCGGAATTAAAAGGCGCAAAAATTACCTATCAGGGCCGTCGCAGTCAATCTAAACCGATTACCAGCCATGTCGATCCGCGCGGTCGCCAGGTGTACTGGATTGGACTGGCCGGAGAAGCCGTTGCAGACCCGCGTAAAGATGTGGGTGAAATCCAGTCGGATTTCTTTGCTGTGGCCAATGGCTATGTCAGCATCACCCCAATTCAGATGGATGCGACCAATTACGATATTCTGGGGCATCTGCATGACAGCTTGAGTCCAGCCCTGTAAAGAATGTTATAACTTTGTGAAAAAGTACCGTCTGAAACTCTTTTTCGGTGCTTTTTTGTTAATCTTAGCGCAGTTCAATAATTACATTTAAGATGTAGAGAGGAAGATTAATGCCTTTGGTGTCACACGGTCGTTTATTTGCAGCACCGACAACATTGTTGAAAACTTTATTTGTATCTACAGCCGTTATTTCTACGCTCATCATCAGTGGCTGTGCGTCTAAACCTCAAGTACATAATTCTGCACGTTATGCGGCTGCGCCAAATTTCTATACTGTACGCTCAGGTGATACTTTAAGCGGCATTGCAGCACGTTATGGTTTAAGTTATCTCAGTATTGCGGAAATGAACGATATTGCCGCGCCATACCGGATTTATGTGGGCCAGTCGATTCGTCTGAAAAGTGGCAGTGCACCGCGTACCACCACGACGCGTCCGGTAACGCAGCCAGCACCAATCCAGCGTCAGACCATTGCTATTCCAAAAACTACGCCAGCACCGACCGCACCGGTGACCACGACGACCACAACCACACCACGAACCACTACTCCGGCGCCGACAGTGAGTTCTACCGTAGGTTCTTTACGCTGGGTGAAACCATCCAATGGTGCAGTAATTGAAAACTTCAATTTAGCGTCGAATGTGAAAGGGATTCGTTATGGCGGCAATGTTGGTGATCCGGTCTTTGCAGCTGCAGACGGGCAGGTGGTGTATGCCGCAGATGGCCTGAAAGAATACGGTAACTTGGTGTTAATTAAGCATATTAATGGCTATATCACCGCTTATGCACACAACAGTAAACTTAACGTGAATAGTGGACAAAATGTAGCAGCAGGGCAGAAAATTGCCGAAATGGGCTCATCGGGCACCACCCGCACCATGCTGGAATTCCAGGTCCGCCTTGATGGCAAGCCGATCAACCCGACTAATGTTTTACCAATAAATTAATTTTTTTAAGTGCAAAACGTAAATTTCACCGTATAATACAATGAGTTGCTTTTATCAAAGGTAGGAGCATCTCATAAGTTCAGAGGGAAATTTATGTTAGATCAACTTCGAGCAATGGGTGTATTTGCTTGTGTTGTTGAAAAAAGCTCGTTTAGTGGCGCTGCGCGTGAACTCGGTATCACCACAAGTGCTGTAAGTCAGCAAATTCGTTCTTTGGAAAATGAAATGGAAGTAACGCTGTTACACCGTTCCACCCGAAAACTGAGTTTGACTGAAGCTGGACAAGCTTTTTTCCACAGCTGTCAGGAAATGCTCGCCGCTGCGGAGCGTGGTAAAATACGCATTAATGAATTACGCGATGACCTGGTAGGTGATTTGCGTATCGCAACCACCCCGGAACTGGGTGCGAATCATGTCATTCCGGCATTGTCGCACTGGATGTCAGCCCATCGTGGTCTGGCCATACATGTCGAAGCGGACAATCAGTTTATTGACCTGATTGAAGGTCGGATTGATATTGCTTTGCGCATGAGTTCAAAAATTGAAGATAGTCAGCTGAATGTAGTGCCACTGGCGCGCGTTGAGCAGGTTCTGGTGGCATCACCAAGTTATCTGAACCAGACCACACCGGTGTCACGTCCTGAAGATTTAAAAAATCATGACCTGATTCCAGTAAATTTGATGAAAAATTATGCCAGTTTTTCATTTCATCACGCCAGTACGGGTGAAGTGGTCGGACTGGACATGAGCTCTCGCCTCACCACAAATAATGTTCTGATTGCCAAATCATTATGTTTACAAGGGCACGGAATCGCGAGACTTTTATATCTAGATGTACAAAAAGATTTAATTAACGGTTCTTTGGTCGAAGTATTACCTGAATGGAAATTGCCGACCTTTACATTGTATGCGATTACGCCAAAACGTGAGCAGCAGCCAATGAAAGTGCATCGTTGTCTGGATGCTTTAAAACAGTATTTTTGTCAGTTACCTGGCGGCAGAATTTACCAGGAAGCCTCATAAAATATAACAATTCAGAAATTAAAAAAGCCGCATCATGCGGCTTTTTTATGCAGATTGAGATCTGTTGAGATCAACACGCGGCTTAAGCCAGGAACGTTTTGATCATTTTCACCAGACGTTCAACCAGCTGATCGGCCTGTTCCTGGCTAATGTTCAAGGTTGGCAGTAAACGCACCACGGAGCCGGCGGTCACATTGACAATCAGTTTGTATTCATCACGGGCAATATCCACCAGTTCTGCGCAGGCTTTAGGTAATTCAATCCCGATCATCAGGCCAAAACCACGCACGCTGACATTTTGGTCAGCCAGCTGGTTGCGTAGCTGCTCAACAATATAGCTACCCATTTTTGCGGCATTCTCGACCAGATTTTCTTTCTGGATAATATCAATCACGGTGTAGACCACACGTGACCCCAGGGCAGTACCACTGTAGGTTGAACCATGGTTACCGGCAGTGAGTACACCCACACCGCGACCTTGGGTCATCACTGCACCAATCGGGAAGCCATTGCCCAGGCCTTTGGCAGTGGTTAAGACATCTGGCACAATATTGGTGTGCTGATAGGCAAAATATTTACCGGTACGGCCGTTACCAGTTTGCACTTCATCCAGCATCATCAGCCAGTTGTGCTGGTTACAGATGCGGCGGATATCTTCTAGGTAGCTAAAGCCTTGAGGCGCGGTATTAACACCGCCTTCGCCCTGAATTGGCTCAACCAGAATCGCGACGATGTCCGGATACTGAATGGCGGCTTCTTCAATGGCTTCAACATCACCAAACGGTACACGGATAAAACCTTCTACCAGCGGTGCAAAACCTTCCTGGACTTTTTTATTGCCGGTGGCAGATAGGGTTGCCAGGGTACGGCCGTGGAACGACTGATCGGCGACAATAATTTTCGGATTGGCAATGCCTTGTAAATAACCAAATTTACGTGCAATTTTAATGGCACCTTCATTCGATTCTGCACCACTGTTAGAGAAGAAGACTTCTTCCATACCAGCGACTTCTGCCAGTTTTTGTGCAGCGGCAGTTTGCCAAGGCACTTCAAACAGGTTGCTGGTATGAATCAGGGTCGCGGCCTGATCCGCGATGGCAGCAGCAATTTCCGGATGAGCATGACCTAAACCACAGACTGCAATACCGGTCAGGGCATCCAGATATTCGGTGCCATCTTCAGTGTACAGATAAGCGCCTCGGCCGCGGACAAAGCTGATCGGCTGACGGCCGAAGACGGGCATCAAATGAGACGGTTGATCAGTTTGCACAGGGGCAAGGGTAACGTTGTTCATGACTAACTCTTATCTGTAAGAAAGAAAGGAAAAAACTTATATAAGCAAAATCTGCCCCCGATTGAAAGTGTAAATGTAAATAAAAATGGAAATATTGCTTTAAGCATACTGTTTTGCTGTGTTTTCGGTATAATGCAAAACAGATTAGTTGAGGATTTATCAATGACTGAACAAGCACGCGATACCGAAGCGTTAATTCGTGACCAAATTGCTAAACATGCAGTTCTTCTTTACATGAAAGGCACACCGCAATTCCCACAATGTGGTTTCTCAGCTCGTGCAGTAGAAGCGCTCAGTCAAATTGGTCGTCCATTTGCCTATGTGAATATTCTTGAAAACCAGGATATTCGTGCAACTTTGCCGAAAATTGCCAACTGGCCAACTTTCCCGCAATTGTGGATCAATGGCGAGTTAATTGGCGGTAGCGATATTATGCTGGATATGTTCCAAAAAGGTGAGTTACAGCCTTTGGTTGAACAGTACAGCCCAGCGCCTGAAGCTTAATTCAGTCGTATAAAAAAGCGCCTTTCGGCGCTTTTTTGCTTTTTTAGACCGGCCATTATGAGCCAGTCTGGTTACGGGCATCTTCTACCGGAATAGCCTCAATTGCTGCTTCAGCAGGCTGATCTTTTTTCTTGGCCTTTTTTTCTTTCTTGGCTTTTTTCTTTTTCTTTGGCTCTTCCTCTTCAATTTCTGCACCATCTTCAATGGCTTGCCAGTATTCAAGCTGCGCCATCACCATGTCATAAATCGAGCCTTTGCTATAACGGCCTTTTTTGTCCAGTTTACCGACCGGACGCGCCATCAGAATTTCCAGTGCCTGATCAATCACATCAATGGCATGAATATGGAATTCGCCTTTTTGCACCGCTTCAATCACATCTTTACGCAGCATGAGATGCTGCATGTTTTGACGCGGAATAATCACGCCTTGCTTGCCGGTTAAACCTTGTAATTTACAGGCATCATAGAAGCCTTCAATTTTGGCATTGACGCCGCCAACAGGTTGCACCTGACCCAGCTGGTTCATGGAACCGGTAATGGCCCAGGACTGATCAATTGGTAACTGGCTGATTGCTGAAATCAGGGCAGACAGTTCCGCAACGGTGGCGCTATCACCATCGACCTGACCATAGCTCTGTTCAAAGGCCAGTGCGGCAGAGAAGTGCAGAATCTGTTCGCGGCCAAAATGGGCTTTCAGGAAGCTGGACATTAACAGCACGCCTTTGGCATGCAGCGAGCCGCCCAATTCAACACTGCGTTCAATATCCAGAATATCGCCGCCGCCCTGATAGACCGATGCCGTCAGGCGCGAAGGCAGGCCAAACTCGACATCGGCATAATGAATCACGGACAGGGCATTGATCTGACCCAGACGATGACCTTTGGTTTCAATCAGCTGGGTGCCGCGTGACAGGTCTTGCCAGTACAGTTCACGTAAATAGCCTAAGCGATATTTGCGATGATCCAGCGCCATGTTGATATGTTCTTCTGACACCATTTTTTTGCCGGCTTGTACGGCATGATGATGTGATTCCCGAATCAGATCACCTAGCGTTAGCGCATGTAAGGACAACGAGCTTTGGTCTTCGGCCAGACGACTCGAGTCGGTTAACAGCGCAGCCAGGGCAGAGCGGTCAAAGGGCAGCAGTTTATCAGCCTGAACATAATCAGCAATCAGCTGCATATAAGCCTGCTCATTGGTGTCATTACGTTGTAATGTATCGGTGAAGTCAGCACGGATTTTAAAGACGCTGCCCAGCTCTGGTTCGACTTCCAGAATTTCATAATAGATTTCCGGCTCGGCCAGTAGAATGACCTTTAAGGTCAGGGGAATTGATTCCGGTTCAATCGAAATACTGCCGGTTAAAGTCAGCATATGTTCCAGTGAGGACAGTTTTAGCTGGCCCGATTTCAAGGCACGTTTCAGCCCTTGCCAGGCATAAGGCTGTTCCAGTAACTGTTCGGCTTCCAGAATTAAAAAACCGCCATTGGCACGATGTAAGGCACCGGAACGGATTAAGGTGAAGTCAGTGGTGATGGTGCCGTTCTGGGTCATCTGTTCCACATGACCGAGCAGGTTGTAGTGGGTCGGGAAATCTTCAAAGATCACCGGCGCACCCGAATTCGGTTTATGCGTGACAACAATATTGGCCTGATAACGCGCTGGCACCCGGCTAAACACTGCCGGAGTGAAGTCATCTTCTTCCTGTTCCAGCACCATTTCAACATTGTTGATAATGTCTTCGGCATAGTATTTCAGATAGTCTTCAAGCCCTTGAACCTCTGAAAATTTATTCAGCAATAAATCAATCCGCGGCATCACCACCTGTTTGGCAATGTCACGATTCAGGACCTGAACCCGATCGCGGGCATCATCTTCCAGATCGCCCAGATGCAGACCCAGACGTTCCAGTTTTTTATCCATATAGCGCATATTGGCGGCAATTTCGGCGCGCTCTTTGCTACTTAAGGCATTGACATCTTCCTGGGTCATTTCCTGCAGCTGGTCATCTTTAAACTGCACCGGAATAAAGCAGTGCTCGTCATTGCGCGAGACCAGTTTTAAATCCAGCGTTTCACCTTCTTTGGTCAGTTCAATGAGGGCCTGTTGCTGTTCATCGCCAGTTTGCTGGCGAATCTGTTCAATGCGGTTGTGATAGGTTTCGGCGCTAAAACGGCGTTCCAGCTGTTTTAAAATGGTCTGCCAGCTCTGATGCAGCTGGGTCTGGAATTTCGGTGCCTGACCGGCCGGCAGTCGCAGGGCAATGGGCTGGCGCGGGTTTTTAAAATTATTGACATACACCCAGTCATTTGGCGTGGCCATGGTTTTGGCATGTTGCTGCAGTAAACGCCGGATCATGGTGCGTTTGCCCAGTCCTGCCGTACCGACCGCAAAAATGTTATAGCCGGAATACGGCAAGGCAATGCCGGCTTCTACCGAAGCACGGGCACGATCCTGACCCAGAAAATTATTTAAAGGTTTAATCCGTTTGGTGGAGGCCGGAATTTTGTCCAGATCCGGAATATGGGTCAGCTGTTCCGGGCTTAAGCGGGTGTTATTAAGTGTCGTTTGAATTTCGGCTTGTTCGAAGGCTGAGGTAAGAGTTTGTTCTGGTTGTAAAACTAATGTTTGTTGTTCGGTAATTGAAGCAGATAAAGAAGAGGTCATGTGCTCGTGTCTTTGCGTCACTGTGAAATCCAAAACGAAATTATTGCAATAGAGATTTAAGGTATACAGGTTTAATAGAAAATTTCAAGCCAGGCCGCTGCATTTCTCCAGAAAATCACAGGGCGTTTGCATAAATCAGGTTGAAACCAAATCCATTAAACGATTGAATAGCAACATTCAGTTTTTTGACAAAAATAATGTAATGACAACACAATCTACAGGATGGAAGTCTGCCTTTACCGCATTTTTAGATCGGCGTGCGCTGATCATGCTGTTTCTTGGCTTCTCGGCCGGTATTCCCATTCTTCTTATTTTTTCCAGTTTATCGTTATGGTTAGGTGAAGCCGGCATTAGCCGTAATGCCGTAACTTTCTTTAGCTGGGCGGCGCTGGGTTATTCATTTAAGTTTGTCTGGGCACCATTAATTGATGAGTTACCAGTGCCATATTTAACCCAAAAACTGGGCCGGCGCCGGGCCTGGCTTTTAATTGCCCAGGTCCTGATTATATGCGCCATCTGTATTATGGCCTTTTCAGATCCGGCCTTAGGGCAGACGCATCTCTACCAGATGGCGGTGGGTGCGGTGCTGCTCGGTTTTGCTGCGGCCACGCAAGATATTGTGATTGATGCCTATCGTATTGAGCTGGCTGAAACCCAGATGCAAACTGTATTGGCTTCGACCTATAACGCCGGTTATCGTATCGGGATGATTGTAGCTGGTGCGGGCGCTTTATTTCTGGCAGCGTATCTGGGCACGGCTAAAGGCAACTATATTTATGAGGCCTGGAAATACACCTATCTGGTGATGGCGGCGGTGATGCTGATCGGGATGTGTACCACGCTGGTGATTCGTGAGCCGGTGGTGGAGCGTGTCCGTAAAGAATATAAACGCAGCGATTATTATCGACTGGTGGTGGTGTTTTTTGTTGCCGTGATCAGTTTTGTGCTGAGTTATATCTATTCCGGTCAGGCGCTGGATGCGCTGAAAAACCAGCTCAGTATTCAGGATTCCTTCCTGCTGTTTACGCTGGAGGCGATTCGCTTTATTGGCTCGGGTGCGGTGGCTTTACTGGTCGGAACTGTGCAGGTCAAACTGGGTGCAGTCAATAAACAGATGGCTTTTGAAACCTGGGTGCATCCGGTCGCGGATTTCTTTAAGCGCTATGGTTTAAAGCTGGCTTTGGTGTTACTGCTGCTGATCGGGTTTTATCGGGTTTCGGATATTATTGCCGGGGTCATTTCCAATGTGTTTTATCAGGACCTGAACTTCAGCAAAGAACAGATTGCTGAAGCAGTCAAAGTCTACGGGGTGATTTTCTCGTTGGTGGGTGGCTTCCTGGGTGGTTTGCTGGCCCAAAAAATGAATATCATGAAACTGATGTTTCTGGGCGCAGTGCTGGCCAGCTCGACCAACCTGATTTTTATTGGACTGGTCAAATCCGGGCAAAGCCTGAGTGATGTGCAGGTGAATGTCGGGGCGCAGCAATATAAGGTACAGGCTGATGAAGCCGGTTACTGGAGCATACAGGTACCGAGCAATGTGCTGGCTCAGGCCAATCAGATTCAGGTACAGGCACAATATGCCAATCAGTCCGATCAGGCACAATTAAGCATGCCGTATTTGCAGCAGACCGGCACAGCCCAAATCCAGTTATTACCGATTACTTCGGATAACCGGATTTCTGTACAGGAAGCCGAGCAAAGTCTGGTGATTCGTGGTCAGTTGAGTGGTCTTGATGCTGCACAGCTACAACCTGAACAGCCGCTGAGTTTGGTTCTGGATGGCAAGGAATATCCGGCCAAGCTGGAAGAGGGTGGCCTGTTTAGTGGCGTGATTGAAGGCCAGCAGTTACAGACAGCACAAAATAGCACGATTCAGGTCCAGGCCCGATTGCTGGATGGCAGTACACTCAGTGCTAACCGCAGCTATCAGCTGGCACCGCAGCATCCGGTGCTGGATATTGATATTCAGGCCTTGACACCGGTGGATATCAACGCTGATGCAGCGGTAGAAGTTCGCGGTAAGGTGATTAAACCGTATAGCAGTTTATGGCTCTATCTGGCAATTATTATTGATAACCTGGCCTCCGGTCTGGCCGGTGCGGCATTTATTGCCTTCCTGTCCAGCTTAACCAGTGTGTCGTTTACCGCTGTACAATATGCGATCTTTAGTTCGCTAATGACCCTCACTCCTAAAATTTTAGGTGGATATTCAGGTACCATAGTCAATAATATCGGTTATCCGAGTTTCTTCCTCATGACCACGCTGCTTGGAATTCCGATTCTGATTCTGGTGGTGTGGGTGGCAAAATTATTGCGTGCTCATGAACACGCTCAAATTCAACAAAAGGACGAATAATATGCGCATGCTGCATACCATGTTACGTGTAGGCAATTTAGAACGGTCATTGCAGTTCTATACTGAAGTACTTGGCATGACTTTACTCCGTAAACGTGACTACGAAGAAGGCCGCTTTACCCTGGCATTTGTCGGCTATGGTGATGAAGACAACCATACCGTGCTGGAACTGACCCATAATTGGGATACAGACAGCTATGAGCTGGGCAATGGCTATGGTCATATTGCCATTGCAGTGGAAGATGCTTACAAAGCCTGTGAAGAAATCAAGGCACGCGGCGGCAATGTGGTGCGTGAAGCGGGGCCAATGAAAGGCGGCGTGACCGTAATTGCCTTTGTGGAAGATCCGGACGGTTATAAAATCGAGCTGATCCAGCAGGATGACAATGCCCGCAATAACTAAGTTGGCGCAGTAGTATAGCGCCACAAAATAGTGAACATTAAGCCAGCAGACTAGCTTTATTGTTCCAGCCCAGTAAGATGGAACTTTACCGTGAGGTAAAACCCGCTGACTGGGCTTTTTTATGTCGATGCAAAAATAAAATCACAGGATGTAGACATGCTAAAACTACTTGCATTGGATCGCTTTACCATATTGTTAATTGTGATGGTGATACTGGCCAGTATCGTGCCGGTGTCTGGACAGGTCGCTGAAGTCTTTGGCGTTATTACCACGGCGGCCATTGCGGTGCTGTTTTTTTTACATGGGGCAAAATTGTCCAGAGAGGCGGTGGTACAAGGCATCATGCACTGGCAACTGCATACGCTGGTGTTTGCGTTTACCTTCTTGTTATTTCCAGTGTTGGGTCTCATGGCCAAACCCGTATTACTGCCATTGCTGGGGCAGGAGCTGTACTGGGGCTTTCTGTTTATGTGCTTCTTGCCTTCTACAGTGCAGTCTTCCATAGCCTTTACCTCGGTTGCACGCGGCAATGTCGCCAGTGCAGTCTGCAGTGCGTCTTTTTCCAATATTGCCGGCATGTTCATTACCCCGGTTCTGGTCAGCCTGTTTATTTTTGGCCAGTCGCAGCACGATTATGATCCGACCTCATCCATTATTCAGATTACCTTATTGTTATTGGTGCCTTTTATTCTGGGGCAATTGCTGCGGCCGTGGGTCTATCCATTTCTGGTCAAGTTCCCAAGTCTGGTTAAAGGCTTTGATCAGGGCACCATTTTAATGGTGGTCTATGGCGCCTTTAGTGGCGCCGTGGTGGCCGGACTGTGGAATGAAGTCAGCGGCACAACGTTACTGATTTTAACTGTGGCCTGTTCGGTACTACTGACTATCATCATGCTGCTGGCGCTGTACATCCCGAAATGGTTGGGCTTTAAACGTGAAGACCAGATCGCGATTTTCTTCTGCGGCTCTAAAAAAACCCTAGCCAGTGGTGTACCGATGGCGCAGATTCTGTTTATTGGCCAGCCTTTGGGCATGATTGTGCTGCCAATCATGATTTTCCATCAAATCCAGCTGATGGTCTGCGGCATTATTGCCAATTACTGGTCGAAGCAGCCTGAAATTGAGGACAAAGAATAATTCGCATATTGGCATAGATTCACGTATAATATGCCCCAACTTGTTGTGCTTAGCTCTGACGGTATCCGTCTCGGTGGGCCAAAAGAATGGTCTGTTGTGGTGTTGGTCTGCGGTTTATCTCGAATAAACAGCTTTTTTCCTCAGTCTTGAGAGTGATCAATTGCGACGACAGCAAAACCTTCTTTAATCTTATGGAGTAATCGACGATGCGCGCCGATATTCACCCAAAATATGAAAAATTAGTTGCTACTTGTTCATGTGGTAACGTGATCGAAACTCGTTCAGCTGTTGGTAAAGACACTCTTTACCTAGACGTATGTTCAGCTTGCCACCCATTCTACACTGGTAAGCAAAAGAACGTTGACACTGGCGGTCGTATCGACAAGTTCAAACAACGTTTTGCTGGTATGTCACGTTCTATCAAACGTGGTTAATACCCAGAATGAAAAAAACGGGCATTTGCCCGTTTTTTTGTGCCTGCACTTCAGGCGAAAAGTACAAGACCTTATTGGTCTTGTACATCAATGAGATGATCCAGTTTCTTCTGGAAGTAATCACCCTGAATATAACGGGCATCCACATTCCAGGCGTTGGCAAACAGGTTCATATCGTTTAGTTCATGTAGCACCACTTCCACCGGCTTGATTTCGCTAAACTGCTGAATCTGTTCCTGTAACTCCTGAGTCGCGCTATCTTGCATCAGTTTGCTGGTCAGCGATGGATGCAGGGTCACATATTGCACATCCAGCTGTTTAAGAATGGATTCGCTATACATCGACTGGCCAAATTCACGGATAGAAATCTCCGCACCATGCTGATGCAGCAAATGCATCTGCTTTTGGGCATCCATCAGGTTCTGGCTCACATCTTCTTCAGAGAATTGCAGAATTAACGGATAAGCCTGCTGACTGCCCACAATGGTAATCAGTTTGGACACAAATTCCGGGAACGCGCGGTCTTGTAACAGCACATGCTTGTTCAGGTTAACAATCAGCTTGGCTTCCGGATATTGGGTAATGAAGTTGTGTAGCTGTTTGCAGGCTTCGACCAGAATCCAGCGATCCAGTTTAATTGAGAGTTCTGGATCTTCAGCCAGATCAACCAGCCCGGTCAGACTTTTCCATTCTGCTTGATGAATAAAGCCGCTGCTGACTTCATAGGTATATAAATTGCTGTCCTGTTTGTCATACAGTTGCTGGTATTTCAGATGAATTTCATTACGATCCAGGCTGTGGCGTAAGGCGCCTAATAGCGATGAAGCAGCGGTTTCGACCACAGGTGCAACCTTTGGCTCGACAATTTCCAGCGACAGATCGGTCATGGATAAATCCAGTCCGAGGCTTTGCTCATCTTTTTGCTGATAAGGCAGTGCGGTTACAAAGGCACGTTCCATCAGCTGTTCAAACTGGGTGCTGTCGGCAATTTCACCTTCTAGTACCGCATAGCCCATACGGAAATTCAGCGGATAACTTTGCCCATTGACGCTCAATAACTGCGGTTTACTCAGTGAGCTGAGACCAATCAGTTTGGAATGCAAAATGGTGGTTGATTCTGCCTGAAACAAGCCAATATAGATCGATGAATTGACCTTGAATAAAGGCACATTGGTCTGTTCTTTCAGGAAGGTTTTAATATTACCGAAATAGTTTTTCAGCGTAACCCAGTCCGATTGCAAGACTTTTTCAGGGCAGGAGGCCAGGGCAAATACCACCAGCGCATTAATTTTGGATGGCTGATTGTTCAGGGTGCGGTTAATCAGCTGATGGGTCGGCTGCTGACCAGCTGTGCTTTCATTGCTGGCCTTGGCTGGTGCTGTAGCAGCTTGCTGAATATCAATGGTCAGCTGCAAGGCATCTTCATCAGTGGCCGGTAAAAATTCTAGCTGTAGCGGATTTTGCGCGGCGACATGACTATTTAAAGAGCTGTAGCTGAAACGGCCTAAATCAAACTGACCTTGCGATACTTTTTTAAAGCGCAGTTTAAAATCGGCTAGATCTTCCGGTTGCAACAGGTCAAGCAAAGGCAGACCAATAATCTCATCTTCATTCTGAAAGCCAAACAGCTGTAAATATTCCTGATTGGCCTGTACATGAATGCCTTCCTGAATAATCGCCACCGCCTTGTTGCTGTCTTCCACCAGAGACTGCGCCTGCGTCTGGGCATTTTCCAGCTCTTCTTTGAGCTGGGCATGGGTTTGCTGCAAACGGCTGAAAGAGAGGGCACGAAGCAGACCCAGATAGAAACTGTCACTATCGTTCAGGTTGACCAGATCATAAATGCCTTTGCGGATGAGGGCGCTATATTGGGTGGCATCATAGTCTTCAGGTTGCAATAACACCAGCGGTAAATTCGGCTGTTTTGAGGCGCGAATCAGGGTCAGGGCCTGATCAATTTTCAAGTCGTAGGCGCGGCCAAAAATCACCACATCCCAGGTTAAATTCAGCTGTTTTTCAAAATTTTGCAGGTCATCGAGCAGGGTGGCCTGCACGGTATGTTCCTGTGCATTCAGCTGTTCGCAAATCTGATTAAAACGGATTTGGTTATCATCGATAATGAGTAAACGTGTTTCGGTACGTTTAAATTTTTTAGATAGTAAAGGATTTCTCACTTCAACGCTTCCCATAAATCTTGATTCTTAACGTCATTCATCTGCTTGTGAATAAAGGCATCGACTGTGGCTTGCTGCTGGTCATTTAACAGTTCAAAGTCAAAACGCATAAAGCTTTGAGTAATGAGTAACGGTTTAATTAAAAAGACTTTAATGTCTTCATCCCCTAAACGCAGCTGTACGGTCTGCTTGTCTCTTAATAATTGAATCCCCGGTAAAATAAGATGAGTGCTGACTTCATTTAGCTGTGAGCTCTGCATGAGCAGGGCAGGATGATAATGCCCGCTATGCCGGTCAGATTTCACATAGACGGCACATGGAATAATGTCCTGCGCCAAAACTTCAAGGCCCAGTTCCAGGGTTTTGTCAGTCGACTGTTTAATCCAGCGAATCACACCGCCACGCCACGGACTTTGCGGATTTTCCTGCACCAGAATAAATTCACCGGTTTTAAGGTTTTTTGGCGTTTCACCTTCCCATTTAATCCGGTAACCATTCACACTGATATCCAGCACTTCCGCGCCGTAAATCTGTTTGGCCTCGCGGTCCAGATTCTGGATTTTACTGATGTCGGCAGTGGCATGACTGTGCATCTGGTTGATGAACTGGCTTTCACTCTGGAACTGGTAATTTTCACCCAGTTGCAGGGTTTCCTGAAAATTCTTGCCTTTAGACAAATAGAAGTGCGCCACGCTTAAGCCAAAACAGATTTTGACCCGGGCCGAATATTCATAACGTTCATGGCGACGCTCAGGATTATGAGTGAGCAGGGTATGAATATGAAAATGCAGGGCCGGAGTTAAAAACAGCTTTTCATTGCGGGAGAAATGTTCGGCCTTGCGGCCCTGATTTTCACTAATATGATCCAGCAGTGCCTGCGTCGAAATAAAAATACCCGGCTCAAAATCACCCGATTGATGCGAGTTATAAATTGGCGGATAGTCTTTGTTGGTATCGACAATATAGCGTGACAGGGTGGTTTCTTTGGGCAAAATCTGAATCAGCTTGACCCAGTCAAAACTGCAGAGATACAGCCCCTGAATTTCGGCCGGACGAATCTGATGGGAATTGAAAATATCCAGCAGGATTAATTGTGCATATGCCTGACTGATATTTTGCAGCTGATGCTGGGTGCCTTGCAGATGGTTAATATTGTTCTGAAGAAAATTGTGCTGCAGCGCGCAGTTAAACAGTTGATGCGCAGTGAGCCATTGCCCGGAAAATGGCGAGCTATATAGCATCTGTTGCTGATACAGCAATAAGGTCAGTTGTTGCAGCGCATAATAGGTGGCCACAGTCCGCGCAGTCTGCAGGTTCTTTTTCAGGTTAAAGGCAAAAATGGAAAACTTCTGCTGGGCCAGCTGGCGGTGACTGCGGCGCGCGATTTCAATATAGACTTTGGCAAAATGACTACGTAACAACAGCGCCAGCTCGATAATGTGCTCATTGCGGTCGCTGCTAATCAGACCCTGGTTAAAAAAGTGTTTTTCCAGGCTGGTCAGGACATTTTCCAGCGTCGGGTGAATGGCCTGAATCAGGTCAAAGCGCAAGGTTTCCTGACATTTGAGTTCAGAAATTTCCAGTAAGGCTTTGAACAAGGCTTTTGACGAGTCCCCAAGCTGTAAAATGGATAAGTCAGCTGCCCACTCCTGAATACTTTTGACAGAATTCTGGCAAAAACTGAGCTGTTCCAATTTCAGCTCAGTGGCAACCTGAAAAATATCTGAATGATTCATATTCATCGTTGTTATTTAACTCAAATTCAAGCAGTTGAAACCCCAAAAAGCGGTGTTTTATTCTTTTCGCCCGCAATTTCCCTAACGAGTTTAGGAACCAGATAACCCGGCAAGTTCGCTAAAACCTCTTTATAAATAAGATCGATGTCCTGTGGCATCAGATCGAAATGATGTGCACCTTTCACTTTATCTAATACATGCAAGTAATACGGCATCACCCCAGCATCGAACAGGCGATAACTTAAATCGACCAGAACCTGAGCAGAATCATTCACCCCACGAAGTAAAACTGCCTGATTCAGGACGGTAATTTGATGTTTCACCAGTGTATTTAATGTACGGCAAGTGAAGTCATCCAATTCTGATGCATGATTTGAGTGTACCACCAGAATAATCCGTAGCCTACTGTTTTTTAATATGGAAATCAGCGCTTCATCGACACGGTTGGGGATTACAATCGGAACGCGTGAATGAATTCTCAAAAATTTAATCTGTGGCAGCGATTCCAGACGTTCGATCCAGCTCTGTAAACGTCGATTGGTTAACGTTAATGGATCACCGCCACTTAAAATCACTTCGTTAATGTCGGGCTGAGATTCAATATATTGTTTGATGTTTAGCCAATCTTCATTTTTAGGCAGGTTGTCCTGATAGGGAAAATGGCGGCGGAAACAGTAGCGGCAATGTACTGCACAAGCCCCGGTCAGGGTCAGTAGAAAACGCGACTTATATTTGTGCAGGACACCCGGTTGCTGGTTGGCCTGTTCTTCACCTAAGGGATCGGTGACAAATTCAGGATGATCTTCCAGTTCCAGATGATGTGGCAAGACCTGTAACAGCAGCGGATCAAACGGATCGGCGACTTTCATTTTTCCGACGAATGCACGCGGCACACGTAATTTAAACTGTTCAGATGCCAGAATTGCGCCGGAGAGTAACTGTTCAGGCGACAGTTGCAGAAGATTCAGCAACTCCTGAGGATCGGTAATTAAATCACTGAGCTGTGATTGCCAGTTTTGCTGTTGATACAAATAGTTTGTCATGCCGGAAAAGAATCATGGAAGTGGGAGGGCAAGGCCTAATCGTGCTAGTTTAACAGTTTGCAGGCGCTGGGAATGTGCTTTGTGTGCGAAAAATCAGGACATCCGGGCCAGGCGGAGTCCAGAACGAGCTGCACTGATTTTAAGCATCTGCCAGTTGGGAATAAAGCCGGTAGATGGATATCTGCTTGTAACTTAGGCAGCAGCGGCCGGTTAAACAAGAATTTTTCATTGCGGCAAGGTATATTGGTCATTTAGAATACGTCACATAAAATGAATGTGCATGTGGCAACTAATGTTCGTGTCAGACTTGCTAAATGACATCGCAACAGCCCGTAGCATCGATAGCTTAAAGTTAGTAAGTTTGGAGTGTGCCAGTCATGGCCAATTATTCTACGAATGAATTCAAGTCAGGCCTTAAGGTTATGCTTGATGGTAACCCATGTTCAATCATGGAAAACGAATACGTAAAACCAGGTAAAGGTCAGGCCTTCAACCGTGTGAAATTACGTAACCTTAAAACAGGTAAAGTATTAGAAAAAACTTTCAAATCTGGTGATTCACTAGAAGCTGCTGACATTGTAGAAGTAGAAATGGACTACTTGTACAACGACGGCGAACTGTGGAACTTCATGGATCCTGTAACATTTGAACAGATCGCAGCTGATAAAACAGCTATGGGCGATGCTGCAAAATGGTTAAAAGACGATTCTAATGAAAAATGTACCATTATGTTGTTCAACGGCGTGCCTTTAAACGTTAGCGCTCCGAACTTCGTGGTATTAAAAATTGTTGAAACTGATCCAGGTGTTCGTGGTGATACTTCTGGCGGTGGCGGTAAGCCAGCGAAACTTGAAACAGGTGCTGTGGTACGTGTTCCATTATTCGTTCAGCAAGAAGAAAGCGTTCGTGTAGATACCCGTACTGGTGAATATTTAGAACGTGCATAATGGTGTAAAAATATACTATTATCGAAGGGATGATGATCAATCATCCCTTTTTTATGCCAAAGTCTTAGAGGCATAGAAAAATAACAGGCGTAAAGTCGCAAAGGAAAACAGCAGTACCTCGAACAACAACAATCAAGCTGATTTAAATGCATCGAAAATATGAGGGATTGAATGGAAACATTACCAACGAAGTCGAGCCTAACTTCGAAAATTATCTGGCTGCTCGTCGCTATTGTGGGTGCAGTGTCTTTCGGGATTCTGGCACTCAGCCGTGGTGAGCATGTAAACGCAGTCTGGCTGGTCCTCGCCGCCGCCTGTGTCTATAGCATTGCTTACCGCTTCTACAGTTTATTTATTGCCAATAAAGTCTTTGAACTCAATGCTAGGCGTTTAACTCCCGCGCATCGCCTGGCCGACGGTTTAGATTATGTTCCGACCAATAAAAGTGTCCTGTTCGGCCATCACTTTGCCGCGATTGCCGGTGCCGGACCGCTGGTTGGTCCTATTCTGGCAGCGCAAATGGGTTATTTACCGGGCACCATCTGGCTATTGGTCGGGGTAGTGCTGGCCGGTGCGGTACAGGATTTCCTGGTGCTGTTTATTTCGACCCGTCGTGACGGCCGCTCACTGGGTGAAATGGCCAAGCAGGAACTGGGCAGCTTTGCCGGTATTATCGTGATGCTGGGTGCACTTGGGGTGATGATTATCATCCTGGCGGTACTGGCGCTGGTGGTGGTGAAAGCCCTGACCAACAGTCCGTGGGGTGTATTCAGTATTGCCGCCACCATTCCGATTGCCATTTTTATGGGCATTTACATGCGTTTTATCCGTCCGGGTAAAATTGCAGAAGTGTCGATTATCGGTTTTGTGCTGATGATGCTTGGCATCATCTACGGTGAAAACATTGCGCAGCATCCGTACTGGGGACCGTTCTTTACCTTGTCAGGGACTGAGCTGACCTGGGCATTGATCATTTACGGTTTTATTGCGTCGGTTTTACCGGTGTGGCTGTTATTGGCACCGCGTGATTATCTGTCAACTTTCTTGAAAATTGGTGTCATTGCAGGTCTGGCGATTGGTATTTTATTTGCCATGCCGGAAATGAAACTGCCAGCGGTCACCAAGTTTGTTGATGGGACTGGTCCGGTATTTGCCGGTTCGCTGTTCCCATTCCTGTTTATTACCATTGCCTGTGGTGCGATTTCCGGTTTCCACGCCCTGGTGTCTTCAGGCACCACGCCAAAACTGGTCAACAACGAACGCGATATCCGTATGATTGGTTATGGCGGCATGTTGATGGAGTCTTTCGTGGCGATTATGGCACTGATCTGTGCCGCGGTGCTTGATCCGGGTGTGTATTTCGCGATTAACTCGCCAGCGGCTTTACTGGGTACGTCGGTAGATACGGCAGCAGAAGCTGTGCGTAACCTTGGTTTTGTGGTCACGCCTGAAGCCTTGACCTTGCTGGCCCAGGAAGTCGGTGAAAACTCGATTCTGTCCCGTACTGGTGGTGCGCCAACCTTCGCAATTGGTATGGCCCATATCATCACCGAGATTTTCAATAGCCGTGAAATGATGGCGTTCTGGTATCACTTTGCCATTCTGTTTGAGGCGCTGTTCATTCTGACAGCGGTGGATGCCGGTACCCGTGCCTGCCGTTTTATGGTTCAGGATACCGTAGGTATTGTGATTCCTGCAGTGAAAAAATCACACAACTTCTTTGGTAACTTGCTGGGCACGGCAGTTGCAGTGGCTGGTTGGGGCTTCTTCGTTTATCAGGGCGTGGTCGATCCACTCGGCGGGATTAACAGCTTATGGCCGCTATTTGGTATTGGTAACCAGATTCTGGCTGCGATGGCGCTCATCCTTGGTACTGTCATCCTGTTCAAGATGAAGAAACAGAAATATGTCTGGGTGACCATCATCCCGACCGTGTTCCTGTTTATCACCTCGATGACTGCTGGCTGGCAGAAGATTTTCCACGAAAATCCGAAGATCGGCTTCCTGGCACAGGCAGAGCGTTTCAATACCGCCATTGCCAATAATGAAATTCTGGCACCAGCCAAAAGTATTGCGGAAATGCAGACTGTGGCAATGTCGAACCAGATTAATGCGGCATTGTGTGGCTTCTTTATGATTGTGGCGTTTGTGATGCTGTTTGCTGCGATTGGGGTGATTCGCCGTGCCTTGGCCAATCCGGAACCAACCGTGCATGAAGCAGAAGCAATTTACCGCGATCCTGAAGATATTCAGCCGGCCAAAGGCCATTAAGGAGCGAGAAGATGAATCTGAAATTTGCTCGAGCGGGTAAAACGGTGATTTATAAAATCATCAAAATGACCGTGATGTCGCAGAAGGATTTAATCCTGAATCCTAAAAACTGGTCGCGGATTGCCACATTGTGGCAGCGTTTGCAGCAAAGTTTCCGGCTGATGGTGGGGGTGCCTGATTATCAGACCTATCTGGAGCACATGCGGCAGCATCATCCGGATCTGGAAGCAATGGATGCCAAAACCTTTTACCGGCACTGTGTCGATTCACGTTATCCATCTTCCGGAAACCTGAAGAAGTGTCCGTGTTAAAAGTCTAGAAATCATCTGATTTCTTTAGAAAAAAAACAAAACGGTGTATGTTAGGGCATACACCGTTTTTATTTGGGGAATGAAGGTGATTTGGGGCATGAAACAGGATAAGAAATCGGAACCAGTACACGATCAGGCGCAGCTCCAGAGCGAGCTGCAGCGCTATGCACCCAAAATCCAGCAGTTCCTTGAACAGGTTAATCAGATTGTTCTGGATAAACAGCAGCAGACCAAACTGGCACTGGTCTGTTTACTGGCCGGCGGCCATGTGCTGTTTGAAGATTTACCCGGCCTGGGCAAAACCACCTTATCCAGCAGTCTGGCGCATTTGGCCGGACTGAAATTTCAGCGGATTCAGTTTACCAATGACATGCTGGCCAGTGATGTAATTGGGGTGAACATGTTTAATCAGAAAGAACATCAGTTTGAGTTTAAGCAGGGCCCGATTTTTACCCAGATTTTACTGGCCGATGAAATTAACCGCTGTAGCCCGAAAACCCAGAGTGCCTTGCTGGAAGCGATGGAAGAGGGTAACGTCACGGTCGATGGTGTACGTTACGAACTGCCGCAACCATTTTGGGTCATTGCTACCCAGAATCCGCTGTTTCAAAGCGGAACCTATGCATTGCCTGAATCACAACTGGATCGCTTTTTAATGCGTTTATCACTGGGCTATCCATCGCGTTATGCAGAAAAACTATTGCTGCAGCAATCTTCCCGGCAGAGCCTGATTGCCAGTTTGCAGCATGTGTTTAGTGAAGATGAAATCCTGGAATTACAACAGCAGGTGCATCGGCTATATGTCAGTGACGCCGTGCAGGATTATATTCTGGATCTGGCCGAAGCCAGCCGTAAAAACCGGCATGGACTATCGACGCGCGGAGTACTGGCCCTGAAAAAAGCCGCCCAGGCACATGCGTTAATTGAACAGCGCAGTTTTGTCACTCCGGATGATGTACAAGCGGTTTTTGTGGCGGTGGTGGCACATCGTATTGGTTTAAGTGAGGGTGAAACCCAGCAGCTGCTGCAACAGGTGCAGGTCAGCTAAGTATGCTCGGGCAGAATTTTTGGCAGCACTGGCTGGAGAAACGTTTTCAATTCCAGCAGAAAAAACGCCTCACGCAAAAAGATGTGCTGGTATTTATTTATCAGCAGGGTTACTTATATCTGGTGCTTATCCTGATTACCTTTGTGGCCGGTATTAACTATGCCAATAACCTGATTCTGGGCTTCTGCTTTTTAATTAGCGCGATTTTATGTATCAGTTTTTATTTGACCTTTAAGCAGCTGCATGGCTTGCAGCTTGAGGTGGTGGCACAGCAGGTCGGGCAGGCCGGGGAAAATGTCCAGCTGCACCTGTTTTTTCAGCAGGATACGCCACAGCTGCGTTATCTGTGGATTCAGGTTGATCAGCAATTACATAAACTGGCGCTGAGTGAAGCCAAACAGCAGTATAGCTTAGCTTTTTATACTGCCCAGCGCGGCAAGTTTCATTATCCGGCCATCCAGTTATATTCGGTTTATCCCTTTGGTCTGGTACGTGCCTGGACCTATCTGTATTTCAATGACTTTGCCTGGATTGCACCGAAAGCGGCGCAGCACACCACTGAAAATAAACACAACCGGCACAATGAAGAACCTGATTTAGATGAATTCCGGGAGCTGCGCAGTTATCAGCTCGGAGATTCCTTGCAGGCAGTGTCCTGGAAACAGGTGGCGCGTGGCCAGGGCTTATACGTCAAGGTCTTTGAGCAATATCAGAATCAGCAGCAGCTTGAAATTGACTATGCGCAGATGCCCAGCACATCGCATGAAGAAAAACTCAGCCTAATGATGGGCCTAGTCGAGCAGTGTGAACAGCAGCAATGTGCCTATGCCCTGTATTTGCCGCAGGTAGAATTACCGGCCGCCTGTGGCGAGCAGCAATTGCTGCTCGCCAAACAACTGTTGGCGCAGGCATAAAGATGAATTCCAGTATCCGTATTTCGATTCTCTCAAGCCTGGGCCTGCTGTTACTGGCACAGCTGATCTATCTGCCTGTGCTGCTCAGTATAATTTTTATCATCATCCTGATTAGTCTGTATTTCAGTCTGCAGCCCGGGCGTCAGCCGATTGCCAAATACTGGACCTTTAGCCTGATTGCGCTGGCGCTGCTGAGTATTTATTTACAGTACCGCGCCTTTATTGGGGTAGAGGCCGGCGTGGCGGTGTTATCAACCTTTTTATTTGCCAAGGCCCTCGAAACCCGAACCCGGCGCGATGTGATTATCCTGTTCAATTTCGCGCTATTTGTCAGTGCCAGTTCCTTCCTGTTTAGCCAGTCAATCTGGATGGCCTTTATGGTCATTTTAAGCCTGCTCAGTTGTCTGATCGGGCTGTATCGCCTGCAAACCAGCGAATTTGAATATCAGGCTTCGGCTGTACAGGCCTTAAAACGCGATGCCCGCCATGTGGGGCGTTTTGTGCTGTATGCACTGCCATTTTTTGTCTTGCTGTTTATGTTTTTCCCGCGGCTACCGCCACTGTGGCATATTCCGATTCCGGAAAATAAAGGTATTACCGGAATTAGTGACAGCATGTCGCCGGGCGATATTGCCGAGCTGTCACAATCTAGCGCGCTGGCCTTTCGGATTATTGGCGATGTGCAGCAACTGCCACCACGGCATGAGCTGTATTGGCGGGCGATGGTGCTGGATGAATATGATGGCCAGCGCTGGCGTAGCAGCTTTGTTAACCAGCAGCCGTTAATGCGTAGCGATGTATTGCAGCCGGCGCATGCGCGTAGTTTTGATTATCAATATCTGGCGGCTGACCCGGGCGTGCGCTGGGTGATGGGGCTGGAGAAATCGGTACCGCTGGAGCGCCGTTATTATAGCCAGCAGGATTGGGGCATTGTACCGCGGCGTTTAACCCAGCGGGTCGAGCCGATTCCGTTGCGCTGGATCGGCGATATCCAGGCTCAGACCGTGAGTAATGCTCATCTGAATTTACGCATCAATACTCAATTTCCGGTACAGCAGGACTTGCAGGCACAGCAACTGGCCCAGCGTTTATTTTTGCACAGCGGACAAGATCCCGAGCGTTATGTGCAGCAGGTGCTGCGCTGGTATCGGGAAAATGGCTTTGTATATACCTTAACCCCGGGGCGATTAGGGCAACATCGTGTTGATGAGTTCCTGTTTCAGTCACGTCAAGGTTTTTGTGAACACTATGCTTCCAGTTTTGTGATGCTGATGCGCTATGTTGGAATTCCGGCGCGGGTGGTCACCGGTTATCAGGGCGGAGAGCTGGCCCCGGATGGTAAAAGCTGGGAAGTACGCCAGTTAGATGCGCATGCCTGGACCGAAGTGCTGTTAAACGGCAAATGGCAGCGTTTTGACCCCACAGCAATGATTAGTCCGCAGCGGGTTGAGCAGGGCATGCAAAACCTGATTGCGGAAGATCAGGCGGTATTGGGCGAGCGTGGCAGTGGCTGGACTTATCGGCATTATCATTTAATGAATAAACTGCGTATCTGGAGCGACTATGCCAGCTATCAATGGCAAAGCAAGGTGGTGGGCTATAATGCCGAGTCGCAGCGGGGCTGGCTAGCCAAACTGGGACTGCATTCCAGCTATGCCAATATCCTAATGCTGATACTGACCATTTTAGGTCTGCTGGGGCTATATATGGCCTGGTTGTATTATCAGCATCTTCGCCGGCAGCCAAAACTTGCCCGGCTGGTGCAGACATTTTCGAAGCCGTTACCGCCTGAATTACAGAAACAGCCTGCTGAAACCTTTAATATGTGGATGTCTCGTTTGGCGGCTCAGGCTGAGTCACAGCAGCATCATGTATTTAAGCAGACCGTGCAGTTATATGAGCAGATGCAGTATGCATCTGAACAGGTTTCTGAGGCAGATTTGAAAAAATTCAAAGCATTGCTGAATTCTTGTGCATCTGCATTGAAAAATCATAGAAAAGGCTTGTCATAAAATTTAAAAGTGAATATGATGCGTCACATATAGGCGTATAGCTCAGTTGGTTAGAGCGCTACGTTGACATCGTAGAGGTCTCCAGTTCGAGTCTGGATATGCCTACCAAATTTTAAAGGCTTATAAGTGAAACACTTATAAGCCTTTTTTTATCTCTGTAATTTCTCCATCCACCAATTTATCAGTAATAGCTCTATATAAGTCAAAGCTGTCCCTCATCAAGACTAACAAGAAGCTTTCTCCCTCTTTTGCAAAAAGACACAGCAGGTCCAGTAAAATTTGCTAGGCTAATATTTTTTATACAAGAATACTGCCCATGAAAAATATTGTTCTTTTTGCTGCGCTTGCAGCCTCGCTTATGGCCTGTAGCACCGTACAGCAACCCCCAGCACAGGTAGGACTTGCCAATCCGGCCAGTCAATATTGTATTGAACAGGGCGGCCGACTGGAAATTAAAGACGAACACAGTGGTCAGGTGGGCTATTGCCATTTGCCAGATGGCAGTATCGTTGAAGAATGGGCGCTGTTCCGTCAGCAGCCAGGCCAGTGTGTGGCAGAAGAAGCCAAAAAACTGATTGGGCAATCGGGCAGTTTGCCACAGAGCGAAATCAAGCAGCGGACCCAGGCCAAAATTGTTCGCAGCGTCCATCCTGGCCAGCCGGTCACCATGGATTATCGCGCTGACCGAGTCACAGTAACCATTGATCCGAACAGTAATAAAATTGTGCAAGCATCCTGCGGTTAAGGCTAAACAGTCCGCCCAGTGCGGACTTTTTTATGGGTGTCAGGAAATTGAAATTTCAATAGGTGAGGGTAGGAGTGAGTTAAAGGCCAATTAAATGCTTGAATTGTTAAAATTTGATTAATACACAAACTGAAAGTTGTGACATGGTTCACATATTGTTTATTTTTCTGTTAGTATAAATTAAATTTGTTTAATAATAGTAAAGAACATGAGGCAAATCCTGATCGTGACCTTTATTGTCATGGTTGTCCTGTTAATGGTCTGGGTGTTTCAGCAGGAACAACACCGCAGACAACAAGAAATGCAGAATATTGTGCAGGAGGCACGCGACTCTCTGCATCTGATTGAACAAGATCGGGCTTCACATCGTTCATCGCTGGATGATCACATGCGACAGATCGAACCCTCTATTGAGCGGGCTGGAAGTTTAGGCCAAAAATACTAATTCAGCATGAAATGCTCTGAATGAAAATTAAAGATAAATTTTAGAAACAATGAAAAATCAGTGTGATATAATTTACCCATTAGACAATTAAATTAGCGTATTTATTTTTTAAATAGTTGATTTAATTATGGTAAGTAAAGCTGCATAAAGTTATGCGGCTTTTTTGTTTAGAATTTATCTGATTTGAGCTGTTAAGGGCTCAAAGCATAATGGCTAAATAGACTTATCCTGTGCGTGTAACTTTTGGCATATCCGTTGCTTGGCAATGCTAGGGGTAGGGATGAATTTTCTCCGTACTTTCGCATCACTGTTGGGTATTTAAGTTTATTTACAAGGGCGAGGTCATGACGACTCCTAATCCATCTTCAGAAAATGTGCTTGAGCGCTTATTTAAGTTAAGCGAAAACAAGTCCAGTTTTCGTACTGAGGTTCTTGCTGGTGTAACCACATTCTTAACTATGTGTTACATCATTATTGTCAATCCAATGATTTTATCCGAAACCGGGATGGATCACGGGGCTGTCTTTGTTGCAACCTGTCTGGCAGCCGCAATTGGCTGTCTGGTGATGGGACTGATTGCCAACTATCCGATTGCGCTGGCACCGGGTATGGGCCTGAATGCCTATTTCACCTATTCGGTTTGTCTGGGCATGGGTGTGCCTTGGCAAACTGCGCTGGCTGCGGTGTTTGTATCCGGTCTGGTGTTTATTGCCATCAGCATGTTCAAAATTCGTGAAGCCATTGTCAATGCCATTCCAATGTCCCTGAAACTGGCCATTGGCGGCGGGATTGGTTTATTCCTGGCCTTAATTGCACTAAAAAACGCAGGCATTATTGTCGATAACCCGGCGACTTTGGTGGGTCTGGGTGACTTGAAACAGCCTTCAGTGCTGTTGGCCTTATTTGGCTTCCTGATGATTGTGGTGATGCACCAATTCAAGGTGCGTGGTGCAATTATCATCAGTATTCTGGTGTTAACGGCTATTTCTACGGCTTTGGGCTTAAGCGAATTTAAAGGTGTGGTCGGTGAAATCCCGTCTATCGCGCCAACGTTCATGCAAATGGACTTTGAAGGTCTGTTTACCGCCAGCCTGATCGGGGTGATTTTCGTCTTCTTCCTGGTCGATCTGTTTGACTCCACCGGTACCCTGGTCGGCGTTTCACACCGTGCGGGCCTGCTCAAAGATGGTAAATTGCCACGTTTGAAAAAAGCCTTATTTGCCGATTCATCTGCCATTGTAGCGGGTGCAGCACTGGGTACCTCTTCAACCACACCGTATATTGAATCGTCTGCCGGTGTTGCTGCGGGCGGGCGTACCGGTCTGACTGCGGTAGTGGTGGCGGTGCTGTTTGTACTGTGCTTATTCCTGGCGCCACTGGCCCAATCGGTACCGGGCTTTGCTACTGCACCTGCCTTGTTATTTGTGGGTGTGCTGATGATTCAGGGCATTGTACATATTGACTGGGAAGATATCACCGAAGCGGTTCCAGCCTTCCTGACCATCGTATTTATGCCATTTACCTACTCAATTGCAGACGGTATTGCCATGGGCTTTATCAGCTATGCGCTGATCAAGTTGTTGACCGGTAAAGCCTCATCTGTGCCGTATATGGTGTGGATTATTGCAGTATTGTGGGCATTAAAATTCGCGTTATTTGGCGGTTAATCCCCAGCAACCATTTTGAGGGTGTAAACTCGGTTTGCACCCTTTTTTTATTTTCATGAGGATGAGAGATGAATCAACTTGAGCTGATTCGCGCCTTACCCAAGGCAGAGTTGCATGTCCATATTGAAGGGACGTTTGAGCCGGAACTGATGTTTGCCATTGCGCAGCGTAATAATATTGCCATTCCATATCAGTCGGTCGAGGAAGTCAAAGAAGCCTATAACTTTCATAACCTGCAGTCATTTTTAGACATCTATTATGCCGGCGCCAATGTGCTGGTACATGAGCAGGACTTTTATGATCTGGCCTGGGCCTATTTTGAAAAGTGTGCAGAAGATCAGGTGGTACATACCGAAATGTTCTTCGATCCGCAAACCCATACTGACCGCGGGATTGCCTTTGCGACAGTAATTAACGGTTTGCAACGTGCCTGTGATGATGCACAAAGCAAACTGGGCATCAGTTCCCGTTTAATCATGTGTTTCTTGCGTCATCTTAGCGAAGAAGCAGCATTTGTAACGCTGGAACAGGCACTGCCGTATAAAGAACAGATTATTGCAGTCGGTCTGGATTCCAGCGAAGTGGGGCATCCGCCTGCTAAATTTGCCCGCGTTTTTGCCAAAGCCCGTGAATACGGTTTCTTGGTGGTGGCGCATGCCGGTGAAGAAGGTCCACCAGAATATATCTGGGAAGCACTGGACTTGCTGAAAGTGAATCGTATTGACCACGGCGTGCGTTCTGAAGAAGATCCGGCACTGATGCAGCGTCTGATTCAGGATGAAATGCCGCTTACGGTGTGCCCGCTCAGTAATTTAAAACTGTGCGTGGTGCAGGATATGCGGCAGCACAATATCCGCCGTTTGTTACAGCAGGGCGTGAAGGTGACGGTTAACTCGGATGATCCGTCGTATTTCGGCGGCTATATGAATGACAACTTTATTGCCATTACCGAAGCGTTAGATTTAAATGCAGATGAGTTAAAGCAACTGGCGATTAACTCTTTTGAAGCCTCGTTCCTGCCAGCAGCGCAGAAACAGGCCTGGATTGAAAAAATCCAGGCGTTATAAGCGCATCTAGCTTCATAAAATGATGAAAAAAATAGGCCTACTTCATGTAGGCCTGTTACTTTATTGTTATAAAAAAGTAAGTTAAACCAATATTAAGCTGAGAATCTTATAGGATTCTAAACAGATAAAGCCAATATAAGTACAGATGCCAAAATTTATAATTTTTACAGATTTAGATGGGACTTTATTAAATCATGATAATTACAGCTATGGGCAGAACACAGAGCTGATCCAGCGATTAATTCCGGATTCTCCGGTTATTTTATGTAGCAGTAAAACCGCAGCGGAAATCCGCCATTTGCAGCAACAACTTGGTTTAAGCGGCATGCCTTTTGTGGCTGAAAATGGAGCATATATTTATTTTAATGCGCAGCATGACTATCAAAGTCCCTTATCCAGTACTGACATTGCTGCACAGCTCCAGCAATTAAAAGCAGACTATGGCTTAAATTTTCAATGCTTTAGTGATTGTGATGCCGTACAGATTGCAGCGCTGACCGGTTTGGCGCTGGACGATGCAGCACGGGCTTTAGAACGTCCGTATAGCGAAGTCATTATCTGGAATCCGGACAGCCGAACCGAAGACGAAGCGATATTGTCGCAACATCTGGCCAGTAATTTGCATATGGTTCATGGTGGACGCTTTAGCCATATTTTAAGCCGTGACTGTGATAAATCGCTGGCGGTGAACTGGCTGAAACAGTTTTATCCGACGCAAATGGTGTGTATTGGGCTGGGGGATAGTGAAAATGATCTCGATATGCTGAAAGCCTGTCAGCATGCTGTGGTGGTCAAACGGCCGTATAAAGCAGCATTGGCATTAGAACACGATTCTGTGTACTTCACCCGGCAGCAGGCACCAGCGGGTTGGGCAGAAGGATTACAGTACTTTTTACAACAATAAACTGGAGAGGATGATGGTCGATTTTGCACAAGAAGGCATGATTACAACAATACATGATTTAAAACAGCGCCATCTACATGAATATGAACAGGAACTTCGCGAATTTACCAAGTCCAAACCGGTCACCTTAATTTTACCTTCCTTATATTCCGAGCTTGAACATCCGGCCTTAACCCAGATTGTCGAAGAGTTGAAAGGCGCTGATTATATCCAGCAGATTATTATCGGTCTGGATCAGGCCAATGCGGAGCAGTTTGCCCATGCGCGGGAATTCTTCTCGGTATTGCCGCAAAACCATGTAATTTTATGGAATGATGGGCCACGTTTGCAGCAGCTGCATCAGCAGTTAAATCAGTTAAATGTCGCGCCTTTGCAGCGTGGCAAAGGTCGTAATGTCTGGTATTGTGCCGGTTATGCCATGGCCGAAGGCAAGAGTCAGGTGGTGGCCATGCACGATTGCGATATTCGTACCTATAAGCGTGACATGCTGGCCCGACTGATTTATCCGATGGTACATCCACAATTCAGTTTCCAGTTTTCCAAAGGTTATTATGCGCGGGTGGCCGACCAGAAAATGAATGGCCGGGTATCACGTCTGCTGGTGTCACCTTTATTGCAGGCGCTGAAAAAAGTCTTCGGGCCGCTGGATTATCTGCTTTATCTTTCAGCCTTTCGTTATCCCTTGTCGGGGGAAATGGCAATTCATGTCGAAGCGTTACGTGACCTGAAGGTGTCGGGCGATTGGGGGCTGGAAATTGGCGTGCTGTCGGAAATTTACCGCAACTATTCCACCAAGCGTATTTGTCAGGTCGATATTGCCGATGATTATGAACATAAACATCAGGAAATCACCACCGCCAATGGGGATGGTGGCCTAAAACGGATGAGCCGGGATATCGCACTGGCATTTTTCCGTAAGCTGGCGGCGCTGGGGGTGCAGGTCAGTCTGGACAATATTCGGATTATCCGCGCGGCCTATTATCGTAATGCGCTGGATCTGATTGATCACTATTATTATGATGCCACCACCAATGGCCTGAACTATGACCGGCACAGCGAAGAAAATGTGGTGGAATTATTTGCTCAGAGTATTGTCGAGGCAGGGGAGCAGTTTATGAATTATCCGAACCAGCAGTCTTTTATTCCAAGCTGGAACCGGGTGCAATCGGCCTGTCCAACGGTATTTGCGGATATGAAGCAGGCAGTTGCCCTGGATAATGCTTAAATTTGCCATTTATTTGTGCATTGCGGTCAAAAAGATAAACCGAATCCGCGCTAAAGCCCTTAAAATAGGCCGGTAAAATGACGCAAAACTGAAGGAAAATACATGAAAAAGTTGGCTTATGTTTTAGCACCGCTGGCATTACTGTTAAGCGCATGTGCATCTACAGGCACCACTCAGCCTACAGCGGCAACAACGACCCAGCAATTGGGCGGCGCAGCACTGAAAATTGCGATTAATGCCAAATGTGTCACCGAGCTAAACAACATTCCGGCATGGCAAACGGCCACCAAAGTCATGACCAGCACCCAAAAGCAAAATATCCAGACTGAAATCTGTGGTTGTGTCAGCGAAAAAGCACCACAAAATGTGACTGCGGTAGACTTGGCGACAGCAGCGATTGACCCGGCAGCGCGTGCCACCATTGTGAGCAATGTTGTATCAAAAACCATTCATGCTTGTGTGCAAGAAGCAGTACAATAAGCGCAAGATGAAAGAAATAGGCTGACAGGTTCAGCCTATTTTATTGAAGGTAATAATGTCGATGAAAATTGCTGGTGTAGATGAAGCAGGGCGCGGGCCTCTGGTGGGAACCGTGGTGGCTGCGGCAGTCATTCTGGATCCAAACAATCCGATTGCGGGCTTGAATGATTCCAAGAAACTGAGTGAAAAGAAACGTGAAAAGTTATTCATTGAGATTCAGGAAAAAGCCTTGGCTTGGGCCATTGCTGAAGCCAGTCCGGCTGAAATTGACGAGCTGAATATTTTACAGGCCTCATTGCTGGCTATGCGCCGTGCGGTTGAAGCCTTGCAGGTCCAGCCCGATCAGGTCCTGGTCGATGGCAATAAAATTCCGCAAGGACTAAACATGCCGTGTGAAGCGGTGGTGGGTGGAGATGCCTTGCACGCCGAAATTTCCGCAGCCAGTATTCTGGCCAAAGTCACCCGTGACCGGCAGATGCTGGAACTGGACCAGAAGTTTCCACAGTTTGGTTTTGCCAAACATAAGGGCTATCCGACCAAAGCGCATTTTGAAGCAATAGCTTTGCATGGCGTGACTACAGAGCATCGCCGTAGTTTTGGACCTGTACGTAAAGCGCTGGCTTTGCTGGAGCAACAATAATTTTGAAGCGCTGAAAAAAACTTAAAGCGGCCGTAGAGCCGCTTTATAACAAGATAACTTTAAGTCTTAACGGTTAAAGTTATTTTGTGGGTAATTATCATCTTCATAAGAAGGCTGATAATCCTGATCGAGATGTTGCAAATGCTCATGCATGGCACGTTCATGTTGAATACGTTGATAAATTTCTTCACGATGAACAGACACTTCTTTTGGCGCATTCACACCAATACGCACCTGGTTGCCTTTGACACCAAGTACAGTAACACTGACTTGATCCCCAATCATTAATGTTTCTCCGACACGTCGGGTCAGAATCAGCATGTTTATCTCCTTGCAAAATGCTAAACCTGCATTGATTTGAAAGTTTTGAAAAGCACAAAATATTTCAAGCGAAATTTTATCAGAACTCCCCCTGACAAAACCTTGTCGGATACAATTCTGTTAAGATTTCTAATTCTCATTATTTCAATATAACAGAGCCACTATAAAAAATACTATAGTGGCTCTGATTTTTTGTAGTTTTTCGCAATATTGTCTGACAATTCCAATAATTGCTGACTACAGATTAAGCACGCGGGCTTGATTCACCTGACTCGCGGTCTAAACCGAACGCCGTGTGCAGTGAACGAACTGCAAGCTCTAAATAGTTTTCTTCAATAATCACTGAAATTTTGATTTCAGAGGTCGAGATCATCAGAATGTTGATGCCTTCATCTGCAAGTGCGGTGAACATTTTGCTCGCTACGCCAGCATGTGAACGCATACCCACGCCAACAATTGACACTTTTACGATGTCATCACGGGTTGCAACTTCACGTGCACCAATTTCCTGTGCAGTCGCTTCAAGAATCGCTTTGGCTTTGGCCAGTTCACCACGGTTTACGGTAAAGGTGAAATCAGTGGTGCCATCTTCTTCAACGTTCTGGATAATCATATCCACTTCAATGTTGGCAGCGCCAATTGGGGCCAAGATTTTAGAGGCAATACCTGGCTCATCTGGCACACCGAGAATAGTCAGTTTAGCTTCGTCACGGTTAAACGCGATACCTGAGATAATTGGCTGTTCCATGTTGTCTTCCAATTCAGTAGTAATAAGAGTTCCGACGTTGTTTTTAAACTCTTCGTCAAATGCACCATCGTTGTCGTTATCGAAGCTAGATAGTACGCGTAAAGGCACCTGATATTTACCAGCAAATTCTACAGAACGGATTTGCAGGACTTTTGAGCCTAAAGATGCCATTTCCAGCATTTCTTCAAAGGAAATACGATCCACTTTTTTTGCTTTTGGCGCAACACGCGGGTCAGTGGTGTATACACCATCAACATCGGTGTAGATCTGGCATTCATCTGCTTTTAATGCTGCGGCTAACGCAACACCGGTTGTATCTGAACCACCGCGGCCTAAAGTTGTGGTATTGCCTTGCTCGTCTACACCCTGGAAGCCTGCAACCACAATCACACGGCCGGCATCTAAATGACCGGTCATGACATCGGTGTCAATCGCTTCAATACGGGCTTTGGTGAACGCGCTGTCAGTTTTAATTCCGACTTGGCGACCGGTTAGAGATTTAGCTTCTACGCCAATAGAATTGAGCGCCATAGCTAACATGGAAATCGTTACCTGCTCACCCGTAGAAACCATCTGGTCAAGTTCACGTGGGTCAGGGGTGTCGGTAATGGCTTTCGCGAGAGCGAGCAGGCGATTAGTTTCGCCACTCATTGCTGATACAACAACGACCACCTTGTGGCCATGGTCATGCCAGCGCTTTACGCGACGAGCAACATTTAAAATGCGCTCGGGCGTACCCATAGAAGTACCGCCATATTTTTGAACGATTAATGCCATAGTTGTTCCATATAAGCCATGACCCTGATTGCCGCCAGGGTCAGTTACACAAAAGTGAAGTTATTTTGCTTCCAGCCAGGCAGTTAACTCTGCCATCACGGTTGCAAACTTCTCGTTTAGTGGCGCGCCACCTTGTGCTAAGTCAGGTTTACCACCACCTTTACCACCAAGCTCAGTAGCCAAGTGTTTGATGATGTCACCTGCTTTAATAGACGTAGTGAAGTCTTTTGCAACGGATGCAATCAGGCTCACTTTGTCACCCTCTACACCGGCAAGTACAATCACTGCGTTGTCTAATTTTGATTTCACACCGTCATGCAGGTTGCGCAGTGCTTTGGCATCCATACCCTGAACAGTGGTAATAAGTGTTGCACGGCCAGCAATGGTCTGAACTTGGCTTAAAAGTTCACCCGCTTGCAGGCTGGCTAGTTTCTGATTTAGTTGTTCAATCTGTTTTTGCAGGCTAGATGCTGTTTCAACAATTGCTTCAACTTTCTCAATGGTTTGCTCTTTCTGTGCTTTTAACAGCGCATTAATGGTGTTGATGTCACGATCAGCTTTTTGCGCAGCTTCAATCGCTTTGGTACCTGTCACTGCTTCAATACGACGCACGCCTGCAGCCACACCCCCTTCAGAGGTAATTTTGAACAGACCGATGTCACCGGTGCGTTTCACGTGAATACCGCCACACAGTTCAATCGAGAAGTTTTTCTCTTCAATTACTGAACCCATAGACAGTACGCGAACTTCATCACCGTATTTCTCACCGAACAGCATCATCGCGCCTTTGGCTTTGGCCGATTCGATATCGAGTAACTCAGTTGTTACTGGTGTGTTGGCAATCACTTCAGCATTCACCAGACGTTCAATTTCTTGCAGCTGTTCAAATGAAACCGGCTGGTCGTTGGCAAAGTCAAAACGTAATACGTCTGATGCAACCAGTGAACCTTTTTGCTGTACGTGTGAGCCCAGAATTTGACGCAGCGCAGCGTGCAGCAGGTGAGTCGCCGAGTGGTTGCGTGCAGTTGCAGCACGAATGTCCGCTTTGACAATTGCTTCCACGTTTTGTGCTGCTTTCAGGCTACCCATGGTTACAATACCCTGGTGTACAAAAGCGCCGCCCGATTTTTTGGTGTCTTGCACTTCAAAAATACCGGTGTCGTTTTTGAAAATACCGGTATCACCGATCTGACCACCGCTTTCTGCATAGAATGGCGTCTGGTTCAGGACGATCAGTGCTTCATCACCTTCAGCGACTTCGTCAACTTGTTCGCCATCTTTATAGATGGCAATGATTTGACCTTGACCTGCAGTGGCATCGTAACCATCAAACTGGGTTTCACCATCCACTTTGACTACGCTGTTATAGTCGATGGCAAATTTACCGGCATCACGTGCACGTTGACGCTGTGCTGCCATTTCAACTTCAAAGCCAGCTTCATCAATGGTTAGGTCGCGTTCACGGGCAATATCTGCGGTTAGGTCGGTCGGGAAACCGTAAGTGTCATACAGTTTAAATACCACTTCGCCTGGAATCACAGAACCTTTTAAGTTCGCCAGTTCGCCTTCAAGCAATTTCAAACCTTGCTCAAGTGTTTTGGCGAATTGTTCTTCTTCTTTCAGTAATTGCGCTTCAATACGTGCTTTTTGAGCTTCCAGTTCAGGATACGCCGCACCCATTACTTCAATCAGCGGTTGCAGCATTTTGTGGAAGAATGAACCGGTTGCACCGAGTTTGTTACCATGACGCACGGCACGGCGGATAATACGGCGCAGTACATAACCACGTCCTTCGTTAGACGGATTGACGCCATCTGCAATCAGGAAGCAGCAAGAACGGGCATGGTCAGCCACCACTTTAAGTGAAGCTGGATATTGTACCGGTGTGCCTTTTTCTTTGGCTTCCGCTTCAAGTGCAGAGGTATCTAGACCAATAATTTCAGCTGCTGCTTTTAAAAGATGCTGGAACAGGTCAATTTCGTAGTTGGAGTTGACGTGCTGTAATACGGCAGAAATACGTTCCAAGCCCATACCGGTATCGACCGAAGGAGCAGGAAGCGGGTGCAATACGCCATCAGCAGTACGGTTGAACTGCATAAAGACGTTGTTCCAGATTTCAATGAAACGGTCGCCATCTTCTTCAGGTGTGCCAGGTAGGCCACCCCAGATATGATCGCCATGGTCAAAGAAAATTTCAGAACATGGACCGCATGGACCGGTATCACCCATAGCCCAGAAGTTATCAGATGCGTATTTCTCGCCTTTGTTGTCGCCAATACGGATAATACGTTCTGGTGCTAAACCGATTTCCTTGTTCCAGATGTCGAATGCTTCGTCATCGGTGTGGTAAACCGTGGCATACAGTTTGTCTTTTGGCAGGGCTAACCATTCATCACCGGTCAGGAATTCCCAGGCAAACTTGATCGCATCACGCTTGAAGTAATCACCAAAAGAGAAGTTACCCAACATTTCAAAGAAGGTGTGGTGACGCGCGGTATAACCGACGTTATCTAAGTCGTTGTGTTTACCACCGGCACGTACACATTTTTGTGAAGATACGGCACGGACATAATCGCGCTTTTCCAGACCTAAGAAACAATCTTTAAACTGGTTCATACCAGCATTGGTGAACAGCAACGTTGGGTCGTTGGCGGGAACCAGAGAACTCGACGCGACACGTGTATGCCCTTGCGATTCAAAGTAACGCAAAAATGCTTCACGAATTTCAGCTGATGTCATAAAACGAGTACTCACAACCAAGTCACTCCATAATTCTCGATTTGGCTAAAAGCATAACAGTCTGACAAGATTTTCTCTGCTGTTATACGGGCTTAAAATTTAAAAACGCCAAATTATAACGGAAAAAGCCACACTCACCAATGATTTTAAAGTGTTTTGATGACAAATCTGCGGCGAAAACCCAAACCTTAAAGTCATCTAAACTGCTGTGAAATCACAAGCTGTTGTCATTGCTGCGGTTTAGCCAGTTACCGTGCATCCTGCTAATTTTTATCAAGCAGAAAATAGTGCTGCTAACTGCTTAAATATTGGACAGGTTTAAATTAATTGCTGAGTTTGGCAGGAATTATTCGCCGTGTCTGGCGGAAATCCTTTAACATAAGCACAGACAAGATTGATGTGCAGTTTGAAGGAATACGGATGCAACGAGTGGCGATTAATGGCTTTGGGCGAATTGGGCGAAATGTACTGCGTGCCTGGTTTGAAAATCCTAAAGAATTTCATTTTGATATTGTCGCGATTAATGACGTTGCCGATGTTGCCACGCTACTACATCTGTTTAAATACGATTCAACCCATGGCCGTTTTCCGGGGCAGGTAGAAATCCAGCTGGAACAGGAACAGATTTATCTGTGCATACACTCGGGGCAGGCCAAGCTGAAAGTTCAGGTGCTGAGCCAGCCACAGCCGGCACAGTTGCCATGGCAGCAGTTAAATATTGATGTGGTGCTGGAATGTACCGGCCTGTTCCGTTCGCGTGAAGCCGCAACCCAGCATATTCATGCCGGTGCCAAACGGGTGATTATTGGCGCAGCACCGTTTGACACGGTTGATGCCGCCATTGTTTACGGGGTCAATCATCATGAGGTCAAAGCCTCAGACCAGATTATTTCCAGTGTTTCCTGTACCACTCAGGCCTTGGTGCCGTTGGTTAAAATTGTGGATGATGCTTTTGGTATTGAAACCGCGCTGATGACTGAAATTCATGCTGTCACGGCTGATCAGTCGGTGCTGGATCATGCACACCGTGATTTACGCCGTGCACGTGCATCCGGTCAGAATATTATTCCAACCACCTCAAGTGCTTTAGGCGCCTTAAAACAGGTGATGCCCAAAATGGAAAACCGTATTGATGGCTATTCAATTCGGGTGCCCACCATTAATGTCGCTGCCATTGATGTCAGCTTTATTTCCCAGTCACCCATTACCGTACATAAGCTGAATGAAGTGCTGGTGAAAGCCGCGCAGCAGGATTATGCCGAAATTATGCAGGTCACCGATGAGCCGCTGGTATCGAGTGACTTTAACCATTCGCCGTATTCTTTAATTGTCGATCTTACCCAGACCATGGTGGTCGGGCATCAGGCCAAAGTCTTTGCCTGGTATGACAATGAATGGGGCTATGCCAACCGTTTACTGGATTTATGTGAATCTTTTGCCCATCAGGCGCATTAATTTCTATCTGTCCAAATCTTTGTCTAAGCTTGGACTGCAGGGCGGTGGTCTAACCGGGTTAAACACGCTCACAGCCGGGCATTGACAGGTCGGAGGCGATTTTTCGCCTTTTTGCTATATTTTTCGTTAAGATAAAACAAAACAAATAAGTCGAGCACTACACATGATGTTTATTCTACTTTGGGGATTTATTTTACTGTTGGCCGTGGCGGTGATTTTTCTGATCTGGCTGCAGTTTAAAAACCAGCATGATCATTTGAATCGCCAAAGCGATAATCATCAGCTCGAAAACAAAGTCATCAGTCTGGAAGAAAATCTGAAAAAGACTTTAGAGATCATGCAGGATCTGGCCAAGAAAATGCACGTGCAGCAGGAAGCGCTGGATAAATCAGCGCAGCGTATTCATCAGCTGGAAACCCAGAATGTTGAGCTGGTCAATTTAATTACTCAAGTGCTGGATCCGAATAAAGTCAAATAAGTCTTTTTTAAGCAGATGGACGTAGGGCAGAGGGAAGATGATTTTCATCTGCCCTGAAAAAAAGATGATGAGTTTGGGATGTGTCCAGCTCCTTTATCTTCTTCCGCAAAAACAGCTTTTACTCTCGAAATGACAGCTCCAGCCGGGCAGGATTGCAATGGAATTGATCAGACAGAGAAAATTATCAAATTTGCGATGCACAGCCCATTTGATCGTGCTAAACTAGGAGAAATCGGGTGTGCTCCCGATTTTTTTATGCGGATTTGTTCCGCGCAGACAAGAATTTAGGTTTACAACATGCCCATTTCAGAGACATGGTTATTACCTGATGGTGTAGCTGATGTATTACCAGAACAAGCGCAAGTCATCGAAACATTGCGCCGTAATTCACTGGATTTCCTCGCATCTCGAGGTTATCAGTTGGTGTACACGCCATTTATTGAATATATCGAATCTCTCTCTTCTCTTTCAGAATCGAATCAAGATTTAGACCTGGCCACGTTCAAGGTGATTGACCAGCTGTCTGGCCGTCTGCTTGGCGTGCGTGCCGATATGACACCACAGGTGGCGCGTATTGATGCGCATGTGCATCCGGTAGATGGTGTGGCGCGTTATTGCTACGCTGGTACGGTTTTGCATACCAAGCCACAGGGCTTTAATACCACCCGTGCGCCTTTGCAGCTGGGTGCCGAACTGTTCGGTTCCGACAGCATTGATGCTGATGTGGAAATGGTTGACCTGATGATCAGCCTGATTCAGGAAGCCGGTCTGGCCGATGGTATCCATCTGGATTTAGGTCATGTGGGTCTGTTCCGCAGTCTGGTACAAAAAGCTGGTCTGAACAAAGCCACTGAGCGTCAGTTGTCTGATTTATATCAGCGTAAAGCCTTGCCAGAACTGGCGGACTTTACCCAGGATTTAGCCTTTGGTTCAGATTTCTATGCGCTGGGCCGTTTTGCCAGTGATCTGGATGCACTGGAAGCCCATTTAAGCACCGATGTGCTGGCCAATGTGGAATTCAAACATGCCTTTGATGCGGTAAAAACCACCCAGGCAGAAATTCAGGCACGCTGGCCAAATCTGCATATCGGGATTGATGTGGTAGAGCTGCGTTCGTATCACTATCACACCGGTTTAATGTATGCCGTTTATGCACCAAACCGTGCTGCACCACTGGCTCAAGGCGGCCGTTATGATGGTATTGGCCAGCATTTTGGTCGTGCCCGTCCGGCAACCGGTTTCTCTTGCGACTTATATGCGCTCAGCGCCGGTCGTTTCGAAGCCAAATCGGTGGTGGTTGCACCAAAGGGCAATCAGGCAGATTTATTGGCTGCAATTCAGGCCACCCGTACCCAAGGCTTAAGTGTAATTCAGTTATTGGGTCAGGATGATTTAAGCTCTGTACCGTATGCAACTCACCAGCTGGTGAATCGTAACGGTGAGTGGACGGTCGAAAAAATTTAATCGCCAGCGCATGTGTTCATGTCACATGCGCCTGGTTTTCAATTTTAACAGCATGATGTAATGAGGCTATTATGGGCAAGAATGTTGTGGTACTTGGTACCCAATGGGGCGACGAAGGTAAAGGTAAAATCGTCGACCTGCTCACAGATCAAGCGGCTGCGGTAGTACGTTATCAAGGCGGACACAACGCAGGTCATACTCTCGTGGTTGGTGGTAAGAAAACTGTATTACACCTCATTCCATCTGGTATTTTACGTGAAAACGTACTGTGCTTAATTGGTAACGGTGTGGTGCTTTCACCTGAAGCGCTGATCAAGGAAATGACCATTCTTGAACAGGAAGGCGTGCCAGTTAAAGAACGTTTACGTATTTCTCCAAACTGTCCATTAATTCTTCCGAACCACATTGCGCTGGATCAGGCACGTGAGAAAAAACGTGGCAATGCCAAAATTGGTACTACCGGTCGTGGTATTGGCCCTGCCTACGAAGATAAAGTGGCGCGCCGTGCAGTACGTGTGGCTGACCTGGTACGTGGCGGTGACGCATTACGTGCGCAGCTGGCTGAATTGCTGGATTACCACAACTTCCAGTTAACTCAATACTACGGTGTTGAAGAAGTTAAACTGGACGACGTGATTGCACTGTGTGACCAATGGCGTGAAGTGATTGCACCATTAGTGGTGGATGTAACCACTGAAATTCATAATTACCGTAAAAACGGTGACAACATTATGTTTGAAGGTGCGCAAGGTTCATTGCTGGACGTTGACCACGGTACTTATCCGTACGTGACTTCTTCAAACACCACTGCGGGCGGCGTAAGCTCAGGTTCTGGTTTAGGTCCATTGCATCTTGACTATGTGCTGGGTATTACCAAAGCCTACACCACACGTGTGGGTGCTGGTCCGTTCCCAACTGAGCTGGTCTACGACGCGGCAAATGATGTGGGTGATGCAATTGGTAAACACCTGGGTACAGTGGGTCACGAGTTTGGTGCATCTACTGGCCGTCAACGTCGTTGTGGCTGGTTCGATGCAGAAATCCTGCGCCGTTCAGTCGATGTAAACTCACTGTCTGGAATCTGCCTGACCAAGTTAGACGTATTGGATGGTTTAGAAGAAATTAAAATCTGTGTTGGCTATGAAAACACCGATTCAGGTTGTGTCGGTTCTTCTGACGCGCTGGCTTATGAAAACTTGAAGCCAATTTACGAAACCATGCCAGGCTGGTCTGAGTCAACTGTGGGTGCGACCAGTGTTGAACAATTGCCTGAAAATGCAATCAACTACATCAAGCGTCTTGAGCAGTTAATTGAATGTCCAATCGATATCATTTCAACCGGTCCAGACCGTGCAGAAACCATTATTCTGCGTCATCCGTTTGAAGCTTAATCGTTTAAGCTGAAATGAGAAAACCCTGTGCTTGCACAGGGTTTTTTATTTTTGGCTCAGAAAAATAGCGCACCATCTTGAGAATTCCCTGATTTTGTTTATAGTGCTAGGCACTTTCGAACAATTAGAGAATGTTATGAAATATAAGAACTTAGCCATTGGAATTGTATTGGCAACGCATTTGACGGGCTGCGCCACTGTGGCAGAACTGGCCGGGGCAGATTCAGCGACTTTAAACTTAAACGCCAGCCAGAGCTATCAGCAAATGTTGCAGGAAGCCGAGCAGAAAAAGGTGCTAGATACCCGTTCTGCCACCTATAAGAAGGTTAATCGCGTGTTTTTAAAGATGAAGCCCTATGCCGACCAGATGAACCAGACCGGGCAGACTTTTGAGTGGCAAGTGGCGGTGATTAAGTCACCTGAAATTAATGCCTATGTGGCTCCGGGTGGCAAAGTAGTGTTCTATACAGGCATTGTTGAAAACCTGAAACTGACTGACAATGAAGTCGCGGCGATCATGGGCCATGAAATGGTACATGCACTGGAAGAACATGCCAAAAGTAAAATTGGTGCCCAGACCCTGACCAATCTGGCGGTTAGTATTGGCTCGCAATATGTGGGCCAGTCGGTGGGTGGTTATGGTGGTTTACTGCTGGATTTGGGTAGCCAGTTTGGGGTAGGGTTGCCTTATTCGCGTAATCTGGAAAGCCGCGCCGACAAAGGCGGTTTACTGTTAATGGCCAAAGCCGGTTATGATCCGAATGCAGCAATTACGCTCTGGCAGAAAATGAATGCCAACGATGCCCGTGGAAATAGCGCTATTGCCAAGTTTATGTCGACCCATCCCAGCAATAATGACCGTATTGCCGCGTTACAGCAGATGATGCCGGAAGCAATGCAGTATTACCGCGCTGCGAAGTAATTCAAGACTAAAGTTGCACAGATCAGCACTGTCTATTCAGATGGTGCTTGCTAGAATAAAACACAGAAAAAACATTGGGTCAGGCAGGATGCATAAAAATATTTCAAGCACCATTTTCTATTCGTTATTATTTGCCATGGGCGGTGCACCGACCATTGCGATGTTGCTGATTCTGTTACAAAAGCATGATCCGAATATTATGTATCAGGCCTTTATTGGTCTGAGTGTGATTTTTGCCTGTATTTTGGTGCCGCTGGTACTGATCCAAAACGCCTATTTATTCTATAAACGTAAAAATCCGGCACTGGAAGAGAAAATGGAAGTGGTTTCGCAGATGTATCTGGGCCTGAATATTTTCTGTCTGGTATTCTGGATTTTCTATCAGTTTGCCTATTAAGGCCGTATTCCGCTCGTTGCTGCTGATGTAGCTACAGTTTACACAGCACTGCCATTGTTTACATAAATGATATGATTATGAAGCCATTTCAGATTTAAAGCATTGAAATGATTTCATATAATTCATGAGTATGTGTATAGCCGAATGGCGGAGATTATTATAATGAACAAAAAATTGGTATTGAGTTTTTGTGCCGCAAGTGCAATCACTTTTTCAGGCTGTACCACCGTGGCCGATATGGCCGGTGCAGATACCGCAACCCTAAATGCAACCGCGGCGCAAAGTTATAGCCAGATGGTGCAAGATGCGCGTAACAAGGGGCAGCTGGACACCAGTTCGAGTACCTATAAACGTATTAACACGGTGTTCCAGCGTTTAACACCGGTTGCCAACCAGATGAACCAGACTGGTCAGCCATTTAGCTGGCAGCTGGCAGTATTAAAATCTGACCAGATTAATGCCTTTGTCGCGCCGGGCGGTAAAGTGGTGTTCTATACCGGTATCGTCAATAAACTGAATCTGACCGATGCCGAAATTGCTGCGATTATGGGCCATGAAATGGTGCATGCTCTAGAAGAACATGCCAAGAGTAAAATTGGCGCGCAGGCACTGACCAACCTGGCTTTAAATATCGGTTTAAGCGCTGCAGGCAGTAACGTTGGCCAGTTAGGCGCTGCAGCGGCACAATTGGGTGCACAGGTGGGTGTGGGCTTGCCATATTCACGTAATCTGGAAAGTCGTGCCGATGAAGGCGGTTTAATGCTGATGGCGCGTGGTGGCTATAACCCGCAAGCGGCAATTACCTTATGGGAAAAAATGAACCGCTTGGAAGGTGGTGGCGGGGCATCGTTCCTGTCAACTCACCCATCGAACAGCCAGCGTATTGCAGCGATGCGTGAGAACTTGCCGGCTGCTCAGGCCATTTATAACCAGAACCGTCGTTAAGCTTCTGGGTTTAAAATGGATTTAAAAATGCCTCATATGATGAGGCATTTTTTTATGCATGATGTTGCTGGAATTTGATTGAAAGCCATCAAGGCGCCGGGTTGGGCTGCTGACGGTGAATCGCTTCAATGCCTTGTAAAATGTCATCGGACAGATTGACTTCAAAGGCATCAATATTTTCTTTTAGTTGCTCTAGTGAAGTCGCGCCAATAATGGTACTGGTGACAAAGAACTGCTGCTTAATAAAAGCCAAAGCCAGTTGGGTTAAACTGAGGCCATGTTGCTCGGCCAGTTGCGCATATTGCTCTGTGGCCCATTCACTTTCTGGATTGCTGTAGCGGCTAAAGCGTGAATACAGGGTGACACGCGCATTGGCCGGACGGGCGCCATGCCGGAATTTCCCGGTTAAGTAACCAAAGGCCAGAGGAGAATAAGCCAGTAAGCCGACGCCTTCATATTTGGCAATTTCCGACATGCCAATTTCATAGGTGCGATTCAGCAGGTTATAGGGGTTTTGTACGCTGACAAATTTGCTTAAACCGAGTTTTTCCGCCAGATGCAAAAACTTCATGGTGCCCCATGGGGTTTCATTGGAGAGCCCAATATAGCGAATCCGTCCGTTTTGGATTTCCTGCTGCAAGGCGGTCAGGGTTTCTTCAAGATCGGTGACATACTGCTGTGCATGGGCTTCGGCATTGCCATAACCCAGCTTGCCAAAGAAGTTGGTCGGACGCTGTGGCCAGTGCAGCTGGTATAAGTCAATATAATCGGTTTGCAGGCGTTTCAGGTTGCCATCCAGGGCAGTGCGAATATCAGTAGCGTTGTAACGGGTTTGTCCATCACGAATATGGCTGCCGCCTTGAGCCGGTCCGGCAATTTTTGAGGCCAAAAAAAGCTTGTCCCGTCCACCGCGCGCCTTGAGCCAGTTGCCAATCATGACTTCGGTGGCACCTTGAGTTTCTGGTTTAGGGGGCACCGGATACATTTCGGCGGTATCCCAGAAATACAGGCCACGTTCCAGTGCATAATCCAGCTGGGCAAAGGCTTCATCCTGGGTGTTTTGTTCACCAAAGGTCATGGTGCCCAGACAGATTTCAGGCAATAAAATACCGGTATCAGCAAGGGGATTGAACTGCATAAGATGTCCTTATTCAAAATATCATCAAGCGAATAGGGACTAGGCTAAACCATCGCAGGCAGACTGTTAAATCAATATTTTAGGTTAGTTTGTAAATATTTTTCACATAGCGAACAGGCATAAAAAAGGCAAATCCGAAGATTTGCCTTAAGCATATAGCAGTTTAAGACTTATTCATCATCAAACTGTTCATCTGCTGCATCATTTTGCTCTAAAGAGGCATCAAAAATCAGAATGGCTTTACCATCAGTTTCGATCATGCCTTGTTCTTCCAGGGTTTTCAGAACACGGCCGACCATTTCACGTGAACAGCCAACAATGCGGCCAATTTCCTGACGGGTAATGCGGATTTGACGGCCATTTGGCAAAATCATGGCTTCAGGCTGCGCAGACAGGTCAATCAGACAACGCGCAATACGGCCTGAAACATCAATGAAGGCCAGATCGGTCACTTTACGCGTGGTATTTTTTAAACGGCGCACCAGTTGGGCAAATACCGCATAGCTTAAATCTGGATATTGCTTGCTGAGCTCGTGGAAGTTTTCATAAGTCACTTCGGCAATTTCACAAACGTCACGTGTGCGTACTTCTGCAGTACGTTGTGGATTTGCTTCGAATAGACCCATTTCCCCAAAGAAGTCACCCGGATTCAAATACGCCACAACAATTTCGCGATCATCATCTTCACGCAGAATGATGGAAACAGATCCTTTCAGAATCAAATAAAGTGATTTTGATTCAGACCCCGCATCAACAATTGTGGTCCGTTTCGGATAACGGTTGATATATGCACGTTTTAATAATGCCTTGACTGAATCTGGTAATTGACCAGGAGACAGGGCATCGGTGCTTAATTGTGAAAAGTTTGAAGTCATGCTAACGGTTCCGAAAATGGATAAATAATAGATCGCACAAGACCTAGTATGAACTTGTCACACAGTAGAGATGAAATTCCTTATCAACTCAAATTATGTTAGTGTACAGGCACCTTGTAAATTTATAGTTTTTTTGAAGGACTTGCAATGCAAACGAGTGTTCATTGGCTAGAGAATGTTGCTTTTGAAGCAAAATCGGAAAGTGGCCATAGCGTGGTGATGGATGGTTCTGCCGAGTATGGTGGAGAAAACCGTGGACCACGTCCCATGGAGCTCATTTTAATGGGACTTGGTGGTTGTGCATCGTTTGATATTGTGACCATTTTAAAGAAATCACGTCAGGATGTGACTGGTGTGGTTTGTCAGCTGAAAGCAGAACGTGCCGATTCGATTCCGGCGGTGTTCACCAAAATTCATCTGCATTTTGTGGTGACAGGCAAGGCAGTCAAGGAAAAGCAGGTCGCCAAGGCAGTTGAATTATCCGCAGAAAAATACTGTTCAGCCAGCAAAATGCTGTCAGATGGTGGTGTTGAAATTAGCCACGATTTCGAGATTATCGAAGCAGAATAATCATGACTGTAAAGTCATGTAAAAAGTCGGTTAATTACCGGCTTTTTTATTTTTCCATGGTTTTAGACCTCGCAAAAAATTGGCCGCAATGGGCAGAGCTCTCAAAATATGTGTTTCCTGTTACATAGGTCGCAACGTCATTGCTGTATAAAAATAATCCTGATGCTGACTTGAAATTGGCCGGTCACAGACCAATATTATAATTGAGTTATATCTGTTGCATTAAAATAACACTTTGAAAAATATATGAAAAATCATTTGAAATTGCCAAAAGTACTCCCATATATGTTTCAAGTGAAAAAATTGTTGTGAGGAATAACAAGAATGCGTTTTGAAAAATTTACAAATCGCTTACAGCAAGCTCTCTCCGATGCGCAATCGCTGGCGATGGGCAAAGACCATACCGCCATTGACGGCATTCATGTCTTGGCCACTCTGTTAGAAGAAGCATCCAATGTCAGCTTGTTACAGCAGGCCGGTGCCCAGTTGCGTGATTTGCAGAGCAAGTTGCAGCAGGCACTGAATGATGCGCCAACGCTAGCCAATCCGACTGGCGACATTAATTTAAGTCCGGAAGCGGTTAAAGCCTTAAACTTGGCCGATAGCTATGCCCAGAAAGCGGGCGATGAATTCCTGTCTACCGACTGGGTATTACTGGGCCTGAGCGAAGTTGGGGCCACTAAAAGCTTATTGAACAGTATCGGTGTCAGCGCAGACAGTCTGCGTCAGGTGATTTTAAAAATTCGAGGTGATGAAAAAGTGATGAGTAATAATCATGAAGATCAACGTGATTCACTCAATAAATACACTGTAGATTTAACCGAACGTGCGCTGGCTGGCAAGCTCGATCCGGTGATTGGTCGTGATGATGAAATCCGCCGTACCGTACAGGTCTTGTCACGTCGGACCAAAAATAACCCGGTACTGATTGGTGAGCCTGGGGTCGGTAAAACCGCAATTGTAGAAGGTCTGGCACAGCGTATTGTGAATGGTGAAGTGCCAGAAAGCTTAAAAGGCAAACGCGTGTTATCGCTGGACCTGGGTTCATTGCTGGCCGGTGCCAAATATCGCGGCGAGTTTGAGGAGCGTTTAAAAGCGGTCCTGAAAGATCTGGCCAAGCATGAAGGCGAAATCATCCTGTTTATTGATGAGTTACATACCCTGGTTGGCGCAGGTAAAGGTGATGGCGCGATGGATGCCGGCAACATGCTGAAACCGGCGCTGGCACGCGGTGAATTACGCTGCGTGGGGGCAACCACGCTCGATGAATATCGTCAGTACATTGAAAAAGATGCCGCCCTTGAGCGCCGTTTCCAGAAAGTGCTGGTCGATGAGCCAAGTGTCGAAGACACCATTGCCATTTTACGTGGTCTGAAAGAGCGTTATGAAGTCCACCACGGGGTGAAAATTCTCGACTCGGCGATTATTGCTGCAGCGAAAATGTCACATCGTTATATCACTGACCGTCAGTTGCCCGATAAAGCCATTGACCTGATTGATGAAGCAGCATCGCGCATCAAGATGGAGCTGGACTCTAAACCGGAAGCGCTGGATAAGCTGGAACGCCGTCTGATTCAGTTAAAGCTGCAACTTGAAGCTGTGAAAAAAGATGAAGATGCCGGCAGCCGTGCAGAAGTCAGTCATCTGGAAAAACAGATCGAAGACGTCCAAAAAGACTATAACGATCTGGAAGAAGTGTGGAAGTCTGAAAAAACTCTGGTCGAAGGCACTAAGCAGATTCAGGCGCAGCTGGATCAGGCGCGTATTGCCTTGCAAAAAGCACAGCGTGAAAATGATCTGGGCGAGATGTCGCGTCTGCAATATGGCGTGATTCCGGAACTGGAAAAACAGCTGGCCCAAGATGAGCTGGTGGAAGAGAAAGAAGAACCGAAGTTATTGCGCAATAAAGTCACCGATAACGAAATTGCGGAAGTGGTCAGCGCAGCCACCGGTATTCCGGTTGCGAAAATGCTGCAAGGCGAGCGTGAAAAACTGCTGCAAATGGAAAGCTTCCTGCATCAGCGTGTGGTAGGGCAGGATGAAGCGGTGATTGCGGTATCCAATGCGGTGCGCCGTTCACGTGCCGGGTTGTCGGATCCGAACCGTCCAAGTGGTTCTTTCCTATTCCTGGGTCCAACCGGTGTCGGTAAGACCGAGTTAACCAAAGCCTTGGCCAACTTCCTGTTTGACAGCGATGACGCCATGATCCGGATTGATATGTCCGAATTTATGGAAAAACATTCAGTCAGTCGTCTGGTCGGTGCGCCTCCGGGCTATGTCGGCTATGAAGAAGGCGGGGTATTAACCGAAGCCGTACGCCGTAAACCGTATAGCGTGGTGCTGTTTGATGAGGTAGAAAAAGCCCATCCGGATGTATTTAACATCTTGCTCCAGGTACTGGATGATGGTCGCCTGACCGACTCGCAGGGCCGTGTGGTGGACTTTAAAAACACCGTGATTGTAATGACTTCGAACCTGGGTTCAAGCGATGTGCGTGAACTGGGCGATAATCCAAGCCGTGACGATGTACGCAATGTGGTGATGGCAGCTGTGTCTGAGCATTTCCGTCCGGAGTTTATCAACCGTATTGATGAGCTGGTGGTATTCCATGCCCTGGAAAAAGCCCAGATTCGTGGTATCGCCGATATCCAGCTGGACCGTTTACGTGCCCGTCTGGCCGACCGCGATATCAAGTTAACGGTAGATGATTCTGCCTTTGACCAGCTGATTGAAGCCGGTTTTGACCCAGTTTACGGTGCGCGTCCATTAAAACGTGCCATCCAGCAACAGGTAGAAAATAATCTGGCGCAGAAAATTCTGGCCGGTGACTTCCAGCCGGGAGATACCATTGTGATTACGGCAGATGCAGGCCAACTGGATTTCCAGAAGCTGAAACTGAACTAATCCGCACACGGTTCATCTAAACTGTTTAATCAAAGACCTGGCTTCGGCCGGGTTTTTTTATGGAGGTATCTGCAGCAAAAAGCCGGGCAGATGTAGCGATTCACTCTGCAAAGTAAGTCCACGCTGGATGATGAGTGACAGCGTAAAGTTTCCGATGTAAAAAAAGCCTGCTATGGGGTAGCAGGCTTTTTATTGCTAATCGAATGAACTGTGAATAGAAAAGGATTAAATCATCCTTTACCATTCACATTTTAGATTTGTGGATGCTGGATTTTCCAGGCGCGGTGAATCTTCTGGTTACGCTTGAAATCTGGACCAATGGTTTCATGGCTGATTTCCTGAATATCAAACAGCGCTGGCAAGGTTTCATCCATTTCAAAACCGCGATAGTTGTTCGAGAAGTACAGGGTGCCTTCTGTGGTTAAACGGTTCATGGCGCGTTTAATTAGCGAAACATGGTCACGTTGTACATCAAAAGTGCCGTAGAATTTCTTCGAGTTAGAGAAGGTGGGCGGATCAATAAAGATCAGGTCATATTGCTCATGACCTTCTTTTAGCCACTCAAAACAGTCGCTGGCAAAGAACTGGTGTTGTTCATCGGCATGGTTGACGGTTAAGCCGTTTAAGACAAAGTTTTCTTTGGACCAGTTCAAATAGGTGTTGGACAAGTCCACACTGGTGGTGCTGGCTGCGCCGCCTAAAGCAGCATGCAAACTCGCCGTTGATGTATAGCTGTACAGATTGAGGAAATGCTTGCCTTTAGCTTCTTTGGCAATACGTAAACGAATCTGGCGATGGTCCAGGAATAGGCCGGTATCCAGATAGTCGGTGAGGTTAACCAGAATCTTGGCCTGACCCTCCTGCACAATAAAGCGTTTCGATGCGGTACTTTGTTTGGTGTACTGGTTTTTACCTTCCTGACGGGCACGGGTTTTAATAAACACGGCATCACGGCCTAAACCGGTCACGGCACGAATCGCTTGCAGCGCCAGGTTAAAGCGTTTTTTTGCTTTTTCAGGATCAATTTTCTTCGGTGGTGCATATTCCTGCACATGCAGACGATCACCATATAAATCGACCGCGACATTAAAGTCCGGTAAATCGGCATCATACAGACGCAGGCAGTAAACGTTTTCTTTAACCGCCCATTTTTTTAAGGCCTGCATGTTCTTTTGCAGACGGTTGGTAAAGTCTTCGGCACCTTCAATTGGTTCAAACTGCTGTGGCTGCCAGTCAGCCAGGAACGGTTTTACTACTGCCGATGGTTTGACCGTACCAAAGCGAATGTAAATTGGCAGCTTACCATTCATTAAACGCAAGGTTTGCGGCTCATTAAATGCCAGCACATCGGCCTGTTCCACCTGGGCTGCAATGACAGCAGCAGACTGGTTCGGGAAATGTTTTTGTAGCAGGGCAGACAGACCTAAATACAAGGCACGGTTCGAGGCTTTATCACCCAGACGTTCACCATACGGCGGGTTGGTCACCACAAACGCAGTTTTGCCTTCGGCCTGAAAATCTGGCCAGTCTGACAAGGTGCGTTCTTCAATCTGGATATGATCGAGCAGACGTTCAAAACCGGCAGCAATAATATTCTGTTTGGTGGCTTTGACTGCTTCCCAGTCGGCATCAAAAGCATAGAATTTTGGCAGTGGCTGTTCCAGCGCCTGTTGATGACGCTCAGCCGCTTCTGCCTTTAATGACATCCACAGTTCATGGTCATGGCCATTCCAGCCATTAAAGCCGAAACGGCGTACCAGACCCGGTGCACGGTCGGTTAAAATCAGCAGGGATTCAATAATAAAGGTACCTGAACCACACATCGGGTCCAGAATAATGTCCGGATTCTTTTCTTTGAGTTTGGCTTTTTGCAAAATTGCCGCGGCCAGGTTTTCTTTAATTGGGGCGTCGGTCATAAAACGACGGTAGCCACGTTTATGCAGTGAATCACCCGATAAATCTAAGCAATAGGTATGTTCTTTTTTACCTGCCAAAATATACATGGTGATTTCAGGTGATTTGGTGTCGATACTTGGGCGTTTACCGACAGCTTCCATAAATGAATCAACCACACCATCTTTGGCACGTAGCGTAGCAAACTGCGTATTGACCTTAATTTCACGTTCAACGTGTAAACGAATGGCGAAGGTACTTTGTGGTGCAAAAATCAGTGACCAATCAAAGCTGATTGCACCTTCATAAAGCTCTTCAGCAACATCACGGGCATCATGTGAAAATTCAATTTCATGGGTGTGGATTGGCATCAGGACACGCGACGCCAGACGAGACCACATGCAGATGCGGTAAGCATTTTCCAGCGTACCTTTGAAGGTTAGACGACCCGGGAAACGTTCAATATTCTGAACACCTAAACCTTTGATTTCTTCTTCTAATAAGGTTTCCAGACCATCGGCACAGGTGACCCAATAATTGCTTAAACGTGAAGAGGTATTCATAAAATAGAGAGACCGGAAAAGAATAAATAAAAACTGCGCCAAGTTTACCGTATTTTGGCTATTAAAGCTGTGGAATTTTTTATAAATCTGGCACATCTCTGTTAGAGCTAATAATTATAAAAAGCTCTTAATCTTGGCATAAAAAGCAAATTGAAAATTCATGAGATATGTATAATTACACACCATCAACAAGAGGAACTTGTTGATTAAATCTTTTATTTTACAGAGGGATATAGGGTGAATATTACATCCGGTCGTGATGATGTTTTTTCCATTGCAACATTGTTGTATGCACGGTTAAGAAAAGTGAATAGTCGAGTAATTGACGTGATGTATCTGATGCAGGATCGCTCCTATGCACATCATGTGATTACGCTGGCGCTAGAAACCCGGGATGCTGAACTGGCAACGCATGTCGAGCGTTTGCGTCAGTTGCTGGATCTTCCAGATGACGAACAGCTGGAAAGAAGAAATTATGAGAATATTCAGGATGATGTATCAAGAAAAGGTGGTTCGGCCAAATATGATGAAGGCCATGTAAGTTTTAGCCTATTCTGATTTATAACTGAATTGTAGTTTTTATAAAAAGCCTGTCTTAATTACAGATGGGCTTTTTAATTTTGGTATGGATATTGCTGTAATTATCACGAGATTGCAGTCGCTGGGGAGAGGCTGCAATCTCGATTTTTAAATGATTGGGGAATCAAGAATGGTCAATACAGAAAGTTTTTCAATTGCGACTTTAATCTATGCACGTTTGAGACGAGTTTCAGGCCGGGTAATTGATGCCATTTATCTGTCTGAAAATAGTGATTATGCCGAACATGTGATTGCATTAGCCGAAGCCACACGCGATCCGGAATTACTGCGTCTGGTTGAAAAATTTAAAGACGTATTCGAGTTCTCTTCCGATTCGAACATAAGTCAAAAAGCGGGTTTACAGCAAAAAAATAACGATGAATTAATGAAAGTTGAACCAACTGAAGATGACATTTATCGGGCACAAGTCTCACATCATTATATTGGCGCACTACGCTAGATCAGTTATGGCATTCAAGCTCCAGACTTGGGTGCCATTTTAGAACATAAAATATTCATTCTAAAAATTCGTTTAAATTATCTTATTGAAAAAATACATAGGAATTTCAAAATCAATTTTTATTATCGAGCCGGTTTTTATACAAGTAGCCGAATTGCCAAGTGCCAAGAATGGCGATTCTCTGTATAATACGTTGACTTAACGTATAAGGAATCTCTCATGCACTTGGCGGCATTGCATACTCCGAGCCAGATTCAACTCAATAAAGATGGAAATCTAAAACATTTCATCACCATCGAAGGGCTTTCCAAACAAACCCTCACCAAAATTTTGGACACCGCGCAGTCCTTTTTTAATGACCAAAATCAGCTGATCACTAACAACCTGCTGGAAGGTCGTACGGTTATGAACCTGTTTTTTGAGAATTCAACCCGTACCCGTACCACCTTTGAAGCTGCAGCCAAACGTCTTTCGGCCAACGTGCTTAACATTGACATTGCCCGTTCCAGTACCTCTAAAGGCGAAACCCTGCGCGATACGCTGTGGAACTTGGAAGCCATGGCCGCCGATATTTTTGTGGTGCGTCATTCCTCTTCAGGTGCAGCGCATTTTATTGCCAAGGATGTCTGTCCAAATATCGCGATTATTAATGCCGGAGATGGCCGTCATGCGCATCCGACTCAAGCGATGCTGGATATGCTGACCATTCGCCGTGAAACCAAAAAAGACTTTGCTGACATGAGCATTGCCATTATTGGCGATATTAAACATTCGCGCGTGGCACGTTCTGATGTGGCGGCGTTACAAACTTTAGGTTGTAAAGATATTCGCGTGATTGCACCGAATACCTTGCTGCCATTTGGTTTTGAGGAATACGGGGCCGATGTACGCCTGTTTAATAAAATGGAAGATGGCATCCGTGATTGTGATGTGATTATTACCTTGCGTATCCAGAATGAACGGATTGATTCACCGGCGCTGTCCTCACCGGCAGAATTCTACAAAATGTATGGCCTGAACAAAGAGCGTCTGGCGCTGGCCAAACCGGATTGTATCGTGATGCACCCGGGACCGATGAACCGGGGTGTGGAAATTGATTCCAGCATTGCCGATGGTCCGCAATCGGTGATTTTAAATCAGGTGACCAATGGTATTGCGGTGCGTATGGCTGTGCTGGCACTGGCGATGCAGGGTCAGTTGCAGGAACAAGGTTTAATTGAAGCGATTGCGGTATAAGGAATCAGTCATGCGTATTGTAAAAATTGAAAATGTCCGCGTTCTTGATCCAATGCAAAAGACTGATCGCGTGCAAACGGTATATCTGGAAAATGGCAAGCTGGTTGCAGAAACAGCAGATGTGACTGAAACCATTGATGGACAAGGCAAATGGCTGATGCCAACCATGGTTGATCTGTGCGCGCGGATGCGTGAACCGGGTCAGCAGCAGCATGGTACTTTAAAATCAGAAGGCAAGGCGGCACGTGAAAACGGTATTCTGCACGTGTTTACCCCACCAGATTCCAAGCCGATTGTGCAGGACAATGGTGCTTTGATTCACGGTCTGGTCGAAAAAGCCATGCTGGATGGTGGTATTTATTTACAGGTGATTGGCGCACAAACCCAAGGCTTGCAAGGCAAACAGCCTGCCAATATGGCCGGTCTGAAAAAGGGCGGCTGTACTGCAGTTTCCAATGCCAATGCATCCTTTGCTGATGATGATGTCGTGATTCGCACGCTGGAATATGCAGCCGGTCTGGACCTGACCGTGGTGTTCTATGCCGAAGAACCGCAAATTGCCAAAGATGGCTGTGTGCATGAAGGTTTTATTGCTTCACGTCAGGGCTTGCCTATGATTCCGGCGCTGGCCGAAACCGTAGCCATTGCCAAATACCTGTTGATGATTGAAGCGACCAAAGTCCGTGCGCATTTCGGTTTGCTGTCCTGTGGCGCTTCGGTCGAGCTGATTAAAATTGCCAAACAAAAAGGCCTGCCAGTAACCTGTGATGTGGCGATGCATCAGCTGCATTTAACCGATCAGGTGATTGATGGCTTTAACTCGCTGGCGCATGTGCGTCCACCGCTACGTGCTGAAAAAGACAAAGAATTGCTGCGTCAGGGCTTAAAAGATGGCGTAATTGATGCGATCTGTACCCATCATGAACCCTTAAGCAGTTCGGCCAAAATGGCACCGTTTGCTGAAACCTTACCGGGCTTTACCGCTTTTGATACCTTTGTGCCCTTGGGTGTGCAACTGGTTGAGGAAGGTCTGTTCAGTCCATTGGAATGGGTGCATACCGTGACACTGGCACCGGCGACGGTTGCGCAAATGGCAGATCGCTGGATGCAGGAAGCTGGCTGGATTCTGATTGATCCTGAACTGGAGTGGACGCTGGACAAAGACAGCATTCTGTCCCAAGGCAAGAATACACCGCTGATTCAGCAAACCGTGAAAGGCAAGGTAATTCAGACTTTCCTGGCCTAAATTCGCCTGTTCAAGAGCCAGCATTTGCTGGCTTTTTTATGTTTTAATTTAAGTACATAAAGAAAAATACAATTATTTACAACGTCTAAAAAATGACCAGATACACTAAAAAATGCGAGTAGAACAATGACAAAAATGAGGCCATATCATGCAAACCAGATTGATAGAATTATTGAAAAATAGCGTGTCATCCATTGTGCTAGACGGGGAAACGGATTACCTCATTGAGAAAAACCGTGCCTTAAATGATTTTTATCCGGTATTTTTATCGGTGTTAAGACACCGGCCATCCCTCATTGACAGTCTGAGAAATCAGCTTAATCCGCGGCTGGCTGAAATTTTTGGTACCAACCTGAACCTGAAACAGCAGTTTCTGGAATTTAGCCGCGGTCAGGCGCCGGCAGATGAAATTGAATCTATCCTGAACCGGGCCATCGTACCAACCTTAGGTTTTTTAGAAAGTGAGGCTGGCTCGACCGATCCTGAGGCGATTGTGCATTTGCTTGATCAGCATATGCCGGACATTCAGGCTGCTTTGCCGGAATGGGCCGCTGCGCTGCTGGCCGGTTTAGGTGTCAATACCACTGCCGGGCAGACCATTCATCAGGCGCCTGAGTTATATGAAGAGGTGCCAGAGCAGAAGCGCTCGCCGTGGGTACCGATTCTGATTTTTATTATTCTGGCATTGTTACTGGCCTTTTTATTTAAAGCCTGTTCTGACCGTAATGAAGAAGAGGTGCCTGTTACCCAGGCAGCAGCGACGGAACCGGCCTATTTGCAGGTCAATACCGGTTCCAATGGCGATCTGGTCACCTGTCAGTTGTATCTGAACAATCCGGCTTATACCGACATTCTGCAAACAGAAGTTAAACGGATTTTTAACCATCCGACAGGTTGTGGGGTGAATAGCGCCAGTAATTATCATAGTGAATTTATTGATCAGGATGTGATTCCAACGGCATTGAAAATCCTGAAAGATGTGCCGAATACCAATATGACCTGGATGGGTGAGCAGATTGCGATTCAGTCCACCAATCCGGCAGATGCGCAGCGTGTGGCCAATCAGCTGCGTCCTTTGGCCAAGAATATGACCATTACGGTGCAGCAGGATCTCGATGTACAGACCGTCACACCAGCGACCACGACCGCAGCACAAGCCTTGGCCGTGATTAACCCGGATAATATTCAGGCGCTGGATGTCGCCACAGCCTTAAATCTGGAGGCGATTCATTTTGAGTCGGCATCTTCGACTGTACCGGAAGCCAATCAGCCAATTCTGGATCAGGCTGCGGCCTTAATCCAGCGTGCGCCGCATGTACATTTGACCATTAAAGGCCATACCGATGCAGTAGGCAGCAATGAAGCCAATAATCTGTTGTCCTTACGCCGTGCTGAAGCGGTACGTGATTATCTGGTACAACGCGGGGTTGATCCTTCCCAGTTACAGGCCGTGGGGTATGGCCAGCAACAGCCGATGGAACCAAATGCAACCCCAGAAGGGCAGTTCCAGAACCGTCGTATTGAGTTTGAAGTATTAAATACAGAAACCGGGGTGGTACGTGCGGTCGATGACCAAGGTATTGTCGAGAAAAAAGCAGAGTAAGGATTGAGTTAAGGAAATAGAAAAGGACGACGTCAAGTCGTCCTTTTTGGTTTAGTTGAAAAGCGGAGGTAGCGGTGGGGATGTATTCACGACCATCCGATGCCCGCTTTTAAAACCAGCCATTAAGCTGCATTACGTATTAAAGGCACCCCGGTGACTTTCTGGATTTCATCAAAACTGACCTCCGGTGCCAGTTCCACCAGCTGCACGCCGGTTGGGGTAATATCCAGAACGCCCAAATCGGTAATTACGCGATGAACCACGGCTTTACCGGTCAGCGGCAGGCTACACTGTGAAACGATTTTAGGTGTCCCATCTTTGGCGCAGTGTTCCATCAACACCACCACTTTTTGCACACCTGCGACCAGGTCCATGGCACCGCCCATACCTTTGACTTTTTTGCCCGGAATCATCCAGTTGGCCAGATCGCCCTGTTCAGAGACTTCCATGGCCCCCAGAATGGCAATATTGACATGGCCGCCACGGATCATGGCAAAAGAGTCTGCGCTAGAGAAAAACGAAGCACCTTGACGAGCTGTGACCGTCTGTTTGCCGGCATTAATCAGGTCAGCATCGACCGTGGCTTCAGTTGGGAATTCCCCAATCCCGAGCAGGCCGTTTTCTGACTGTAGCCAGACGTTGATATTTTCTGGAATATAGTTAGCGACTAAAGTTGGTAAACCAATCCCTAAATTGACATAGAAACCATCTTCCAGTTCTTGTGCGGCGCGCTGCGCCATTTGATTACGCGTCCAAGCCATGGTTTAAGCCTCCGCCTTTAAAGTCATTTGTTCAATACGTTTTTCAGGATGTGCATTTAACACAATGCGGTTGACATAAATCCCCGGCAGATGAATTTCATCTGGATCGAGCGCGCCAATCTCTACAATTTCTTCGACTTCGGCAATGGTGATTTTGCCCGCCATGGCACAGACCGGATTAAAGTTTTGTGCAGTTTTACGGAAAATCAGGTTGCCGGCCTTGTCGGCTTTATAGGCTTTGACCAGGGCAACATCGGCAGTTAAAGATTCTTCTAAGATATAATCCTGACCTTTAAACTGGCGCACTTCTTTGCCTTCCGCGATGACGGTACCGACACCGGTGGCGGTAAAGAAGGCTGGAATACCTGCACCGCCGGCACGTAATTTTTCTGCCAGCGTACCTTGCGGGGTCAGTTCAACTTCCAGTTCACCACTCAGGAACTGGCGTTCAAATTCCTTGTTTTCACCGACATAGGATGAAATCATTTTTTTAATCTGTTTGGTTTCAAGCAGCAGCCCCAGACCAAAACCATCGACACCGGCATTGTTGGAAATACAGGTCAGCTGTTTGGCACCGGTGTCTTTTAGCGCGGCAATTAATGCTTCAGGAATCCCGCACAGGCCAAAACCACCCACGGCCAGGGTTTGACCATCCTGAACCACGCCATTTAAGGCGGCTTGTGCGCTGTTATAGACTTTATTTGCCATGTGTCACCTCTATTTTTATCCTTTTTTCAGCAGATTGCTGCTGTTACATCCTTGAGTGGCTTGAGGGCATTGCTCAAGCCGGGTTTTATTAGGTTATTAAGCGCAGGCTTTTTGCCAGTAGGCATTGGCATAATTGGATGGATTATTGCGCTGTAAAACATTGCTGATATTACGACTAGCCTGCATCAAGGCATCCAGCTGAATACCGGTTTCATAGCCCATGTTGGACAGCAGATAATACAGATCTTCGGTCGAGACATTGCCGGATGCGCCTTTGGCATAAGGACAGCCCCCTAAACCGGCAATTGACGAGTCAAAAACGCGAATACCTTGCAGCAGTGATTGATAAATATTGGCGATAGCCATGCCATAGGTATTATGAAAATGACCGGCCAGCACCGTTGCATCCAGCTCAGCCAGACAGGCATCCCAGACTTTTTTCACCCGGTCGGGTGTGGCGGTGCCAATGGTTTCACCTAAAGACACTTCATAGCAGCCCATATCCAGCAGGCGCTGCGAAACTTTTGCCACCTGCTGTGGATCAATCGCGCCTTCGTACGGACAATCGACCATACAGGACACATAACCACGCACACGAATGTTGTGCGCTTTGGCTTCACGCATCACATCGCTGAATTTTTCAAAACTTTCATCAATTGAGCAGTTGATATTTTTACGGGTAAAACTTTCAGAGGCTGCGGTAAAGACCGCAACTTCTGTACAACCCACTGCCAGCGCAGATTCAAAACCTTTCAGATTTGGCGTGAGCAGGCTGAACTGAATGTTTGGATCTTTGGGCAAGCCGGCAAACAGCACATCGCTGTCTGCCATTTGCGGTACCCATTTGGCCGATACACAGGAACCAACTTCAATGGCCTGTAAACCGGTTTGCATTAAATCCAGAATCAGCTGTCTGCGGTCATCCAGGGTTAAGGGTGTTTTTTCATTTTGCAGGCCATCGCGTGGCCCGACTTCAACAATTTTGACAAATTCGCTCATGCGACTTCCTCCGCCAGCGGCTGGAATTCCACCAGCTCATCGCCAGCTTTGACCTGATCACCGGCCTGGAAGTAAGAGCTGGCCACGATGCCATCATGCGGTGCACGAATCGAGTATTCGATTTTCATGGCTTCGAGGGTCATCAGGACATCGTCTTTTTTGACTTTGTCATTGGCCGCGACCAGTACCTGAGTGATGACACCCGGCATTGGCGCAGTCAGGTTGTTTTCAGCACCTTGTTCATCATCCTGGTTAAATACCGGTTTCAGATAGGTAAATTTATAGCTCTGGCCATTCTGGAACAGGGTAATGCCATGTTCAGTCTGGCTAAAGGCCAGTTTTTGCTGTTTGCCGGCCAGCTTGAATTGCAGGGTATGCGCATCCAGTAACTGACCCTCAAGCTCAAAAGTCTGACCCTCATACTGTGCGACAAAGCCATGTTCTTGTGCTGCAAACTGGATATTTAAGGTTTTGTCATTACATTGTAATTTGATTGTCTGCCCCGATTGCAGGTTTAAACGCCAGAAAGCATTGGTCTGCCAGACCGGATTGCTGGCGCTCGGGTTCTGGGCCAAACGTGACAGCAATTCGATGAAGGCCGCGCTGACCACTAGCGTACTGTTCAGCTCTGTGGCCGGTTTTAGCAGGAATTCTTCTTCGCGCTGAATCAGGCCAGTATCCAAATTGGCATTCTTGAAAGAATCGCACAGTACCAGACGATCCAGGAAGGCAATGTTGTTGCCCAGACCATCGACATGGAACTGACCTAAAGCATGGTGCATTTGCGTTAATGCTGCTTCACGGTTTTTGCCCCAGACAATCAGTTTGGCAATCATCGGGTCGTAGTAGGTGCTAATTTCATCGCCTTCAACAATACCGCTGTCGACACGTACCGCTTCATTTTGTGCTGGATAATGCAGATAGCTGATTTGACCAATCGCCGGAATAAAGCCTTTTTCAGGTTCTTCGGCATAAACACGTGCTTCTAAAGCATGGCCGTGAATCTGCAATTCGTGCTGCTGTTTTGGTAAAGGCTCACCAAAGGCGACGCGTAATTGCCACTCGACCAGATCCTGACCGGTAATCATTTCAGTCACCGGGTGTTCAACCTGCAGACGGGTGTTCATTTCCATGAAGTAGGCAGTACCATCTTGCTCGACAATAAACTCGACCGTACCGGCACCAACATAATTCACGGCACGTGCGGCATCAATTGCGGCTTGACGCATGGCTTCCAGTTTATCTTCCGGCATTTTCGGTGCTGGTGCTTCTTCCAGTACTTTCTGATGGCGGCGCTGTACCGAGCAATCACGCTCAAACAGATGCACATAATTGCCATGGGTATCGCCAAACACTTGCACTTCAATATGACGCGGCTGCACCACATAGCGTTCAATCAGCACATCTTCATTGCCAAAGCTGGAACGGGCTTCACTCTTACAGGAGGCCAGGGCGCTAAGGAAATCTTCACTGCGCTCAACCAGACGCATACCTTTACCACCACCGCCGGCGCTGGCTTTAATCAGCACTGGATAGCCAATGTCATCAGCCTGCTGTTTTAAGAACGCAGCATCCTGATTGGTGCCATGATAACCCGGTGTTAGTGGTACGCCGGCTTTTTCCATCAAGGCTTTAGAGGTGGCTTTTAAACCCATCGCCAGAATGGCGTCAACTGGCGGGCCAATAAAGACAATGTTGTTGTCCTGGCAGGCAAAAGCAAACTGGTCATTTTCAGACAGGAAGCCATAACCCGGGTGAATGGCTTGTGCGCCGGTGCTTTTTGCGGCTTCGATAATCCGTTCAATCTGTAAATAGCTTTGTGCTGCTGGTGATTCACCAATATAGACGGCTTCATCGGCCAGTTTGACATGCTGGGCCTGAGCATCTGCATCTGAATAGACTGCAACAGTTGCAATCCCCAGTTTTTGGGCAGTACGAATGACACGGCAGGCAATTTCACCACGGTTGGCAATTAAAATCTTTTCAAACATCGTTAGGATCCTTCTAGTTGTTATGCCGTGGTCTTGATCCAGGCCGGGCTTTGTTTGTTAAGGAAAGCATTTAAGCCGTTTTTCGCCTCATCTCCCTGGCGAACGTGGGCAATATGCTGTGCGGTTTGCAGCAAGAGGTCCTCGGTCAGGACTTGCTGGTTCACCATCTGAATGAGCTGTTTCGATGCATGCTGTGCTTCTGGGCCACCGAGTAATAAGACCTGCACAATTTCATCAATTTTGCTGTCGAGCTGTTCCGGCGTGGTCACTTCATGTGCCAGACCAATAGCGTGTGCCTGTTCTGCAGAAATTCGTTCAGCAGTTAAAAAGTAACGTGATGCCTGACGCGCACCAATGGCACGAATGACATAAGGGCTGATGGTGGATGGCGCCAGACCTAAACGCACCTCAGAGGTCGCAAATTTGGCATCGGTGCTGGCCACACAAATATCACAGGCCGAGGCCAGACCCATACCGCCGCCAAAGGCAATGCCATGTACGCGGGCGATGGTTGGCTGTTTCAAGGTGGCCAGACTTTGCAGCATTTTGGCTAGCTTGAGTGCATCGGCTTCATTGTCGGCTTGTGAGGCCTGACCGGCCTGTTTCATCCAGTTCAGGTCGGCACCGGCAGAGAAGCTTTTGCCTCGGCCTGCCAGAATCACCACGCGTACATCATCACGCTGATTTAAAGATTGGAAGCAGGCATGTAACTCTTCAATGACCTGGGTGTTAAACGCATTGTGCAGTTCAGCCCGGTTAATCCAGACAATTGCGACTTGATTCTGCTGCTCGAGCTGTAAAAATTGATAGTCCATTTTGTCACCTCTTACATGCGGAACACGCCGAATTTGGTTGGCTGGATTGGGGCATTTAATGCCGCCGCCAGACTGAGCGCCAATACTTCACGTGATTGTGCTGGATCAATCACACCATCATCCCATAAACGCGCAGAAGCATAATATGGATGACCCTGACGCTCATACTGGTCACGAATAGGCTGTTTAAACTGATCTTCTTCTTCCGCTGACCAGCTGCCGCCTTTGCTTTCAATCTGGTCGCGTTTCAGGGTCGAGAGTACACTCGAAGCCTGCTCACCGCCCATCACCGAAATACGCGAGTTTGGCCAGGTCCACATAAAGCGTGGTGAATAGGCACGGCCACACATACCGTAGTTGCCGGCACCAAAAGAACCGCCAATCACCAGGGTCAGTTTCGGCACATTGGCTGTCGCGACTGCCATTACCAGTTTGGCACCATTTTTGGCAATACCTTCATTTTCATACTGACGGCCAACCATAAAGCCGGTGATGTTCTGAATGAAGAGCAGGGGAATATTGCGCTGGGTACACAGTTCAATAAAGTGTGCGCCTTTTTGTGCCGACTCGGAAAACAGAATCCCGTTGTTGGCAATAATACCAACCGGCATACCGTACAGTTTGGCAAAGCCGGTGACCAGCGTGGTCCCAAAACGTGCCTTGAACTCGTCAAAACGTGAACCATCGACAATACGGGCAATCACTTCACGCACATCAAACGGTTTACGCGCATCGGTCGGGACAATGCCGTACAGCTCGGACGCATCGAATAATGGTGCTTCGACATTTTCCGGTTGTGGATTTGGTTTTTTATTTAAATTGGCGACGATGTTGCGGGCAATGGCCAAAGCATGTTCGTCATTTTCTGCCAGATGATCGGCCACACCTGATAAACGGGTGTGCACATCTCCACCGCCCAGGTCTTCACTGCTGACCACTTCACCGGTGGCAGCTTTCACCAGTGGCGGGCCACCCAGGAAAATCGTACCCTGATTCCGCACAATAATGGTTTCATCCGACATGGCAGGGACATAAGCACCGCCGGCTGTACAGCTGCCCATCACCACGGCGATCTGGGCAATGCCCATGCTCGACATACGCGCCTGATTGTAGAAAATACGGCCGAAGTGATCACGGTCCGGGAATACTTCATCTTGCAGCGGTAAATAGGCACCGCCAGAATCGACCAGATAGATACAGGTCAGATGGTTCTGCTCGGCAATTTCCTGAGCGCGTAAATGCTTTTTCACAGTCAGCGGATAATACGTTCCGCCTTTGACTGTCGCATCATTGGCAATGATCATACAGGTCACGCCATTGACCTGACCGACACCGGCCACCACACCGGCAGCAGGCACATCATCCTGATACACCTGATAGGCAGCCAGCTGACCAATTTCAATAAAAGCCGTACCCGGATCAATCAGGTGGTCAATCCGTTCACGTGGTAATAATTTACCGCGATCCAGATGTTTCTGACGTGCAGTTTCACCGCCGCCCAGGGCAATTTTCTGGACTTTCTGTTTCAGGTCATCGACCAGGGTTTGCATCGCTGCGTGGTTGTTTTTGAACTCTTCGCTGCGAATATTGATTTTGCTCTGTAATTGATTCATGCCAACATCCTTGTCTATTCTTGTGATTTATTTTTTAGGCAGTTTCGTTAAACAGTTCGCGGCCAATCAGCATACGGCGAATTTCCGAGGTGCCTGCACCAATTTCATAGAGTTTGGCATCACGCCATAAACGTCCAGCAGAAAATTCATTGATATAACCGTTCCCACCTAGCGTCTGAATGGTTTCACCGGCCATCCAGGTGGCTTTTTCGGCTGCATATAAAATTGCGCTGGCAGCATCTTTACGCAGGCTGCGGCTATGCTCGGCTTTGTCACATTCTGCACCTACGGCATAGACCAGTGCTTTACAGGCCAGCCAGGTCGAATACATATCAGCAATTTTGCCTTGCATCAGCTGGAATTCGCCCAGTGCCTGACCAAACTGTTTACGCTCGTGGATATACGGAATCACGGTGTCTAGGCAGGCATCCATAATGCCCAGTGGGCCTGCGCTTAATACAGCACGTTCATAGTCCAGACCACTCATCAGCACTTTTACACCATTGCCGACACCGCCGAGGACGTTTTCTTTCGGTACGCGCACGTTGTCAAAGAACAGTGGATAGGTATTCGAGCCGCGCATGCCCAGTTTGTCCAGGTGCGTACCGTGGCTAAAGCCCGGCATGGTTTTTTCAATCAGGAAAGCGGTCATGCCTTTGGCGCCGGCTTGGGTATCAGTTTTGGCATAGACCACCAGCACATCTGCATCGCCACCGTTGGTGATCCACATTTTTGAACCGTTTAGCAGATAATGATCGCCCTGATCTTCAGCTTTGAGTTTCATGCTGACCACATCGGAGCCGGCATTCGGTTCTGACATGGCCAATGCGCCGACATATTCACCTGAAATCAGTTTCGGTAAATAGCGCTGTTTCTGTTCTTCGTTACCATTACGCTTAATTTGGTTCACACATAGGTTAGAATGTGCCCCGTAGGAAAGGCCAATAGATGCTGAGGCACGTGAAATTTCCTGCATGGCAATAATATGTGCCAGATAACCGAGGTTGGTGCCACCATATTCCTCACTTACGGTTAGACCGAGTAAACCCATGTCCCCAAACTTTTTCCAAAGATGAGCAGGGAATTCGTTGTCACGGTCGACCTGTTGAGCAATGGGTGCGATCTCTTTTGCACAAAATGCAGCAACTGAATCACGAAGGGCGATCAGTGTTTCATCCAAACCGAAATCCAAGCTTTGTAAATTCATTTCTTCATCCATCCTGCGGTTATATTTGTTGTTTCCAAAAAAGCATTTTTGTTGTGCTTGGTTTTTAACATACATCGAAAATTTAAAAAAGTGAACTAAAATTCACAAAATGATTTACAATTCATTTTATCTGGTTGAGAATAAGATATGAGTTATAAAAGATCATCATTGATGCAGGAACGAATGGAACAGAATCGCCTGTCGATTTTGCAGTCCGCTCGTGAACTAATTGCTCAAGGGGGCTTTAAAGAGGCGTCGATTCAGGCCATTGCGGAACGCGCCGGTGTATCTACCGGTCTGGTCTATCGATATTTCGAAAACAAAAGCCAGATTTTAATTGAAGTGTTGTCGAATGCGATTCAGCATGAGGTTGAAATTTTGAACCACATTGCCGGCTCGGATTTATCGCCAAAACAGAAATTGCAAAAATCTGTTACAACTTTTGTGAAGCGTGCGATGAACAGTCCCCAACTGGCGTATGCGCTCATGTTTGAACCGGTTGATCCGGAAATGGAACATGAACGTTTTCGCAGTAAACAGCTGATCAAGCAGAGCATTAAGGAAATTTTGGCTGAAGGAAAAGTCAATGGTGAGTTTGAGTTTGAAGATTTGAACACCGCCGCACTGGGCGTGGTTGGCTCCATGACCTTTGTGGTGATTGAACCTTTGAACCCATCTCGCAATGTGATGTTTGATCAAAACTATAAGGATTACTTTGTCAAACAGATTGCCGATTTTTGTGTGAACGCAGTACGTCGACAGGAGGGAAGTGAGTAAAAACGATAAAAACGGCAGGGAAGACAGACAGGTAGTCGTGGTTCAAAAACAATTAGTAGAGTTGAAAATCAGAATTACAAAGAATCAAGGAGAACGATTCAATGACACAAGTACGGTTAAGCTACGCCTACGGAACGAGCAGCCAGCCTTTACTGGGCACAACGATTGGTGAAAAATTTGATCAGGCTTGCGCGCAATACGCCGAACAGGATGCGGTGGTCAGCCTGCATCAGAATGTGCGTTTGAGCTACCGGCAGTTGCAAGAGCAGGTGAATGCCTTTGCCTGCAGTTTGCTGAAACTGGGCTTTCAAAAAGGTGACCGTCTTGCAATCTGGTCGCCGAACTGCGTGGAATGGACCATTACCCAGTTTGCGGCCTTTAAAGCCGGCATTATTCTGGTGAACCTGAACCCGGCCTATAAAAGCAATGAGCTGGAATATGTACTGAATAAAGTGTCGTGTAAGGGACTGGTGATTGCCTCGCAGTTCAAGACCACCAATTATCAGGAGATTCTGACCAAAATTGCCCCGGAGCTGAACCAGGCAGCAAGCAAAGTGCTGAAAGCCGAGCGCCTGCCGCATCTGAAACATATTATTAAAATTGATGATCAGGAACATGCCGGATTACACCGCTTTCAGGATTTACTGACCCCGCCAAGCAAAAAAATGCTGCAAAAACTGCAGCAGATTTCTAGTGAATTGCAGTTTGATGAAACTATTAATATTCAGTTTACATCGGGCACCACCGGGAATCCGAAAGGCACCATGCTGACCCATAACAACATTTTAAATAATGGCTATTTTGTCGGTGAAGCAATTCATCTCAGCCCGGCAGATCGGGTCTGTATTTCAGTGCCGTTATTCCACTGTTTCGGGATGGTGATGGGGAACTTGGCCTGTATCACTCATGGTTCAACCATGGTCTATCCATCAGCCGTATTTAACCCGCTGGATACTTTAAAAGCCATTCAGCAGGAAAAATGTACCGCCGCTTATGGCGTACCGACCATGTTCATTGCCATTTTAGAGCATGAACAGTTTGATGAGTTTGACCTGTCAAGCTTGCGCACCGGTATTATGGCCGGCAGTCCATGTCCGCAGGAAATCATGCAGCGCGTGATTGACCGCATGCATATGTCGGAAATTACCATCTGCTATGGCATGACTGAAACAGCACCGGTAAGTGCGCAAAGTTCAACGGAAGATTCGGTGGAACGTCGCGTCAGTACCGTAGGCCGAGTCCATCCACATCTGGAAGTCAAAATTGTCGATGAAGAGGGCAAGGTGGTACCACGTGGACAGCTCGGTGAACTCTGTGTTCGCGGTTATTCGGTAATGCTCGGCTATTGGGAAGATCAGGAAAAAACCGCAGAAGTGATTGATGCTGCACGCTGGATGCATACCGGTGATATCGCTGAAATGGACGATGAAGGCTTTGTCAAAATTAAAGGCCGGATTAAAGATGTGGTGATTCGTGGCGGTGAAAACCTGTTCCCGAAAGAAATTGAAGATTTCCTCTATACCCATCCGGCGGTTTGCGATGTACAGGTGATTGGCGTACCTGACCATAAATATGGCGAAGAACTCTGCGCCTGCATTATCTTGCATGAAAACGACCCTTGCACAGAAGAAACCATTCGCCAGTACTGCGCCGAGCATATTTCACACAATAAAGTGCCACGTTATGTGCGTTTCTTTAGCGAGTTTCCAATGACGGCATCGGGTAAGGCGCAGAAGTTTAAGCTGCGTGAATTTATGCGTGAAGAGTTAAACCTAAAAGAAATTGCTTGATTCATGCAGGCATCTAATCACATGACAGGGCGACAGGGATATCGCCGGTCATGTGATTGAATCTTGGGAAAAATCAAATCAGAGCAAAATTACTTTGCTTTCCGCGAGCTGTCATGACTTTCCAACAAGAATGATCTTCGCAAGTCTATTCAAGAGTCAGAGGTAGAGTGAGTTAAAGATGGCCAAAAACTTTCACAGTGAAGTCATTGTCGCTGGCTATGATGATCACATCCGTAAACTGATTCCCGGCTATGAGCTGGTACATCAACAGATTGATGCCATTTTAACGGCAGAATTACCGGAAACTGCGCATATTCTGGTGGTCGGGTGCGGGACAGGCTATGAGCTGACCTATTTATTGGCGCATCATCCACAGTGGCAGATTACCGCCATTGATCCCTCCCGTGCCATGCTGGAACAGGCACAAAATACGATCCGCTCAATTGCAGGTGCCGAGCGGGTGCAGTTTATTCAGGCCGATACCCAGAGTTTAGAGTCCCCTCAGCCTTTTGATGCGGCACTGGCCATTCTGGTGGCGCATTTTATTCCCATGCCGGCCAAAGCCGATTTTTTTCAGGACATCTGCCAGCGCTTAAAACCGGGTGGTGTTTTCCTCAGTTATGACCTGATGCAGCCTGAAACATTGGCTGAACAGCAAGTGCTGCAGCATGTAGCGGTGCAACAGGGCTTAACAGTGAGCCAGAGTGAAAAGATGATTGCACGTCTGGATGATGATTTTGAACTGGTTTCGGCTGAACAGACCAAAGACGTATTAACAAAAGTCGGATTTAAAAGTTGCAGGGTTTATTGTCAAATCATGAATTATTATGGTTTTTTTGCACGAAAATAAACGAGACAGGGGCTACACAGGTAGGTAGCACACAGAGCAAAGAGCAAGGAAGTAGGGAAAATAATGTCGGCATATTACAGTTTTATCAGACGTGAACAGCATGCAGATGGCAGCAGCACAGCTTATTATGAATCGAATATTCATGCTCAGGGCGCGTGGAATCCGCATGAGCAGCATATGGCACCTGCCACCGGTATTCTCTGTGCAGAGCTGGAACAGTTCCAGCCACGTGCAGAAATGCGCATTGGCCGGGTCGGGCTGGATATTTTTGGTTTAATTGCCTTTGGTGAATTTTCAATTACTACCCGCATGATTCGCCCGGGCAAAACCATTGAACTGATTGAAGCGGAAATGTGTGCCAATGGCAAAACCTGTATTGTGGCGCGTGCCTGGAAAATGCTGACTTCCGACACTCGAGGCATTGCCGGTCTGGAAGATTTACCGGCAGAAAGTCCGGACTATTTACCCGAGTGGGATGGCATGCGCTGCTGGCCAGGCGGCTATATTCAAAGTATTCAGACCCGTGCCCATCTGGACCATCGTCCGGGCAAAGGCATTGTCTGGCTCAGTAATCAGCTTGAAATGATTGACGGCCAGCCGACATCGGATTTTACCCGCCTGATGGGTATGGTAGATACCGCCAATGGTGTGGTGCCACGTCAGGACCCGAATGCCGGTTGGGGCTTTCCAAACCTGGATTTGCAAATTCATCTGCACCGCTTACCGCAAGGCCAGTGGCTAGGACTGGAAGTGGTACAACAATATGGTGAAGACGGTATTGGTCTGACCAGCGGCATTCTGCATGATGTTCATGGGCCATTTGGACGCAGTGAACAGATTCTGACCTTAAGAAAGTTCTAAAACTGGCTCAAATCTATCAGGACGAATTGATTCGTCCTTTTTTTATTGGCATGCTGTGGGCAGTTCAAAATATAGATGAAACAGATGCGAATCGGGATTATTGGCGCGGGGCGGGTAGCACATCATCTGGCACGGGCATTGAGTGCACGGCACCAGATAGTACAGATTTATAGCCGCAGTTTGGATAAGGCAGCGCAGCTGGCACAGCAGGTACAGGCCAGTGCAATTCATAGCCCTGAACAGTTTGATGCAACATTAGACTTGGTGATCATTGCGGTGAGTGATCAATCCATTGCCGCGGTAATTGAGCAGGTGCATCCTCATCTGCCTGAAGTGCTGATGGTCCATACCTCCGGCAGTACTGCAATGCAGCTGTTGCAGCAGGTACATGCACGTGCCGGAGTATTTTATCCGCTACAAACCTTTAGTCTGGAACGTGAGATTGACTGGACTCATACCCCTTTATTTATTGAAGCGGCACATGAAGACGATCAGGCTGTATTGTTGCAGCTGGCCAATGAACTCAGTCAGTGGGTTTATGCCTATAGCTCCGAGCAGCGTCTGAGCCTGCATCTGGCCGCGGTGTTTGCCTGTAATTTCAGTAATTATTGTTATGACATGGCCCGGCAAATTGTTGATGTCCAGCAGGTCGATTTTAGTCTGCTGTATCCGTTAATGCTGGAAACGGCGCAGAAGGCCACCCAGGCCGACCCTAAAATCATGCAGACCGGCCCGGCCATGCGTGGTGATCAGAATATTTTACAGATGCATCAGCAGTTATTGGCCGATGCACAGCGACCCGATTTACAGGCGGTTTATCAACTATTCAGCCAGCAGATTTTAGAACGTCATCAGTCATAACCCATTGTTGTTATTTTCGGGTTGATGCTGATTGATCGAGTGGGCGATCCGATCTTTTGACTAATAGATCATCTATTTTAAAATCTTTGATCTTAAAATAGGGACGTATAAAAAAAGCGCTGAGATTTCAGCGCTTTTTCAACTTTGCGATTAAGAAATTTTCTTAAAGATAAAGTCGTTAATCTTGTGACCGGCTTCAATACCACGGCGTTCAAATTTGGTTTGCGGGCGCCATTCCGGACGTGGATAGCTGTTGCCTTTGCCTGCCAGGTTTTCTAAACGTGAACGGTTGTCCAGCACGTCCAGCATCCATTCTGCATACGGTTCCCAGTCAGTTGCTGCATGGAAAGTACCGCCCATTTCCAGTTTTTGCTCAACCAGTTCCATACGCTCATCCACCACAAAGCGGCGTTTGAAGTGGCGTTTCTTTTGCCATGGGTCCGGGAAGTACAGTTGCACGGTGTTAATGCTGTTGTCTGGCATTTCACGCAGCACCTGAATTGCATCGGCATCCAGTACGCGCAGGTTGCTTAAACCGGCTGTGCCTGCTTCATATACGCACTGGGCAATACCCGGCACATGCACTTCAATACCCACAAAGTTACGCTCCGGATTGGCCTGCGCCATTAAGACCAGTGAGCGGCCCATCCCAAAACCGATTTCCACCGTTAAAGGGCGTTCTGGATGTTCAAAATGCTGACGTAAATCGCCAACCGGATATTCCAAAATTAGGTGACCATATTGTTCAAGCGCAGTACGTTGAGAGGTGTTGAGTGGTGAGGAACGACGCATAAACGTCACAATTTCACGGTGCTCGTTTAAGTTGTCCAGCTCGACGACTTGCTGGTCTAATTGATCATTCGACATAACTTTGGCAATCGTAAAAAATTCAAATGCGGTATTTTAAGTCCTGAGCAGTTGAAGTCAAATTTTTTCATGCATTGCGCTATTTTTTTCACGGCAGCTGTCATGAAAATGCAGAAATAGTTTCATCAAATGTTCATACATCTGTCATGTCTAAAAAATAGCCTGAATAAGCTTTAACAACTGATAAAAAACAATGAAATTACATACTTTATGCTGGGCCATGGCACTCATGGGTTGTGGCTTTTCTGCACATGCAGAGCTGATGTTCAGTCAATATGTCGATGGTACATCGAACCGTAAGGGACTGGAGATTTATAACCCCGATGCGACAGCGGCCGATTTATCTCAGTATCAAATCAAGATTTTTTCCAATGGCTCAACCACAGCCGGACTGACGGTATCTTTAGAGGGAGTGTTGCCGGCCAAAGCTGAATATCTGGTCGGGCGAAGTGAATTGGAGCTGGTGCTGGGCGATCTGGTCAAAAAAATCGCAAGTCTGAATTTTAATGGTAATGATGCGGTTGTGCTGTATAAGCATAATACACCGGTTGATCGTTTTGGTGTGCTTGGACAGACTACGAGTTGGGCAGAGGGCACCAGTTTAAGCCGCAATAAAACCACGCATAGTGTTAGCTCAGTTGATCCAACAGCGCCCTTTGATGTGAACAGTGAATGGACGGCCTGGTCTGACCGGAACGCTTTTAGCCAGTATTTGCTGCCAGAAGGAGAGCAGACGCCGCCTGTGACGGAAACGATTAGCTGTAGCAGTAGTGATACCGCCATTGCCGATTTGCACAGTGCCAGCAAGAACCAGATCTATACCGTGCGTGGGGTGATGACCGCAGATTATCGTTATAGCAATGGTTTTTCCGGTTTTTATCTGCAAACGCCAGATAGCAAAGCTAAGCCAAACCTGAATAATGCGATTTTTGTTTATATTCCGGCCAGCAGCCAGATCAAAGGCGGACAGGTTGGGGAAGAGGTGATTTTACGCGGTCGCCTCACTAGCTATCAAAACCAGCTGCAGCTGGACCAGCTGACTCAGGATATTCAAACCTGTAATCCGCAAGCGGCAAGCTGGGTAGCACCAAAAACGGTAAATTTACCGTTTGAAAGCCTGACGGATATGCAGCAGCATGCACCGCAGCGTTATCAGGGTGCGCTGGTTAAACTGCCGCAAACTCTGACCGTCAGTGAAAACTATAATTATGGCCGTTATGGCGAGCTGGCCTTAAGCCTTGGGCGTTTATATATGCCGACCAATCTGTATCCGGCCAAATCCGACGAAGCACTCAGCCTGGCCAAACAAAACCTGCTGTCGAAAATTATTCTGGATGATGGCTATAACAACCAGAACCGGACGCCGTGGTTGCCGCTGAACTTTAATGCGCAAAATACCTTAAGAGCCGGCTATGAGCTGCAAAATGTAGAAGGGATTTTGGAATATCGTTTTAACCAGTGGCGTATTCAGCCTGTTCAGGGCAGAACCTTGCCGAATATCGTGGCAGACAAAAATGAGCGCAGTAGCGTCAGCGCTAAAAATACTGCCCAGATTCGTGCTGCGGCCTTTAACGTCCTGAACTATGACAATGGCGTGGCACAAGGCTTCCCGACCGAGCGCGGTGCAAAAACCAAAGCAGAGTTCGACAAGCAGCATCAGAAAATTGTCAGTGCCTTAAAAGCCATTGATGCCGATGTCTATGGCCTGAATGAAATTGCCAACAATGGTTATGGCCCAGACAGCGCCATTGCCTATTTAACCCAAAGCTTGGGGCCAGACTGGAAGTATGTGACACCGCCAAATGCAGATCGCTTGGGCACCGATACCATTGCCGTAGCCATGATTTATAACAGCAAACGCCTGACGCCGGTGAATGCCGCTGCCGTATTTGATGATGGTACACAATTGAATCGTGTCACCATGGCGCAAAGTTTTAAACCTGTGGCGGGTGGCGAAAGCTTTACCGTGGTGTCGCAGCATCTGAAATCCAAAGGTAGCTGTCCTGATACCGGCCTAGATGCAGATCAGGACGATGGTCAAGGCTGCTGGAATAGCACCCGTGTGACCGCAGTACAGAAATTAATGCAATGGCTGGCGACCAATCCAACCAAAGTAACGCAGCCCAATGTCCTGATTCTGGGCGACTTAAACAGTTATGCCAAGGAAGATCCGATTTTGGCGCTGGAAAAGGCCAACTATAAAAATCTGTTTAATGATGAAAAAATCGGACAGGGCAAACAGGCTTATAGTTATGTGTTTGGTGTAGCCAGTAATACCCAGGGCTATGGCGGCGCCGGTAATTTAGACCATGCCATTGCCGATGCGCAATTGTATCCACGGGTTAAACGTGCTTTTGCATGGGCCATTAATGCCGATGAACCGACGGCGCTGGCCTATAACGAAGACTATAAAACTGCCGAGCAGATTCAGGCCTTTTATAGCCCGGATGCTTTCCGTTCATCTGACCACGACCCGATTATTATTGATCTGGATTTGGCAGATGCACCGGTAGAGCCAAAGCCATCGGAAGACTCCAAAGCGGATACCCATGGGGGGAGTACCGGTCTATGGTCATTATTGGGATTATTCGGTCTGAGTGCTGCGGCTTGGTTACGTCGCCGTAAATAAGGCGGGTATTGATCTGCCATAAAAAAACGCCTGATTATCAGGCGTTTTTTTATGTGGTTTTACTCAAGCTTAATTCGGACTTAATTTATCAATCAGGGTGTCACTGGCTTCATTCAAGCCAATCAGCTCGACCTGAATCCCGCGAGCTTCAAATTTTTGCACCACGGTATTCAGCATATTCACTGAGGTTAAATCCCAAATATGCGCGTGAGTCAGATCAATCTTTACCTGTTGCAGATTTTCCTTAAAGTCAAAGAACTGGAAAAACTTGTCCGAGCTGCTAAAGAAAATCTGTCCGGTAATCTGATAACGGCGTGTATCCTGTACGCGTTCAGACTGAACTTTGACTTCACTTTCCAGCTTATTCACCAGGAATAAGGCCGACAGCAATACCCCAACGAAAACACCCAAGGCCAGGTTGTGTGTGGCCAGTACAATCGCCACCACGGTCAGCATCACAATATTACTTTGCTTTGGATGCTTGCTAAAGTTACGCACCGAATCCCAGTTAAAGGTGGTAAAGGCCACCATAATCATAATCGCCACCAGCGCCGCCATTGGAATATAAGCCAGCCAGTCTTTAAAGAACACCACCAGACACAGCAGGAAAACGCCGGCGACCAAAGTAGAAAGACGGGTACGCGCACCAGAGCTGACGTTAATAATCGACTGGCCAATCATGGCACAGCCGGCCATCCCGCCCATAAAACCGCTGACAATATTGGCATAGCCCTGACCACGACATTCCTGATGACGGTCACCTTCAGTTTCCGTCACTTCATTCACAATGGTGGTGGTCATCATGGTTTCCAGTAAACCCACCGTTGCAAGGGTGATGGAATAAGGGAAAATAATCGCCAGCGTTTCAAAATTCAGCGGAATTTCAGGAATTAAAAATACCGGTAAGGTGTCTGGAAACTGTCCCAGATCGCTCACCGTACGCATATCGGCACCCAAAAATAGCGCCAGCAGACTCAGCACAATAATGCAGATTAACGGTGAGGGCACCGCCTTGCCAATTTTAGGCAGATAGGGAAACAGATAAACCACCGCCAGCCCCAGGCCAACAAAGACATAGCCCCACAGATCCATTTGCATCAGCTCTGGAAGTTGCGCGACAAAAATTAAAATTGCCAGCGCATTCACAAAACCATAGACCACCGATTGCGACACGAAACGCATCAGTTTGGCCACTTTAAAATAGCCGGCCACCACCTGAATGATCCCGGTCAGTACCGTTGCCGCCAGCAAATATTGCAGCCCGTGCTCTTTGACCAGGGTAATCATCAGCAGCGCCATGGCACCTGTCGCGGCCGAAATCATCGCCGTGCGGCCACCAAAAAAGGCAATGGTCACGGCAATACAGAAGGAGGCATATAGGCCAACTTGTGGATCGACACCGGCAATTGCAGAAAAGGCAATGGATTCAGGAATCAGGGCCAGCCCCACCACCAGACCGGCCAGCACATCGGTCCGGATATTGGAAAACCACTCTTCTTTTTTCAGACTAATCACAATCGGCTTTTCATGAAACTTTAAAGGCGACTATGGTAAAACAAATGAAGTGAAAAAAGCAGCCGCAATCCACTTGAAAAAGCGCCGCGCTTGCTCAATATTGAAAAGGTAAATGTTTTTTACGCATTTACGCTTTTTTGCAATTTACAGGTTCGATCACTTGAAAGTTTGTTAGAAGCCATTTAAAACAGTTAGTAGTTATATAACAAGGATCAGATATGAAGCTTTATTATTCACCGGGTGCATGTTCTTTAGCGGCCCATATTATTTTAAATGAAATTAATGTAGATTTTGATTTAGAACGTGTCGACCTGAAAACCCATAAAACCGAAAAAGGTCATGATTATTACGAAATTAATCCAAAAGGCTATGTTCCGGCGCTTGAGATTAATCCAGGTCTAATTCTGACCGAAAACGTGGCAATTTTACCGTTTCTGGCCCAGCACGATCCAAAACAAGATTTAATTCCGCCATCAGGCATGGGCCGTGCCAAAGTGCTGGAATGGTTAGGTTATCTCAACTCGGAACTGCATGATGCCTACGCGGTATTCTTCGGTGGCCAGTTAACCGATGATGAAAAAAATAAAGCCTATGCTGAAATTGACCGTCTGTTAAGTTATATTGATAAAACTATTGATGAATCAGACAATGAGTATCTGGTCGATGATAACTTTGGCCCGGCCGATGCCTATTTATTCGTACTGACCAACTGGTCGAACCATATTCATCATGATTTAACCCCATATACCCATATTATTGCGCTACGCAATAAAGTGGCCGAGCGTCAATCGGTGCAGATTGCCATGCGTGATGAAGGCTTGATTCCTTGATCCAGGTTTAAAAACCGCAATAAAAAAGGACTCAAGCAGAGTCCTTTTTTCATGTTTAGCTTTTAATCAAGTAAAACCTGAAGGAGTAACTTATCTCTCAGCGCAGATAATGTCCGGATTATTTAAAGAAATAACCGGTTTCTGGCGAGCTGGCATTGGCCATACGTTTACGCGGCATCCGGCCTGCCAGATAGGCTTCACGACCTGCTTCCACTGCTTTGCGCATTGCCGAAGCCATCAGGACCGGATTTTGCGCTGCTGCAATTGCAGTATTCATTAACACGCCATCACAGCCCAGTTCCATGGCAATTGCTGCATCACTGGCGGTGCCGACACCCGCATCGACCAGTACCGGTACTTTGGCATTTTCTTTAATAATAGAAATGGTATGCGGGTTTAAAATCCCCAGTCCTGAACCAATTAAGCTGCCTAAAGGCATAATTGCCACACAGCCCATGCTTTCCAGTTCTTGTGCCACAATCGGATCATCCGAGGTGTAGACCATAATCTCGAAACCATCATCAATAAGCGTACGCGCTGCCTTTAAGGTTTCGGTGATGTTTGGATACAGGGTTTTTTCATCGCCCAGTACTTCCAGTTTTACCAGATTATGACCATCGAGCAGTTCACGTGCCAGCATACAGGTACGCACTGCACTGTTGGCATCAAAACAGCCGGCTGTATTTGGCAAAATGGTATATTTTTCTGGTGGAATCACAGACAGCAAATTTGGCTGATCGGGATGCTGACCAATATTCACGCGACGAATAGCAACAGTTACAATTTCCGCACCGCTGGCCTGAATGGCCAGATCTGTTTCCTGCAGATCTTTATATTTTCCCGTGCCCACCAGCAAGCGCGAGTTAAAAGTGCGTGAACCGATTTTAAGTAGGGTGTCTTCCATACGTGCTCCGTCTTAGCCGCCGCCAACGGCATGAATAATTTCAATGCGGTCTTGATCATGAATAGGGGTGCTTTCCAGTCGGCTTTTCGGCACAATCATCTCGTTTTGTTCTACCGCAAAACGTTTGCCTTCCAACGCCAGTTGTTGCACCAGTTCTAGTAAATTATGGCACTGTGTCTGTTGTAATTCGCCGTTTAAATAAATGTGCATACCTGCAGTTTCCTAGCTGTTCCGTTCCCGAATTATCGGGCATATTTCATGGCATTCCAGGCCAGTACCAGCCAGCCGGCAATCATTAGCGCACCGCCAATTGGGGTAATGGCCCCCAGACCGCGCGGCAAACCTAGCGCCATCACATACAATGAGCCACAGAAAAACACAATCCCGACCTGAATCAGCAGGAAGCTGGCTTTAATGGGAAATTGAGTCATGACTTTGGCCAGAATCGCCAGTGCCAATAATCCGAGGGCATGATAGAAAAAATAATCAGTCGCTGTTTGCCACCACGCCTGTTGAGCTTCTGTTGCGCGTGCTTTTAAGCCATGTGCACCAAATGCACCTAATATCACCGCAAGTGCTAAATTAAGGGCAGAAATTGCAATCCACATAGCAAGAATGACCTGAGTAAATTTGCGCTCAACCTTAACATTTTTCCGGGCAACGAGAAAGTGAAAAACTTTCACCCTGAAATGTGGTATTGAATCCAGCTTTTTGATTTTAGGGGGGAAGAAAATGGATTTCTTTAAGATCATCGCCCGGTTTCAGCAAGCACAGACAGCAAAAAAGGGCAGATCGCCCTTTTTTAACTTTAGCACTCTGGAATCATCACTTAGTTAGATGACATTGCCACTTTAATTTTTTCCATGGCATTTTTTTCAAGCTGGCGAATACGCTCCGCAGAAACATTATATTCAGCTGCTAGTTCATGCAGGGTCGATTTATCATCATCTAACCAGCGACGCTGCAAGATGTTACGCGAACGGTCATCCAGCTGCTCCATGGCTTCATGCAGGGCAGAGGTACTTTGTGCCTCATAATCTTCATCTTCGACCAGACGGGCCGGATCGTAACGGTTATCTTCTAAATAAAGCGCCGGCGCAACATGGGTAGTGTTTTCACTTTCATCATCATTTTGCGCTTCGAAAGCCGCGTCATAAGCGGTCAGACGGCCTTCCATTTCCAGGACTTGTTCCGGAGTGACATTCAGGTCGTTGGCAATCGATTTGGCTTCTTCCAGCGTCAGTTTTTTGCTGGATTTTTTCAGGCTGCGTAAATTAAAGAACAGTTTACGCTGTGCCTTGGTGGTAGCAATTTTAACAATACGCCAGTTACGGATCACGTATTCGTGAATCTCGGCTTTAATCCAGTGCACGGCAAATGACACCAGACGCACGCCCATATTCGGGTCGAAGCGTTTCACGGCCTTCATTAGACCGAGGTTGCCTTCCTGAATCAGGTCGCCTTGTGGCAAACCATAACCTGCATAACTACGCGCAATATGGACTACAAATCGCAAATGCGACATGACCAGCATTTTTGCTGCATCTAAATCTTGATCGTAATAATAACGTTCAGCTAACTCTTTTTCTTGTTCAGCCGTTAAAATAGGAATTTGATTGACGGTACTAATATAAGCACCGAGATTTACGCCTGGCGCAGATAATGACAGGGGCATCAACTGATTGCGGCTGTCACTCATGAGTTCTCCTTATAGGATCGGTGGGTCGTATTACCTGTAAATTTCATCTTAATACCAATATCCTTGCAAATTAAGGAAAAAAGGTAGAGAAATGTAAAGTTTTATGCCAATGCATGCTGTTTACTTTAATTGAAAATTATTTAATTTCAATAAAGTAATGAAACTCGTTGGCAGAAATTTGTGTCAATTCACAGCCGTACTGGTGAATCTGACAATAGCGGCTGACATCTTGCTGACTATGCGGGTCAGAGGACTTGAGCAGAAAGTGTCCGGCGCCAGTTTTTTTTAAAGCGCGTTTTAGCATCAGTAAGGGCATGGGGCAGGGTTGTCCCATCGCATCAATGATGATCATTTCATCGACAGAGTTGTCCATAATCTGCTTCAATCGGGTCTTTAAAAAAGGACTCAAAATATTAGCAAATTTGGTGCCAAATCTAAAGTTTATTTGCGGTTTTTATCAAAATATAACATTGAAAAATCTTGAATTAACTCTGTCGAAAAAAGCATGAATTCTGAATAAGATAAATCAAAAAAAATCTATTATTTGTCATAAACCCGTGTTAAGCTCGATGCGTATTTAGGATTTGAGATAGGCAGTTGTTGTTTGTCGCCCTATTACAAATTGGATGTAACCGGGATTTTGTTAATAGTTATACAGAATGATTACAAGCTTAGAAATAAAAATATTTTTAAACTTTGTTTACTCTGCTGTTTGCAACACCGGGTGGTCCTTCTTTTTAATCAATGAGGATTAACTTATGACAGCTCGTGAACAAGGCGTAGTTAAATGGTTCAACGACACTAAAGGTTTTGGCTTTATTCAACGTAACGGCGGCGACGATGTATTCGTTCACTTCCGTGCGATTCAAGGCGAAGGCCACCGTTCACTTCGTGACGGTCAACGTGTTGAGTTCAGCGTAGTTAAAGGTCAAAAAGGCTTCCAAGCGGAAGAAGTACAACCTTTAGACTAATCGTTGGATTAATCTGAAAAACGCTCCATCTATTGGGGCGTTTTTTGTTTATAATATGATACGTTTTTGTGATTAATAAGTTAGAGCACATTTTTATGTCATCTGGTTTTGAAACCTTAAATTTACATCCGAAACTGAGACAAGCTATTGCGGCCTTAGGTTTTAAGGAAATGACGCCCATTCAGCAAAAGGTTTTAAAATTTACTTTGGCTGGACATGATGCCATTGGTCGCGCCCAGACCGGTACCGGCAAAACCGCTGCCTTCCTCATTAGCGTCATCAATGACTTATTGAATAATCCGGTGAAAGAGCAGCGTTTCCGTGGTGAGCCGCGTGCCCTGATTCTGGCACCGACCCGTGAACTGGCCTTACAGATTGAAAGCGATGCCAAAGAGCTGGTGAAGTTTACCGACCTACATGTAGTGACCTTGTTGGGCGGTGTCGATTTTGACAAGCAAAAAGCGCAGCTGGATAAAAACTTTGTCGACATTATGGTCGCGACCCCGGGTCGTCTGATTGACTTTGTCGAGCAAAAAGAAGTCTGGCTGGATCAGCTGGAATTTCTGGTGATTGATGAAGCCGACCGTTTACTGGATATGGGCTTTATTCCATCGGTAAAACGGATTGTGCGTTTTTCACCGCGTAAAGAGCAGCGCCAGACTTTAATGTTCTCAGCCACTTTTAGCTATGATGTGCTGAATCTGGCCCAGCAATGGTTATTTGAACCGGTGACTGTCGAAATTGAACCGGAAAAGAAAACCAATGCCGATGTCGAACAGCGCGTATATATGGTGTCGAATTCAGACAAATATAAACTGCTGCAAGATATTTTGCGCGACGAGCCGATTGAAAAAGTCATGATCTTTGCCAACCGCCGCGATCAGGTGCGCCGTCTGTATGACCATCTGAAACGTGATGGCTATAAAGTGGTGATGCTATCTGGTGAAATTGCCCAGGATAAACGCCTGAAAATGCTGGACCAGTTTAAAAATGGCAAACACAACATCATGATTGCCACCGATGTCGCCGGACGCGGCATTCACGTCGATGGCGTGTCGCATGTGGTGAACTTTACCTTGCCAGAACAGTCAGATGACTATGTACACCGTATTGGCCGTACTGGTCGTGCTGGTACGCGTGGGGTGAGTATTAGTTTCCTGGCCGAAGATGATGCTTTCTATTTGCCAGAAATTGAAAAAGCCATCGGACAAAAACTGCCATTAACCCGTTTAGATGGTTATTGCTAGACTTTACTATGTCGTGTTGTTGCTGAGGCAGCTACCCGCATCAAAATGAAAAAATGGATCAGCTCCAAAGGACCTGATCCATTTTTTATTGCATCTTTTGATGACGTTCAGATTAGTTGGCCTGACAGCGGAAGGTGAGTACGGTCTGATAATCATCATCCTGTGCCAGCTGGGCATTACGACCCGAGATGGTGCCGAGCACAGTCGCGGCAGCCTGAATCATCTGTCCGGTCTGTTCATCGACCACGCCTTTTAAAGCGCCGTTATAAGTGGTCTGTTCATCGACCACCACCGGTGTAGCGCGGCTACCACAGGTTTTGTTGGCCGCACTAATCGCATTGTTTTTGGAGATGATATTGCTTTTACCTAAACCGGTGACTTCGTACTGATTATTTTCTTTCTGAATTGCCAGCGAAGAGGTCGGGTTTGAAGCACAGGCGGTCAAAAATAGCGCAGCGGTGGCTGCAGCACTTAAACCAATCAGCTTGTTCATGTGTGGTCCCCATATTTTATTTGTTGAATCAGTCATCTATCTAAACATATCTGCACTTTTAGAGTTTGTAGAAGCTGTAAAGAAATGCAGTTTTATATAGTGGCTCTGTGACAGACAAGCCGGCCATTAAAACTCAGGATTTATACAAATAACCCAACGCAAATAGAGTAAATTCTGTGGTTTATGCTAATCTTGAGGCAGATTTTACAGATAGATATAAGCCAATGACGGATACAGTGGAAGCTACGGTTCATCAGAATATTCATCAACGTCAGTCGATTGGGCATCTGGTCGAGCCGGCACCGAATGCAGCGCAGCTGGAGCGTGCCTTTCAGGCAGCCTTGACCGCGCCTGATCATCATCGTTTAAAACCGACCCGTTTTGTGGTAATTTCGGCAGAGCGCCGTGAAGCCTTTGGCGAATTGCTGGTACAGGCCCTGGCCGATTTGGGCCAGACCGATGCGGTGCAGCTGGAACGTGTGAAACATCATCCTTTTCGGGCGCCATTACTGGTGCTGGCACTGACCAAATTCCAGCCGCATCCTAAAGTTCCGGATTTTGAGCAAACCTTAAGTACCGGGGCGGCGGTACAGAATTTCCTGCTGTCTTTGCAGGCCCAGGGCTTTGCCAGTATGTGGCGCAGTGGTGCTGTAGTGGAATCAAAATTATTGAAAAAAGCTTTGAAATTAAATGAAGATGATTTAATTTCAGGCATCATCTATATTGGAACTGCCGCAAAAGCGATTGCGCCGCGTGCGGACATTCAGACTGACGCCTATGTCAGTTACTGGACTGAATAAGCATCGCATACGGCTGAGGATATAAAAATAATGTCAGAATTGAATTTTGCCAGTCTGGTAGAACCGGTCAATATTGATCAGAAAACCGCATTAAGAATTACCGTCTTGGGTGGGGGCAGTTTTGGTACCGCCATGGCCAATACCGCGGTGCGTAACGGCTGCGATACCATGATCTGGATTCGGGATGAAGCCACCGCTGAGGAAATTAACCGCACTCATATCAATAAACGCTATTTGCCAGATTTTCCTTTAGAGCCGGGCTTAAAAGCAGTATCGGATCTGGAACTGGCGGTGCGCGACCGCGATATTATTCTGGTCGCCATTCCAAGTCATTCTTTTCGTGATGTGCTGAAGCAGATTAAGCCGTTTATTACTTCACAAGCGGTGGTATCCCTGACCAAGGGCATTGAGGCCAAAACCTTCTGCTTTATGAGCGATATTATTCGTGCCGAATTGCCAGAAGTGCCGTATGGCGTGCTGTCTGGCCCGAACCTGGCCAAAGAAATTGTAGCCGGGCAGCCCGCCGGAACTGTGATTGCCAGCCAGTCAGAACTGGTGCGTTATGCGGTGCAGCAGGCACTGCACAGTGCTTTATTCCGTGTATTCGGTAGTGATGATGTACACGGGGTGGAACTTGGTGGGGCGTTAAAAAATATTTATGCCGTGGCCATGGGCATGGCTGCCGCGTATAACGTCGGTGAAAATACCAAGAGTATGATTTTAACCCGAGCCTTAGCTGAAATGAGCCGTTTTGCGGTCAAGCTGGGCGCCAACCCGCTGACGTTCCTTGGTTTGTCAGGTGTCGGTGATTTATTTGCCACCTGTAGCAGTCCATTGAGTCGTAATTATCAGGTGGGGTATGCACTGGGCAAAGGTAAAACCCTGGAACAGGCCACACAGGAACTGGGCCAGACTGCAGAAGGGATTAATACCATTGTGCAGGTCAAAGCACGTTCTGAAGAGCTGGATGTGTATATGCCAATTACCAGCGCCTTGTATGATGTGATTTATGAAGGACAGCCGCCGCTGACGATTGCACTGGCACTCATGAAAAATGGCCATCGTAGTGATGTAGAGTTTGTATTGCCGCATCATGAGGTATAAATTGGTTAAAATATGACAGTTTGATGAACCGAACTGTCATATTTACTGCTTATAATGCGGACAAAATGAAATAAGGAAATGTATATGCAATTGACCCTAGTGCGTCATGGTGAAGCTTCACCACCCGTGCATGGTAATGATATTAAACGTCCCCTGACCGAACGTGGGCATACCCAGGCACAGCAAACGGCAGAGTATTTAAAAGATCTGATCCGTCCGGATGTGTTTGTGGTCAGTCCGCTGTTACGTGCCCAGGAAACGCTGGCGCATATCCAGACCTATTTTAAAGATGTGCCTGTGGTGATTTGCAATACCATTAAACCGGATGATGATGCGACTCAGGCTGTTGAGTGGTTATCGCATTTGCCTTATGAATCAATTGCCGTGGTGTGTCATATGAATGTGGTGGCACATATTGCAGAGCAGTTAACTGGGGAATCTTTCCATCCTTATGCGCTGGCAGAAGCGCGTATTTATGAGCAGGCGGTCATTGCTGCAGGTTTATCGACACAAATAAAAAGTTTTATTCCAGACGCATAACAACACACTTTATTTCATGGCAGTACAATAACAATGTTGCAAATATGGATGCCGGAAGCCAATGGGGTTTGGCAATGGTCGAGCGAGGAGTACTGGGTTCAGGCCAATACCCTGGAAGACCTGATTCAGGCGATACAGCTTCATCAGGGTGAAGAAGCAGTGGTGTATTTTCCGAGCCGGGATATACAGATGCTGCAACAGCAGATGAGCAAGGCCCAATACAAGCAGCTGGGGCCAGACGGAATTAAATTCCTGCTAGAAGAGTTTGTGGTATTGCCAATTGATGCCATGAAAGTGCTGCATCATTTTCAGCAGCCGGACCGCCTGACTTTACTTGGTGTGGCGCAAAGCCATGTCGAAACCTTGCAACATGCTTTGGCGCTATTGCCGGTCAAAGTCACGGCCTTATTGCCAGACTTTTTATTGCTGCCAGTGCCTGAGCCTGATCATATTGTGCTGGCCAATGTCTGTGGCCGGTTGCTGGTACGTGAAAATGAATATCTGGGCAGCTCGGTCGATGATCTGGCTTTATTTCTGGATTATCAGGCGCCTGAACAGCGTTATCAGATCAGTAATTTTACCGCCGAACAGATGCACAGTATTGAGGCCATCAGCACGCATGAGCAGTTAAGCTCCTTCCATTATGAAGTGCCGGTGCTGAAAAAAGCCAAACAGCATCCTTTTAATATTTTACCCAAAGCCAAAAGTGAATCGGGCATTTCGGGTTGCTGGAAAGCCTGTGCTGCGGTATTTTTGGGGATTCTGGTGGTGCAGTTCAGTTATGATGCCACGCGCTGGTATCAGTATAAAAAAGTCGCGAATCAGACCGCGGTGCAGGCGATTGACCAGTTTAAATACTGGTTTGGGCAAAACTATCCTGTCACCGAGCAAAATATTAAAAGCCAGTTTGAATATCAGTTAAAACAAAGCCAGACCGCCGATACCCAAGCCTTACAGTTGCTCAGTCGGGTCGGGCCGGTATTGATGCAGAATCAGATTGTGGCCAGACGGGTCAATTATGATCTGTCCAGTCTGAATATGGAATTGCAGGCCAGTTCCGCAGCCAGCTTGCAGGCATTGACCCAGCAATTAAACCAGCAAGGCTTTAAGGTCGAGCTAGGTAATATTCAACCGGCCGCCAACGGCGCAATCGGACTGGTGAAAGTACAATAATGAAAGCAGTAGAAAAAATTCAGCAGCGTTGGGATCAGTCGCTGGAAAAATTAAATGACTATCTAGATACGCTCAGTGTGCGTGAACGGATCATGGTGATTTTTACCGGTATTTTTGTGCTGGTGGCCGCCGTCGGATCGGCGCTGTGGTATATGCACGGCGCAGCAGATCAGCAGCAAAAACGGCTCAATACCTTAAAAGATCTGGTGGTGTGGATGCAAAGCAACGCCGTGACCATGAAGCCGGCCGGGGATGTACAGCTCAGCAGTCTGGAAAAAGTACAGCGCGTGGCACAGCAGCAGGGTTTATCGGTTGCATCGCAGCAGTCGGGTGAAAAAATTCAAATTGTAAGCAGTCATGCACAATATTCTGTGCTGGCCAATTTCCTGACCCAGCTGGCACAAATGGGATTAAGCATTGAAAAAATGGAATTAATTTCCGATGCCGGGCAGATTAAATTAACGGCGACAGTGCAATAACCGGTAAAAATAAACAATGGTCAAGCATGGTGTTTTCAACAATCTGGGCCTATAATAGGCCGACTTAAAAAGCCGTAGACTTTTGCCGATATGTTGTATTCTCTTGCCCGCCCTTTGTTGTTTTCTTTGGCACCGGAGCGTGCACATGAGCTCACATTATCTTTATTAAAATCAGGTCATAAAATGGGCCTGATGCGTCAGCAGGTGGCAGCAAAACCGGTCACCTGTATGGGTATTGAATTCCCGAATCCGGTAGGTCTGGCTGCAGGCCTGGACAAAAATGGTGCCTATATTGATGCACTGGCCGCTCTAGGTTTTGGTTTTATTGAAATTGGTACCATCACCCCGCGTCCACAAGCCGGTAATCCACATCCGCGTCTGTTCCGTTTACCGCAGGCCAAAGCCATTATTAACCGCATGGGTTTTAATAATGATGGCGTCGATAAGCTGATTGAAAACGTCAAGGCCGCCAAATTTAAAGGCGTACTGGGGATTAATATTGGTAAAAATGCCGATACTCCGGTAGAAAAAGCGGTTGATGATTATCTGATTTGTTTAGAAAAAGTTTATAATTACGCCTCTTATATTACGGTCAATATCTCATCACCAAACACCAAGAATTTGCGTAGTCTGCAAAGCGGCGATGCCCTGACCGAGCTGTTGCAAACCTTGAAACAGCGTCAGTTGGCGTTGGCCGAAGAGCATCAGCATTATGTACCGTTGGTGCTGAAAGTTGCGCCAGATTTAGAACTGTCCGATATTGAATTTATTGCCCAGCAATTACTGCAATTTAAAATTGATGGTTTAATTGTGACTAATACCACCTTGTCTCGTGAAGGGGTAGAGAATTTGCCACATGGCGATGAAGCCGGTGGTTTATCGGGTGCGCCAGTATTTGAAAAGAGTACCGCGTGTCTGGCAGCCTTTGCCAAAACTTTAGAGGGCAAAATTCCTTTAATTGGTGTTGGTGGTATTCTTTCAGGTGAGCAGGCAGTTGCGAAACGCAATGCCGGTGCAACTTTGGTACAAGTGTATAGCGGTTTGGTCTATACTGGCCCGGAACTTGTGAAAGATTGTGTAGACGCACTTTAAAGTCATGAACGCCATCGATATCTTTATACTGATTATTCTGCTCATTGGAGGGCTTAACGGTTTGCGTCAAGGATTTATTAAAGCCTTTGCGAACTTGGTCGGTTGGATTTTTGCCCTGATTGTGGCGGCAAAATATGCTTCCGTTCTAGCGCCTTCAATGACCGCTCTCAGTGCTGATCCGGTGGTTCAGAAAATTGCGGCCTTTGCTTTTATTGTGTTGGTGATTGTGGTGCTGACCTGGATGGTGAGCGCATTATTAAACCGCATCTTGAAATCGCTGAAACTGGGCCCATTAAATCGTTTAGCCGGTGGTGCGTTTGGTACCCTCAAAGGTCTGCTGATTGTGCTAATTGCCATTCAGAGCATTGGGCCGTGGGTCGAAAGTTCGCCGTACTGGAAACAGTCCAAATTTATTCAAACCCTTTTACCTTATGCGCCTTGGGCCACACAAATGTCCAAAGATGCCGCCAATGAGGCTTTACAGCACATCAAATCAGAAGATGCTCCGAAATCTTCTGGTTCTTCATCTGAACCTGAACGAAAGGGCGCAGATGAGTCAACGAATAATCCTTTTTATTAATCCTAGCTGGTCTGCGAGGTTGCTATGTGTGGAGTAGTTGGTATAGCTGGTAAATCACCTGTTAACCAAATGTTGTTTGATGCATTAACGATGTTACAACATCGGGGACAAGATGCAGCTGGGATTGTCACTTGCCATGAAGGTCGCTTGTTCTTGCGTAAAGACAACGGCATGGTACGTGATGTATTCCATACCCGTCACATGCGTGCCTTGCTGGGCAACTACGGGATTGGTCATGTGCGTTATCCGACGGCAGGTTCATCTAGCAGTGCAGAAGCGCAGCCGTTTTATGTGAACTCGCCGTACGGTATTACGCTGGCGCATAACGGTAATCTGACCAATGCCGAAGAAATTCATGAAGACCTGTTCAAGACTGATTTACGTCACATGAATACCGATTCAGATTCAGAAGTACTGTTAAACGTTTTTGCCCATGAATTACAAAAACGCGGCAAGCTGGAGCCGGCAGCAGAAGATATCTTCCATGCGGTAACGCGTGTGCATGAGCGTTGTAAAGGGGCTTATGGCGTGGTGGCCATGGTGACCGGTCAAGGGATTGTGGGCTTCCGTGACCCGCATGGGATTCGTCCGTTAATTTACGGTTCGCGTGAAACCGATGAAGGCATGGAATACATCATTGCCTCTGAATCGGTGGCAATTACAGCACTGGGCTTTAAAGTCGAGCGTGACCTGGCACCAGGTGAAGCCATCTTCATTGACTCTAACGGCCAGATGTTTACCCAGCAGTGTGCGGCGCAATCTGAATATCATCCATGTATTTTTGAATATGTGTATTTCGCGCGTCCAGATGCGACCATTGATGGTATTTCGGTATACAAAGCCCGTTTAAAAATGGGTGAGAAGCTGGCGCAAAAAATCCTGCGTGAATGGGGTGAGGAACACGATATTGATGTCGTGATTCCAATTCCAGATACTTCGCGTACTTCGGCCTTGGAACTGGCCAACACCTTAGGTGTTAAATTCCGTGAAGGCTTTATGAAAAACCGTTATATCGGTCGTACCTTCATTATGCCAGGTCAGCAGCAGCGTAAAAAATCGGTACGTCAAAAGCTGAACCCGGTTGAGCTGGAATTTAAAGGCAAGAATGTGTTACTGGTAGATGACTCGATTGTGCGTGGTACCACCTGTAACGAAATTATCCAGATGGCACGTGACGCTGGTGCCAAACGCGTATTCTTCGCTTCAGCGGCACCGATGGTGAAATATCCAAACGTGTATGGTATTGATATGCCGGCTAAATCGGAGCTAATTGCCTCTAGCCGTAGCGTTGAAGAAATTCGTGAAATTATTGGTGCTGACCGTCTGATTTTCCAGGATCTGGAAGATTTGAAAGCTGCAGTACGTACCCATAAAGTGCCAGAAGTGAATGATTTCGATTGCTCGGTGTTTGATGGGGTTTATGTCGCAGGCGGTATTGATGAAGCCTATCTGGATAATCTTCAGCAAAAACGCAGCGATACAGCTAAAAAGAAAAAAGACAATTATATTGATGTGAATATTGATGCTGCATCGGTAGATTTGACCGGTTTGAAAGAAGAATAATTCTTGTAAAACTGGCAGGAAAAGCGGGAAATTCCCGCTTTTTTCATTTATGATGTCGCCTAAAGACAATGTAATTTAAGGAAATTTACATTGAAAGATGTAGGTTACTACTTTATTAAAAACAAGAATATGATGTGGTCTGCAAGCCTGTGTCTGCTTGCGGTCATCCTGACCATTTTTATTTTAAATACTGTACTGGGTTTGCTGGTGCATTATATTGATGCTTCGCAGTCCATTTACTGGCATAGCTTAAGTCCTTATCTGGTCGCGGTGCTGCTGTCTTTAATGGGCATTTCCATTGCCATTGAATTATATATTTTCCGTTCTGGCGGCCACTCACTGGCCAAGCAGCTGTGTGCACGTCGTTTAAGCCTGATTGAAAGCACGCCGGAAGAAAGTGTTGCCTTAAAAATTACCGAACAGCTGGCCGATACCTTCGCGATTGATACGCCGGCGCTGTATGTCCTGCCGGATGAAGTCGGGGTAAATGCACTGACCGCCGGTTTTTATCCACGCGATATTGCGATTATTCTGACCTGGGGCGCCTTGCAAAACCTGGATGAGCAGGAACTGTATGGCTTACTCAGTCATGAGTTTCATCAAATTTTAAGTGGTGAAACTGCGGAAAATACCAAGCTGAAAATTCTCTACAGCAGCCTGACTACGTTTAGCCAGTGGGGCAGTAAAGTGGCCAAACTCGGCTTTGGCAAACAGTATTACAATACCGCCTATGCGCCCGCGACGCCTTTTGTTGCACTGGGCGGCATAATCTGGCTGATTGGCAGCCTGGGTGTGCTGATTACCCGTTTTATTAAATATTTAAACCTGAGCGGGCGTACCTTTAAAAACGACCTGAAAACCAAACGTTTAATCCAGAACAATGCCAATATTCAAACCCTGCTCAGGATTTATGTGCATCATGCCGGTTCGCAAATTCACAGTGAATATTCGGAATCGATTGCGCATATGTGTTTTGCCAACTCGCTGAGTCCGCAAAGCTGGTTGAATATCCATCCGAGTATTGATGCGCGGATTTATGAGTTAAATCCGGCACTGGTACAGGATCTGCAACTGGAAAACCTGAAAAAGCTGCGCAGTCAGCCCTGGTTTGGTCTGTTTCGTTCACTGGAAGAAGTCAATGGTGAATATTATGCACCGTGGAGTTCGCCGCAACCTTTGCCTTTGTTGCGGTTATCCCCGATTAGTTTTGCCATTAAAGATGCAATCAAGCCGCTGAAACCGGAAATCCGCCGTAATATGCCGCGTCCGGAACTGATCCAGCGTGCCTTGCAGACGGCCACTGGTTCGCGTGAGGTGATGATGGCAATTTTAATGATTCGCCAATACCGCGAATTTATTCCGCCTGAAGTAGAAGTCAGCCGTGCCATTGTCGATGCCTTGTTGAATCTGGATGGTCGGGTGCATATCTCTATTTTTCTGGAAGCCTGCCAGAATATTGGCGGCATGCCGGCCAGTATCGCGCGGCAGTTTTTGACCAAGCTGGCCAAAATTATTCAGGAAGATGGGGAAATTGGACTGCTGGATGCCTTGCTGCTGGAGCGGGTCAAATCCGAGTTGAACCTGCTGCCGCTACATACCCCGACGGCGCTGGATGAAGTTAAACCGCAAATTGTACGTTTAATTGATGCCTTGCTGCATGTGCAGCAAATCAATAGCGGCAACCAGCTGGAAGTGCGGGAAAAAATTTTACAGCGCGTACTGACACCGTATGAAATGTCGCTGTATGAAGAAATTTCCGATGAGCCAATTGATCTGGCAGAAATTCTGAATGATATGGCCGGGCTGTTGTTGCGTGACCGTTTAAGTATTCTGGGTATTGCTGAAGCCTGTTTGTGGAATGACCGGATTATCACTCAGGATGAGCTGGATGTACTGGAGCTGCTGTACTGGCGTTTAGGCTTTGCCACCGAAGAAATGGTTGAGCGTATGCAGAAGAAAAACAGTTTAATGATTATCTAAGGACTCTATTTCTGAGTGCGGTAGGCGGATCGAGTCATCCTCATTGAGCAGCTTTGATATGACTGGATGCAGAAAGCACAGCAAAACCGGACTAATCCGGCTAGAATAGCCCTATGGACATAAGTGACGATAGCAGATGATTGGGCATCAACGTGAGATTTTGGCAAGTTTGGGAATTGATATATGGATTCCCCGGGACGTTGCATCTCAAAATTTGCCCACATCTTCCTTATGGCGAGATCAGGCCTCGGCAGAACTGCTGACTGAAATTGTCATGCCGGCAGCTGTCGCGGCGACAGTACCTCAAGATATTGCCTTACAACTCAGACAGCCTGTTGCGGAACCACAAGTCTCTCCGCAAGAGAATCCAGTCGAAAGCCCGGCAGAACCTGTCACGCCTGCGGCTCTGGTTGAAGTGCAGCCTGCCTTACAGATTGATGCATTCCATTTACAAGCCATTGCTACAAAACAATATACGATTGTGCTGGATGCCACCCACATCAATGAGTCGCAGCAACAGTTATGGCGCAATATCCAGCGTGCGGCACAGGCAGAATTTTTTGAGCTGAATTGGCCCTTTGCTTTGCCTGAGCTGCAAGATGGCCGGGCGGTCTCGGTGTATGTGCAAGGTTTTCTGGATGCGATTGCACTGGAGAAAAAGATCATTGTGCTGGGGCAATTGCCTCATGTACAGTTAGCGCAAGCTACAGCGTTGCCCGCTTTGGCCGAAATGCTGGAACAGCCATTATTGAAAAAACAGCTATGGCAGGCTATGCAAGATAAAAAACACATGACGGATCAGGAATGAAACAAAAAGTTATCGCATTTAGTCAGGTTGATCAGGACGTTTTAAGCCAGCTGAAACAGCAGTATGACGTGGTAGAAATTAGCCCGAAACTGGGTGATGTTAATGAGCAGATTCGTACTCATGTCCAAGATGCTGATGGCATGATTGGTGCGGGGCGTTTGCTCAATGCCTCTAACCTGACGGGTGCGCGCCGTCTTAAAGTGGTTTCCAGTATCAGTGTCGGTTATGACAATTATGATGTGGACTATCTGACTGAGCAAAAGATTTATCTGTGTCATACACCGCATGTATTAACCGAAACCACTGCCGATTTGGCTTTTAGTCTGTTAATGGGAGCTTCGCGTCAGCTGGCCTATCTGGATCGCTGGACCAAACAGGGTGAATGGAAACGTACCGTTGGCCCGGCCCAGTTCGGTCAGGATATTCATGGTAAAACTTTAGGGATTATTGGTTTGGGGAATATTGGTGCCGCCATTGCCCGTCGTGGGCGTTATGGCTTTAACATGAATATTCTGTACCATAACCGCCGTGAAAATCTGGCGCAGGCGCAGCCCTTAAATGCGCAATATCACAGTCTGGATGAGCTGCTACAACAGTCGGACTTTGTGGTGGTCGCGGTGGATTTAAACGCCGACTCGACCGCTTTAATTGGTGCGCGTGAATTTGAGCTGATGCAAAAACATGCGGTATTTGTGAATATTGCCCGTGGTTCCGTGGTCAATGAACAGGCTTTAATTGACGCGCTGAAACAACAGAAAATTTTTGCGGCCGGTCTGGATGTCTATGAAAAAGAACCGCTGCAAAGTTCGGAGCTCTTTGGTCTGGACAATGTGCTGACCTTGCCGCATATTGGCTCAGCGACCGCAGAAACCCGTAAAAAAATGGCCTGGCTGGCCTATAAAAATCTGGTGGATGTGCTGGAAGGCCGGCAGCCGGGCTACGCGGTCAATGGCGGATTTGCGTAAAACTTCCTAACACTTCGTTGCATATTTCTTCGATATTGAATGCTATATTCAAGACACGAGCAGATAATTTGAGAACGGCAATTTGAAACGGTTGTTTTTAGCAGGTAGTTTAGGCCTGCTTACAGCATTCACTTCGACACATGGGGCAAACTTCACCACTTCACCACAATTTAATGTGCCAGAAATTGGCGCAGGGGTGGGGCTGATCGATCAGCAAAAAGAACGCATGATTGGTGAAAAAGTCTATCGTGAAGTGCAGCGTCAAATGCCGGTGGCGCAAAATCCGTGGCTGGAAGACCAGCTGTTCTCGGTCTTCTCGCATCTGCTCAGCCAGACCCAAATGGGCCAGCCCATTGGTCTGCTCATTATTAATGATCCGCAAATTAATGCCTTTGCCGTGCCAGGCGGTCTATTTGCCTTAAATACCGGTCTGGTGACTTCTGCGCGTAATATGGATGAAGTGGCCGGGGTGATGGCGCATGAAATTGCCCACGTGACCCAGCGTCATTATAGCCGTTCACAGGAAGCTTTTAAGGGACAGGGTCTGCTGGCACTAGCAGGTGTGCTGGTGGGTGCATTGGTGGCATCCCAGGCCGATGGTGATGCCGGTGCTGCCGTGATGATGGGCTCGCAGGCCGCATTAATGGATAAGCAGCTGACCTATAGCCGTAATCAGGAACGTGAAGCCGACCGGATTGGCATGCAATATATGTATACTGCCGGTTATAACCCGCAAAGCATGGCTGATTTTTTTGAGGTAATGCATCGTGCCACCAGCCGGGTCAGTTTCCTGCCGGATTTCTGGTTTACCCATCCGCTGACCACAGAACGGATGAGTGAAGCACGTTTGCGTGCCAATCAGTTGCCACGAGTGAAATCATCATTACGTGATGAAGAATTTGATATTTTAAAACAGTACACCTTGGTGGTATCCAATCAGGCGACAGAGCAGCAATTACAGGTCTTGGCCAGCCGCAATAACTTTGCTGCACAGCTGGCTTTAGCGGCTTTTTATACCCGGCAGGGAGATTATGCCTTGGCACAGCAAACCCTGGATCAGGCCAAAAATCATCGCCGTTTACATCATCTTATTAGTTTAATTCAAACTGACATCTATTTAGGGCAGAATAAGCTGAGTGAGGCTTATAAAGTGATCAGTTCGCCTGCGCGGATTATGCCGGAGAACCGGGCCTTGAATTACAAGCTGGCTGAAGTGCTGATCCGGCAGAATCAGCCGGCTGAAGCACAGGCACTGGTGCAAAAGTTCCTGAACAGGAACGAGCGTGATTTAAGTGCCTGGCGTTTGATGCAGCAGGCCGCCAATATTGATCGTAGTTCGCCATTACGCACGGTGAATGTATTGCGTTATCGTGCAGAACTGCAATACTGGTCTGGATGGGAGGAAGAAGCGATTAAATCCTTGCTGCATGCCCAGCGTCTGGCCAAGGATAATCAGGCCATGACTGCCAAACTGAAAACACGTACCACAGAAATGCAGCGGGAACGACAGCTCAAAATTTAACAGCATGAAAAATCATAATAACAATAAGGAGAATAATGATGTTACAGGGACAATGTTTATGCGGGCTGGTGTATTACCATTATCAGGCCGAGCTGGAAAAGACCATTTTATGTTTTTGCCAGCATTGCCAGCGTGCGCAGGGGACCATGCTGGGCTGGAATAGCCCGATTGATCAAGCCAAATTTAAAATTGTACGCGGCCAGCAATATTTAAAAGAATATTTTCACAGTCCGAATAAGGCGCGGGTGTTTTGTCAGGAATGTGGCAGCCCGATTTATTCTTACCGTTTAGATTTACCGGGGGTTCTGCGTTTGCGTTTGGGAACGGTGACTGAAGGCTATGTGCCGGCACCCATCGAGCAGGCTTTTGCACATCGAAAACCGCAGTTTTTGCAAGTCAGTCTGCTGGAAACCTCTGTAAGGCATGGGGTTTAAAATGCTAGAATTCCGGCTCCTGGCTAAATAATGATTTTAAATAACGCGATGAAAAAATTATGGATGGGCGTATTGCTCTGGGGGAGTCTGTCTGTGGTCCAGGCAGCAAGTGTGGAGCAGTATGTACTGGCGGTTGAGCAGATTAACCAGAGTTATAAGCAGCAGACCCGGCAGTTTTTAAAGGGCTTGAATCCGCAGCAATCGGGTTTTAGTCCGGCGCAGCAACAGCAGTTTTGTGGCATTGTGCAGAATTATATTGATCAGCTGTATAGCGCTGCAGATGAAAACCGTGCCTATCTGGATCCGCAATATCGCAACATGACCAAGCAGGATGTGGCCCAGCAGGTGTATTCATCTAAAGAAATGCAGATGCTGAAAAAATATCAGGTCAATTGTGCACACTGATAGAAGTGACTCAAGAACTGCTTAAAACTTTAGGCAGTTTTTTTATTTTCGGGAAAATAAACTGATACAGCTGTTGATGCTGTTCGGGGAGGAAGTGAGGCGTATGCCTGACTTGAATTAGCTTAATTTGGCTTTAATTTTGGCAGATACTTGTACAGGATCGGCGCGCCCGGCTATGAGCGGACGCAGAGAATTCATCACCTTACCCATATCTTTCATGCTAGTAGCTTCTTGCGCTGCAATCGTTTGCGCAATGATGGAATCAAGTTCTTCCTCAGTCATAGCTTCTGGTAGAAACTGAGATAACACCTCAATTTCGGCTTGTTCCTTACTAGCTAAATCTTCTCGGCCAGCACCTTCAAAGGCTTTAACCGATTCTTTACGTTGTTTAATTTGCTTTTCAATGACCGCAAGAACCTGAGCATCGTCAAGCTCTTTGCGCTCATCGACTTCGATTTGCTTAATTGCCGCCTGTAGACTACGAATGACCGTTAACTTGTCCATTTCTTTAGCGCGCATTGTCGCTTTCAAAACGTCAGTAATCTGGCTTTTTAAAGTAGTCATGTTTTAATCCAGGCAGTCAATCACAAATTAATCTTAGTAAAGGCGAGTAGTACGTACTGATTCACGCGCCAATTTCTTTTGGTAGCGTTTAACAGCAGCAGCTTTTTTGCGCTTACGTTCTTGAGTTGGTTTTTCGTAGAATTCACGCTTACGTACGTCAGCTAAAACACCTGCTTTTTCGCAAGAACGTTTGAAACGACGGATAGCTACGTCTACTGGTTCGCCTTCTTTCAATTTAACTTGTGGCATGAAGAATCCTCATTAAGTTATGGATAAGATCTGGGGCCGAATTGCCCTCGATCACAAGTGAAGGTCAGTATTTTACTCATTTACATCTCATATCACAAGTCTATAATAGTTCCCGCAATAAATTTGATACAGGTTATAGGCAGTTTAATGATCGTTTTAGGCTTAGAAACATCGTGTGATGAAACAGGACTCGCGCTGTACGACAGTGAGTTGGGTTTACGCGGACAGGTGCTGTATAGCCAGATCAAACTGCATGCCGAATATGGCGGCGTGGTGCCAGAACTGGCCTCACGGGATCATGTGCGTAAACTGATTCCATTAATGAACGAACTGCTTGAGCAAAGCGGTGTGAAAAAATCGGATATTGATGCCGTGGCCTATACCCGCGGTCCGGGCCTGATGGGCGCCTTGATGACCGGGGCTCTATTTGGCCGTACCTTGGCATTTGCCTTAAATAAACCTGCGATTGGCGTGCATCATATGGAAGGGCATATGCTGGCACCGTTATTGTCTGCAACGCCGCCTGAATTTCCATTTGTTGCACTTCTGGTTTCAGGGGGGCATTCACAGCTGATGGCCGCGTATGGCATTGGTCAGTATGAACTGCTGGGTGAGTCAATTGACGATGCCGCCGGTGAAGCTTTTGATAAAGTGGCCAAGATGATGGGCTTGCCGTATCCGGGTGGACCGAATATTGCCAAACTGGCCGAGCAGGGTGATCCGAATGCTTTTGCTTTCCCGCGTCCGATGCTGCATCAGGATTTAACCTTTTCCTTTAGTGGTTTAAAAACTGCCGTTTCGGTGCAGATGAAGAAACTCGGTGATGAAAACCGTGATGCCGATATTGCCGCCAGTTTCCAGGAAGCGATTGTAGATACTTTGGTAAAAAAATCGGTGAAAGCATTAAAACAGACCGGTTTAAAACGTCTGGTGATTGCGGGTGGCGTGAGTGCTAACAAGCGCTTGCGTGAACGTCTGGAAGCTGATTTAGCCAAGATTAAGGCTACTGTTTATTATGCAGAGCCTGCACTGTGTACCGATAACGGCGCCATGATTGCCTTTGCCGGTTATCAGCGTTTAAAAGCAGGGCAGCAGGATGGTTTGTCTGTGACCACGACTCCGCGCTGGCCGATGACGGAATTGACCAATCCAGAGCAAGTATAAAAGAGCATGTAAAAGAGGCGAAAGCCTCTTTTTTAATGCTTATAATGCAATGAATTTAATAATTTTTTATTGAGTTAAAATGAAATCAGTCAGATATAAAGATTTAAATTTGGGTAATGGGATATTTGAAGGTTGGAATGATCAGCAGGGTTTGATGATATGCGGTTATGAATGGGGTAACTCTAAGAAAGATCAGGAGCAGTCACAGGACGCAAAGCCAGTTGATTTTAATATCGCTTGTACCTTTAGTAACAAAGTTCCGAGATATGGGCAGGGTGCTTTATCATGGCCCTATGATAATAGAATTAAACGGTGGTTTGCTTTATGGGGGCATCCGCTAGATAGTAATGAATATGGTCAGGATTTTGATAAGTCCATTATACAGACCAATTGGGCCAATACCTGCAATCATCAATTAGCGAATTACTCGCATCTGTTGAGCGAAGAACAGGTCAATAATTTTATAAATCATATCAGTACCTTAAAACCTAAGATTATCCTGTTTATGGGAAGTCAGCTGATACATCTATTAAGAAATTCTATAGTTAAAGCCCGTTTTGAAGAAATTGTGGGTACAGAAATTCCAGATAGTTTTGTAGTGAAGCAAAAGAAAGAGTTTTCAGGAAGAAAATTTAAAATATATTTTTGTGAGTTTGAAAACTGTCAGATTATAGGTTTACCACATCCATCTTCAAGCCGCGGGTTATCTGATCGGTATATTGAATTATTTGAACCTGAAATGAATACGATCATTTCACAATTTAAAAAAGAAAAAGCGATTAATCCTTAAAATATAAAGCCCAATCTCACAAGGTTGGGCTTTTCAACATGAGCGAACAGATTGTAGATGAGGATTTTCAATCCATAATCGCTATTTCTGTCTGGCAGAGCAATATAGGCAACTTAAAGTTGCTTTAACTGCGCAGACCCAATCCAGTGCTTCGAGAATTGATAAGCGGCACGACCAGAACGCTGCCCACGCGCCTGACACCAGCGTAAAGCTTCGGCACGCGCTTCAGCGGTGAGTTCCATCTTCGCCTTTTGCAGATAATGCTCGACAATTTCTAAATACAGATTCTGATCCATTGGATAAAACGACAGCCACATCCCGAAACGATCAGACAGCGAAATTTTTTCCTCAATCGCTTCCTGTGGATGCAGCTCGGTATATTGCGGCACATCTACCCGTGTTACCGGTGTATTTTCATGCATAAACTCAGGTAATAAATGCCGGCGGTTACTGGTGGCATAAATCACAAAATTACTTGAACCGGACTGTAATGAACCATCTAGCACGCTTTTTAAAGAACGATAATTTTCATCTTCGGCGTTAAAGGCCAGATCATCACAATAGACAATAAATTTTTCCGGCCGATCTGCAATCAGCTTCTGAATCTCAGGCAAATCCGATAAATCATCACGTTCAATTTCAATTAACCGTAACCCTTGTGCTTCATACTCGGTTAGCAGGGCACGCACAATGGAAGATTTTCCGGTACCACGTGAACCGGTAAGCAGTACATCATTGGCCGGTAAGCCTTTTAAAAACTGCAAGGTATTTTGAATTACTTTTTCTTTTTGTTTTTCAATGCCTTTTAAATCTTCCAGATAGATTTTTCGTGGCTGGTAAATGGCTTTTAACTGTTGATCCTGCCATTTAAAGGCCGATGCAGAAAAATCGGTGGCTTGCTTGAGTTCAGGCAAATGTTGCTGGAGCTGCTGTAAAATGGTTGCAAGCGAGGTGAGAATATTATCGGGTAAATCAATATGCGCCATGATTATTCAGCTTTTCGGTCTAGGTCAAAAGATTATCGGGTGCACAAACGACTGTATACCAAGGCGAAATGATTTAGCAATGAAAACATGAATTATGCAATTGAAGAATGTCTGAAATTTCTGCATAGTTAGGAGACATCGACAGATCAGCGCCTATTCAGCGAAGCGCAGAGGGAAGCTATGTTGTTTAAAGAGTTTAGCCAGGACATTAATCCTCATCAGGCCTATCGGATCAAAAAATTAAAACGAAAAATAGAACATGCCGAGAGTTACGAAGAATGGAAAAATCTGGCACTAAAAATAGATGAAGAATCGGGGGCGCAGGAATGGAAGTATGACAACACCTCGCCGTATTTTGATGCTGAAATTATTGCCCATCGTCTGAACTTATTACGCCGTTATCGCCTGGCAGAGCGCACCAGCGACCTGATGTATATTCTGCGCGAAGGTCTGACCTATGATGTGGCCAACATTGCCCATCCAATGCTGTTTACTGCGACCTATGTCGGCACCAAAAAAATTATTGAAGATTATATTGAAGAAGTCAGCAACAGTCTGGCCTTTATTGCATCCAAAGAATGCCATTTGCTCAGTACCCAGGAAAAAATAGAATTTTTTAAAAACTGTCAGGTGGCTTATGGCCAGCCGGCGATTATGTTTTCAGGCGGGGCAACCTTGGGCCTGTTCCACACCGGTGTGTGCAAGGCGCTGCTCGAGCGTGACCTGATGCCGCAAGTGCTATCTGGCTCCAGTGCCGGGGCGATTATGACCGCCATGCTTGGCATTTCTAAACCATCGGAGATGATGCACATTTTAAATGGCGAATCGTTCTTTACCGAAGCTTTTCATTTTCGCCGCTGGGAAGACATTTTAAAGGGCAATGGCGGTATTGCCGATGTGCGCTATCTAAAAAAATTCCTGCTCACCAACCTCGGTGATGTCACCTTTGAAGAAGCCTTTAAGGTGTCCGGGCTGCATATCAATATTGCAGTTGCGCCTTATGATGCATCACAGGAAGCACGCATCATGAACAGTTATACCTCGCCAGATTTGCTGGTCTGGAGTGCAGCTTTGGCCTCCTGTGCGGTACCGGTGCTGTTTCCACCGGTGCGTTTGACCAGTAAACGGCAGGATGGGGAACATACACCCTATATGGGCAGAACCCGTTGGGTCGATGGCAGTGTGCGTAGTGATTTCCCGCAGGAAAAAATGGCGCGTTTATATAATGTGAATTACACCATTGCCAGTCAGGTCAATCCGCATGTGGTGCCATTTATGCAAACCGATGCCGAGCGTTTCCGTAAAGATATGCTGAGCTGGCCGGAGCGTATTGTGCGCCGTCAGGGCAAAGTGATTAGTAAGGGGATTATGGACTTTACCCGTGAACGTGTCGGTGGTGTGCCGGCAGTACGCCGTCTGCTCGATCATGGCCATGGCATTGTCGATCAGCGTTATTATGGTGATGTGAATATTGTTGGCAAATATGGCTGGCGTCATTATAGCTATATGTTGCAAAATCCGCGTCCACACCTGTTCCGATTGCTGCAACGCGAAGGTGAACGCGCCACCTGGCCAAAAATCTCCATGATTGAAACCCATGCCCGCGTGGGTAAAACCATTCAGCATTGTCTGGAACTTTTAGAATATCAGCAGAACCCCGTTGAACACGCCAAATCCGAATTTATTGCCGTTTAGTCCGGCTGAACTTGAACACTATTGTTTTGAGTTAAAAACCAAGCCGCAAAGCTTCAAGATGGGGCGGCGTCTGTTTCAGTTTCAACAAGGGCAATCTGTATACTGGTTGAAAGCCCAGCAGAGGGATGCGCATCCGCAACTGAGCGCAGGTTTTTGCCGAGAGCTGGATTTCTATCGCCAGTTTCAGCAGGCAGATGCACCGGATTTTCTGCTACCTTTCTATTGTGCGCAAAATACCGAAATCCTACGCATCCAGCAGGAGAGCTTTCAGGATTATCTGATTGTGCCGAATGCGCCGGCGTTTTTTGCTTTAGCCCCCTCACAATTTAGCCAAAGCCAGATTCAAACACGCTTGCTACAGGTACTGGACAGTCTGGAACAGCTAACACGGTTGGGCTATCTACATGCAGATTTAAAAGCCGAACATTGGCGTGAATGGGCAGGGCAGGTCAAACTGATTGATTTTGAACAGTTGCAGGCCATAGATGATCCGCTAATGTCCAATATGACAGCCACACCACGCTATATGGCACCTGAATTATTTCATGGTGAAGCCAAAACATTGGCCAGTGATCTCTATGCATTGGGGATTATTGTCTATGAATGGCTGACTCAGCGCCGTTTACAGGCCAAAAGCTATCAGGATTGGGCCTATTTGCATTGTCAGCAGCTTAAAATTGAGTTACCCGCAGCGTATTTGGGCTTTCAGGACCTGCTTGAGGCGATGCTCAACAAGCAAAAAAGCCAGAGAGAAGTCAGTTTTTTGGCCTTAAAAACACTGTTAAGCACTGAAAATGCTTAAGAAAAAACCAAAATAGAGGCTTTTGTTTTTTATTTAAACAAACAAGTGGCTTTTTCATAAAAAGGGCTTGTCATCGGGAAGTGATCTCTATAATATACACAGCCATCGGGGGCGTGGCGAAATTGGTAGACGCACTGGATTTAGGTTCCAGCGCTGCGAGGCGTGAGAGTTCGAGTCTCTCCGCCCCCACCACTTAAATATCAAGTGAGCTTGATTTTAGGTAACAGAGGATTGGTGTAATGGTAGCATGACGGTCTCCAAAACCGTTCGTCAAGGTTCGAATCCTTGATCCTCTGCCAGAATTTTGAGAAATCCAGCATTAAGTTGGTACCCGGTATGGGGGCGTGGCGAAATTGGTAGACGCACTGGATTTAGGTTCCAGCGCTGCGAGGCGTGAGAGTTCGAGTCTCTCCGCCCCCACCACTCAAAATCAGCAAGGTTAAACTCCTCGCTTCTTTTGTTGAACCGGCCAGCTTGAGTATTTCTTCAAAAAATTGGCATCTTTATATGGGGATGTGGCGGAATTGGTAGACGCACTGTGTTCAGGTCGCAGCGCCGCAAGGTGTAAGAGTTCGAGTCTCTTCATCCCCACCAAATTCTGAAAAAGCAGGGCAGATGTCCTGCTTTTTTATTGCCTGTTATTTTGTCAGGCCTTTATCTCGCCCAAAGAAAAGCCCGCAGAACAGACGGTTCAACGGGCTCAAGTTATGAGAACACTTTATTTTTCTCGATCAAAGAGTGCGTAAACGAATTCAGGCTTTTAAGTGGTCCTCAAATTCTTCACCGAGTTGTACCGCCAGTGCATTGCCGGCCAGTTCACCCGTGACCAGACCATATTCTTTTTTAAAACTAAAGGTAAAACCACGGCCATCGGCTAAATTTTTGACTGAATATCCCAGTTTTTCTAACCAAATACGAAAGGCAATTAAATTTTTAGCTTTTACCACTTTTTTCACGAGCGTACTCCCTTATCTTCAATAAAGTATAGATATGGTTATATCAAGATTTTTTAAAGGGCAAAATTCAAGAATGTGTCAAAAAATATTGAGATTGATGATTTTTGCAGCAAAAAATCCAGAATTTGAGCGCCTAAAAAACGTGTATTGATGAATAAATCAGCAGAATTTTAAGCAAATTTTAAATTAATTGATTGATATATTTGATGTATTTTTATTCTAAATTTTCAACATTATCTATGGGCTATTTAAGCCGGCTTGAAATAATTTGTTAAATATTGATGACAACACATCTTTAAGTATTTCTTACAACCTCGGCCTGGCGCGAGATAAAAAGTTGTAGCGATCTGCCGGCTATAATTTGCATACGCTGAGTGATTGATGGCTTTATTTTAAGCCATAGCAGGCCTGGAGATCGGGTATCATAAAGTACAGCCACAGGAGTGAGTAAGATGACGCCAAATACCATTGAAGCTGACGTACAGCAGACCATTCAACAGATGCAGCAACAGGGCCAAACCCCGGTGGCGGTAATGCTAGGCCATGAAGACTGGCTGGTCTTTACCGAACAATCGCAGGTGGCCTACACTCCATTTGGCAGTGCGCGTCGTTATCAACCAGCGTTGGGCGGCTTACTGCTGGTACGCATTGATGAAATGAATGCGGTACGTGTGGTGACACAGACCGAGCTGGATGCGTATGCGGCCAGTCACCAGCTGTTATAAACCGGTTAAATCGCTTTAAAAATTATCTTTCATTTCACGTAATTTTTGGAATTCTTCGACGCTGTCCACCCGTAAAAAAGGATTGGTCTGCAGTTCCAGTTCAATGGTACTTGGCAAGGTCGGCTGATTTAGCAGGCGTAAATCTTCCACCTGCTGATAACGCTGTTGTAGCGCCAGATTATCCGGTTCAACATGCAGGGCAAATTTGGCATTGGACAGGGTATATTCGTGGGTGCAGTACACTTGGGTGCGCGCTGGTAATGCCGCCAGACGGTTTAAAGAGTGATACATCTGCTCAAAGGTGCCTTCAAAAACCCGGCCGCAGCCCATGGCAAACAGGGTGTCACCGCAAAACAGGATATCGATGGCATCCATAAAGTACACAATATGCCCCAGGGTATGGCCGGGAACCGCCAGTACATCCACCTGCAGATCATGAAATTTAAAATGGGCTTCATGCTGCAAAGGGTGGGTGATAAACGGGATTTTACTCAGCTCTTCGCGCGGGCCATAGACCGGAATATTGCGGGATTGCAGCAGTTCTGGCACACCCCCAATATGGTCTTTATGCCAGTGGGTCAGCCAGATCTGGCTTAAATTTAAACCATGTTCACGGCAATACTGTTCCACCGGTTCGGCTTCGGTGGGGTCGACCACAATCACATCTCTGGATGTGGTATGTTCCAGCAGCCAAATATAATTCTGTAACTGGTTCTGAATATCCAGCAGATGCACTTTATAGTTGCTCATCCCTCACCCCCACATAATATAATGCCCAGTATAGCCTGAAAGCGATGTTGTCGTCGCTGTGTATCCAAAATTGATCTTTGACTGAAAAGGTCTACAATAAGCCACGTTTCAATTTTCCCCTGCACGTTCATGAGTTTTGCCTATCGCGCCGATATTGACGGTTTAAGAGCGATTGCCGTCCTGTTGGTGATTTTTAATCATATTGGCCTGTCTATTTTCCCCGGTGGTTATATTGGCGTCGATATTTTCTTTGTGATTTCGGGCTATTTAATTACCTTAATTTTAAGCAAAGAAATCCAGAACCAGACTTTCTCAATTGGTCGCTTTTATAAAAAGCGGGTGGTGCGTTTGGCACCGGCCTATTTTACTGTACTCAGTGTGGTGAGTCTGGTGGCCTGGCAGGTGATGCTGCCCGATGAGCTGAGTCGTTATTTCGACAGTGTCTTTTATGCCACGTTTCTGATGGCCAATATTTATATGCAGCGTGAAGTCGGTGATTACTTCAGTCAGAGTGTCAATGAAGTGCCGCTGCTGCATTTATGGTCGTTGGGTGTTGAAGAGCAGTTCTATATTTTCTGGCCGCTGATTCTGCTGTGCTTTATGAAAAGAAGTAACCGGCAATGGGGTCTGCTGATGGTCGGATCTTTTATTCTCATGTCGTTGCTGTATGCGCAGCAGCAGTTGAGCGTGAATGCCGAGAAAGCCTATTACAGTATGCCGGTCCGCGCCTTTGAACTGCTCTTGGGTGCGCTGATCTGCTTTTTGCCACAAATAAAATGGTCAAAATGGCTGGCGCAAACGCTGGTCTGGAGTTGTCTGGCGCTGTTGTTAGGCACGGCAATGTGGTTGGATCATGCCACACCATTTCCGGGCGCAATGGCGCTGATTCCATGTCTGGCAACGGCCTTGATTATTTATATCGGCCAGAGCGTGCAGTCGCAGAATGTGGTACTGACCAACCGTTTTAGCCTCTGGATGGGCAAAATTTCCTATCCTTTATATTTATGGCACTGGCCGGTAATTGTACTGTTCAGTATCTATATGCTGCCGGTTAATGCCGGTTATCAGCTGGCTATGGTGCTGCTTAGTATCGCGCTGGCCTATCTGACTTATCGTTATATTGAACAGCCGAGCAAAGGTTTTGTGATGGCTGCCAATTACAAGGTCATTCTGAGCGGTTTTGTGGCGCCGGCGCTCTGTTTTATTGGCGTGGCGCAGCTGGTCAGTCAGCATCAGGGTTTTCCGGAGCGGCTAAGTCCGCAAGTGCAAAACCAGATGGCAGCCTTAAATTCGTTTGCGCATGGCATCCGGCAGAAATGTCATAGCTTTCCCAATCCTGGAACGCTGGCCAATCCGCAAGACTGTGTGCTGGGTGTGGAAAAACCGCAGATTGATTTTATGCTGATTGGTGATTCACATGCCAACAGCTATACCGGACTGCTGGATGTCTGGGCCAAAGATGCTGGACTGCGCGGTTATGACAGCACTCAGGACACCACTATTTATTTACCGGGTGTCCAGCGTGGCCGTGGTGAGCATGAAGTGGCTGCCTTTCAAGCCCGCAATGACGCAATTGAGGCGCATTTAAAACAGCATCATTATCAGTTTGTGGTGATGTCAGCTGCCTTTAGCCAGTATCTGGATGCCGGGCATGATCTGCATCCGAGCGCAGAAGAGGACAGTCAGGTCACGAATCATTTAGACAGTTATTTTGCCGGTTTACAGGCCGCGGTAGATAGTGCGCTGGCCAGCAGCGAGCATGTGGTGATGCTGATGGATGTCCCGGTGATTGATCCAGATCAGGCCAATTGTTCATTACGCCGTGAATGGCTGGGGATTGAGCGTGAATGCGCGGTGTCGGCAGAGGAGTTCCAGCAGAGCAATGCACCAATTTATCAGTGGATGAGCGAATTGCAGCAGCAGTACCCACAACTGATTGTGGTCGAGCCGACCAAGGTGCTGTGTGATGCGCAGCAATGTGATTTAAGTGTCGAGGGAACGCCGCTGTACCGAAATCAGGATGATGATCATCTCAGTTTTAAAGGTTCGGAAGCGCTGGGGCAGGCCTATTTACAGCAATACGGCAATCCGCTGAAATCGCTTTAATCTTTCTGGTTTGCACAAAAAAGCCGTGAATTGATCACGGCTTTTTTATTGTATTTCAGCTTAGCGGATTTTCGCCAGGAAACGGCCTAAACGGCTAAGCGCTTCACGTAATTCATTTTCAGCTGGCAGGAACACCACACGGAAATGATCTGGGGTTGGCCAGTTAAAGCCGGTGCCTTGAACCAGCAGCACTTTTTCGGCTTTCAGGAAATCCAGCATCAGTTTTTCATCATCTTCAATGGCGTAGACATTTGGGTCCAGTTTCGGGAAGCAGTACATTGCACCTTCTGGCTTGACGCAAGACACACCCGGAATTTCGTTCAGCATTTCCCAGGCAATATTGCGCTGTTCATACAGACGGCCACCCGGACGGATCAGGTCATTAATTGACTGATAGCCACCAAGCGCGGTCTGAATCGCATATTGCGCCTGATGGTTGGCACATAAACGCATAGAGGCCAGCATGTCCAGACCTTCAATATAGTCGGCCGCGCGTGAACGGTCACCAGTAATGGCCATCCAGCCAGAACGGTAGCCGGCAATACGGTAGGCTTTAGATAAACCGTTGAATGAAATACACAGCTGATCACCAGCAAGGGCTGCAACCGACACATGCTCAATGCCGTCATACACGATTTTGTCGTAAATTTCGTCGGCAAATAAAATCAGATCATATTTTTTTGCCAGCGCGACAATCTGTTCCAGCACATGACGTGGATAAACCGCACCGGTCGGGTTGTTCGGGTTAATAATCACAATACCGCGGGTATTGGGTGTGATTTTGCTTTCCATATCGGCCAGATCTGGATACCAGTGATTTTCTTCATCACATTTATAGTGAATGGCCGTACCACCCGACAGATTAACCGCCGCCGTCCACAGTGGATAGTCCGGCATTGGAATCAGCATTTCATCACCATCATCCAGCAGGCCTTGCATGGCCATTACGATTAGCTCAGACACACCATTGCCGATATAGACATCATTAACGTGCAGGTCAAAAATGCCTTTTTGCTGATAATACTGGCAAATAGCCTTACGTGCCGGGAAAATCCCTTTGGAGTCGGTATAACCGACTGCATTCGGCAGGTTCAGCGCCACATCGTTAATAATTTCCTGCGGGGCTTCAAAGCCGAAGGGGGCGGGGTTACCAATATTCAGTTTAATAATTTTATGGCCGGCCTCTTCCATTTCATTGGCCGCTCGTAACACAGGTCCGCGAATGTCGTAGCATACATGCTCGAGTTTTGAGGATTTTTTAATTTCGCGAGGAGTCGTGTTACCTGTGGACATAATTCCATCCAATTATATGTTTCTGTTAGCAAAAAATAGATTACGCAATTATCACAATCTATACTGAAATTTAGCTAGATATTTTGCAAGCTCTAGCGTAAATATGGAAGTACTGAAGCATGACATTGAATGTCAAAGATTTAAAGGAGTTAGTGATGGGAAAACTCAATAAAACAGACCGAGAATGGCAAAGAGAGTTATCACCAGAAGAGTTTCGGATTACACGACAAAAAGGAACCGAACCGGCCTTTACAGGGAAATACTGGAATAGCAAACAGGATGGGGTGTATGTGTGCCGTTGCTGTGGAGAAGCCTTATTTTCTTCCGACACCAAATACGACAGCGGCAGTGGCTGGCCAAGTTTCTACCGTCCAATTGCCCCGGGGGTTGTGGAAGAACATAACGATCAGTCGCATGGCATGGTGCGTACTGAAATTGTCTGTCATCATTGTGATGCACATTTGGGCCATGTTTTTGATGATGGACCGCAACCGACCGGCTTGCGCTATTGCGTCAACTCGGCGTCATTAGAACTAAAAACACAAGAAAAAAGTGATGAGGAAACCTATCCATGACCAACATTTATCAGTTTGAGGCTGAGTTGTTAGATGGGAAAAATAAATCATTTGCCGATTATGAAGGCAAGGTTTTATTGGTGGTGAATACCGCCAGCAAATGCGGTTTTACCCCGCAGTTTGCCGGACTGGAAAAGCTGTATGAAAAATATAAGCCCCAAGGCTTTGAGGTGCTCGGCTTTCCCTGTAACCAGTTTGGTGGCCAAGACCCCGGTTCCAATGAGCAGATCGGGGCCTTTTGCCAGAAAAATTATGGGGTCAGCTTTCCCATGTTTGCCAAGGTCGATGTCAAAGGCCCGGAAGCACACGCGATTTTCCGTTATTTAACCAACAACAGCAAAGGCATTCTGGGCAATGGCATCAAGTGGAACTTTACCAAGTTTTTAATTGGCAAAGATGGCAAAGTGCTGAATCGCTATGCACCAACCACCAAGCCGGATGCATTGGAACAGGATATTGAACAGGCTTTACAAGGTTAATACAGGACAAGCGACTTCAGCATCAGCTTTAATTTTGGGGATGATCCTCATCCATGCAAACAGTGCTTAATCCTGCCTAAAATAAAAAATGCGCTGAAAGCAGCCATAAAAAATCCACTCAATAGAGTGGATTTTTTAATATCAGCACTTACAAAATTGCTTTTAGGCGCTGAATCACCTGTTCGCACTGGGCGATATCGGCCACCAAGGCTAAACGGACATGGTTTTCACCCGGATTCCCTTGCTCAGTTTCACGCGATAAATACCGGCCCGGCAACACTTTAATATGCGCTTTTTCCATCAGCATTTTGGCAAAGGCTTCATCATTGTCGACTTTGAGCCAGTAATAGAAACCGGCATCCGGTTTTTGTAAAGGGAGTAGTTGCCCCAGCTCGCTTTGGAACAAGTCAAATTTGGCGCGGTATTGCACGCGGTTGTCTTCAACGTGCTGCTCATCATCCCAAGCCGCAATAGAGGCCAGTTGATGCTGTACCGGCATGGCTGCACCGTGATAGGTACGGTATTGCAAATACGGTTTCAGTAAATCGGCATCGCCGGCAACAAAGCCTGAACGCATCCCCGGCAGATTGGAACGCTTGGACAGCGAATGGAAAACCACGCAGTTTTTATAGTCGTCGCGGCCTATTTCGGCACAAACTTCGAGCAGGCCAGTCGGTGCTTCATCAAACCACAGTTCTGAATAGCATTCATCTGAGGCAATTACAAAACCGTATTGATCGGACAGTGCAATCAGCTTTTTAAACTGGTCTTTGGACAGTACTGCACCGGTCGGGTTGCCCGGCGTACAGACAAATAGCAACGCGGTTTTTTCCCAGACTTCGGCTGGTACGGCATCAAAGTCACCTAAATACTGGTTGTCTTCGGTACAGTTAATGAAATACGGCTTGGCCCCGGCCAGTAAGGTTGCGCCTTCATAAATCTGGTAAAACGGGTTTGGCATCACCACATACGGTGCATCTTCACGTTTCACCAGTGCCTGTACAAAAGAGAAGATCGCTTCACGGGTACCTGAAACCGGTAAAACATGGTGATCTGCACTGATGCTGTTCAGCTTGAAACGGCGACTTAGCCACTGGGCAATGCTGTGGCGTAATTCAGGCAGACCCTTGCTGTTCGGGTAAGTCGATAAATGCTGGAAGTTGTCAATAATGGCCTGTTTTACAAATTCCGGTGCCGGGTGCTTCGGTTCTCCAATTGAGAGGGGAATCAGCGGTAAATCGGCCGGTTGTATATCCTGAAAAAGTCGGTTTAACTTTTCAAATGGATAAGGGTGCAATAAAGACAAACTTGAGTTCATGTAATCGTTACCGATAGGTTGATGTTAATGTTGGCACACCTGATTTGAGGCTTCATCAAGTGCTGCCTTTAATTTGGCCGCAAAGCTTTTGGCTTCTTCTGCATTCATGGGCGCGCCATCTTTTTTGGTGACAAAGAAAATATCTTCGGCACGTTCGCCTAGGGTGGCAATTTTAGCAGAATGAATATCCAGCCCCTGCATCATAAACAAGCCGCCGACTTTGGCAAGTAAGCCCGGCTGGTCAAGTGTCGCAATTTCCACCATGTTCTGGTTGAGTGCGGCATTCAGGCTGATGTCGACAGTATTTTCAATATCAAAATGGCGCAGCTGGCGCGGAATCAGGCGCTGCATCAGCCCCGGATATTTGTCTGACTGGCTTAATGCAGTGACCAGTGATTGAATCACGGTGTCCTGACGCTCGGCATCGGTCAGCAGGGTACCAAAACGGTCCAGTACCACATAAGTATCTAAACTAAAGGCTTTGGTGGCGGTAATAATCCGCGCGTCCTGCACATCCAGATTCATGCGGTCTAAAATCGCCACGGTGGTGGCAAACAGGTTTGGCTGATCCTGAGTATAAATAAAGATCTGCACGGCATCCTGGGCATATTTACGATGAGCGCGCATCAGTACTAAAGGTGCCGGATTGTCACTGTGCTGCAAGATGGCGCGGGTATGCCAGGCAATTTCATCGGCGGTTTCTTTCAGGAAGTATTCATCGCCCAGTTCCTGCCAGACTTTTTCCACTTCTTCCAGCGAGAAATCCTCGACCAGTAATTCGCTGGCCGCAAATTTGGTGTCTTCAATCAGCATCTGATAATCCACCGGACGACCCAGGCCGGAACGGATCACATCACGGGCATGGGTGTATAGCTGGCGCATCAGCGAGGCGCGCCAGGTGTTCCATAAGGTTGGATTGGTGGCGTTAATATCGGCCACAGTTAGGGTATACAGATAATCCAGATGTTCCATATCGCCCATCAGTTCGGCGAAAGCTTTGACCACATCCGGATCGGAAATATCTTTTTTCTGTGCAGTGACCGACATCAGCAGGTGGTTTTGCACCAGCCAGGCCACCAGATTGCATTCACGTTCGGTAAAGCCATGCGTGCGGCAGAAGGCAATCGCATCGGCGGCGCCAAGTTCACTATGATCGCCACCACGACCTTTGGCAATGTCATGGAAAATTGCGGCCAGATAGACAATGTCACGACGCGCCAGACGCTGGAACACCGAGCTGACCACCGGAAAATCTTTGGCAAATTCCGGTTCTTTAAAGCGGTTAAGGTTGCGAATCAGCAGCAGGGTGTGCGCATCGACGGTATAAATATGGAACAGGTCATATTGCATCAGGCCGGTAATTTGCCCGAAAGCCGGAATATAGTTGCCCAATACACCATAGCGTTTCATTGCCACCATGGTGTCATATAAACGGTACGGCGAGCGTAAAATCGCCATAAACAGCGCCTGATGGACTGGATTATCACGAAAATCGCGGTCAATCCGTTTGGCAGCCAGGGTCAGCAGGCGTAAGGTGCGGGCACGAATCCCGGTAATTTCAGGACGATTGGCCAGCAGATAGAAAATTTCCAGAATCGCACTGGGCTTTTCAGAAAAAATCTTGTGATGCTGCACCGCCAGTTTGCCATCGACCAGTTTGAAGTTTTCATTAATTTCTTCAATCTGGCGTTCATATTGCGGCAGGCGCGGGGTAATCACCGATTCATTAAAATAGGCCAGTAACATTTCATTTAGCGTCGACACCTGCTGCGCGGTGCGGTAATAACGCTTCATGAACTGTTCAATCGGATAATTGGGTGATTTGCCTTCTTCACGGACATAGCCGAACTTGGCTGCAATATCACGCTGATAATCAAACAGCAGGCGGTTTTCATCGCGTTTGGTCAGCAGGTGCAAATAATGGCGAATTTCCCAGAGGAAACTTTCGGCTTCTTCCAGTACGCCCAGCTCAAACTCGGAAATAAAACCCAGATGCACCAGATCATAAATACGGTTGACACGGAAATGCCGTTTGGCAATCCAGCCAATCTGGTTAATATCGCGGATGCCACCCGGTGCAGTTTTAATATCCGGCTCTAAATTGCTTTCGGTATGGTTGTGCTGAGCATAGCGTTTGGCTTGCTCTTCCATCTTGGCATCAAAAAAGGTTTTATCGGTCCAGGTTTGCGACACAATCCGGCGTGGCCATTTGGCCAGATGTTCATTGCCAATAATCAGTCGTGCTTCAATTAAAGCGGTGGCCACAGTCAGGTCATTGGTGGCCTGAATCACGCAATCCTGAATGGTACGCACGCTAATGCCGGGTTTGAAATTACCGACATCCCACAGCGATGAAATAAAGGTTGAAATCAGCTTTTCCTGTTCCGGCGAGATTTCATCTTCTGACAGGATCATGATGTCGACATCGGAATAGGGCAACATTTCGCGGCGGCCATAACCGCCCACCGCAAACAGGCCTAAATCGGTCTGGTCCAGTCCGGCATGTTGCCACAGGAATTTTAGCGCCTCATCAATAAAATTGGAGCGCGCCAGAATAATGTCACGGATCGAATGTCCATTTTCAAAACATTCCCCCAGCTGATGTTCAACATCACTTCGCCACTGATTAATGGCCTGAATGTCATGGTTACTTTTTACGTAATTCAGCAAGGGTAAGGTGTTGATCATGAACAGCGTTCCGTGTTGTGCGACTAGTTTTGATTGACACTGACGTTTTGTGCAGTAGCGTAAGCCAGCTCACGTGCCTGCTCAGTGGTTTCTGCGCGGGCGGTGGCCACACCCATGCGGCGACGCTTGAAGCCTTCCGGTTTGCCAAACAGACGTAAATCAGTATCCGGGTGAGCTAAAGCAAGATTCAAGCCAGAAAATGACAGGTTCTGGTCATCCACACCGGCATAAATCACTGCACTGGCAGCCACACTATGACGCGCCGTGTTCACTGGCAAGCCGAGAATCGCACGGGCATGTAATTCGAATTCACTCTGGTATTGTGAGGCCAACGTGACTAAACCGGTATCGTGTGGACGAGGTGACACTTCACTAAACCACACTTGATCGCCTTTGACAAACAGTTCTACCCCAAAAATACCGCAGCCGCCAAGTGCGCTGGTAACCTTGTGGGCAATACGTTTGGCTTCTGCTAAGGCCTGGCTGCTCATTGGTTGTGGCTGCCAGCTTTCGACATAATCACCGGCATCCTGACGATGGCCAATCGGGTCGCAGAATGAGGTTTCAATTTCACCAGTTTCTGGATGTTTAGAGCGTACCGTGAGTAGGGTAATTTCAAAATCAAAATCAATCTGCGATTCAACAATCACGGTGCCCTGATTCACACGGCCACCGGTTTGCGCATAGTCCCAAGCGGCATCGACTTCATCAAAGCTTTTTACCCGGGATTGGCCTTTGCCTGAGGAGGACATCACCGGCTTCACAAAGTTTGGATAGCCAATATCATCACAGGCTGCGCGGAAGCTTTCCAGAGAGTCGGCAAAACGGTAGGCAGAGGTTGGCAGTCCCAGTTCTTCTGCAGCTAGACGGCGGATGCCTTCGCGGTTCATGGTCAGATTGACTGCTTTGGCTGATGGAATCACGGTAGCAACGTTTTGCGCTTCAATATCCAGCAGCACTTCTGTGGCAATGGCTTCAATTTCCGGCACAATCAGATGCGGTTGCACCTGAGCAATCAGCTGTTTCAGTGCGTTAGGATCGGCCATATTAATGGTATGGGCATGATGCGCCACTTGCATGGCAGGGGCATGATCATATCGGTCGGCGGCATGCACTTCTACACCTAAACGCTGTAAAGAAATCACCACCTCTTTCCCCAATTCTCCTGAACCCAATAGCAATACTTTAAATGCCGAAGCTTGAAGAGGAGTACCAATCGTCACGCTCATGTAATTCATCCATGCTTGATTTTATGGGCTTTTAGCATAGCAGAACTGCACCGCGATGTTAGTGCCGATTTGGAGAAAATCGTGATTTTGTCCAACAATTTTTAGACGCAGTGGGCAAGAGGAAATACAGTGTTGAAAACGCAGCACAACTGCAGCACTGCGTCAATGTATCTGGTTTTAAAGTCAAAACCTAGAAGGAAAATGGAATATAGGTATAAATCAGGCCATAGGTCACGGCCGCAGTCAAGGTGGCCGGTACAATTTTCTTGTATTTAAAATACAGCCCGGCCAGCACTATAAATCCGACCAGCATGGCAAAACTTTTATTGGGCGTTTCCAGTAACGGTGGCAAGGTCGCGACCACCAGCATTGAACTGATTGCGGCAATACCAATTGAACCCAAAGCAATCTTTAGCCAGAGGGCACCCCGTTTTTGTGAGTCCTGCTGAAACTTCTGAATCACAAAAAACGGTCCAAAGCGTGAAGCAAAATTGGCGATGCCGACCACAATCCCGACCAGAATAATTTCAAGATTCATGTGAGCCTCCTGCGTATGCATCATCCGGTTGTTTTAAGACATAGTGTTTGAACAGACCTGCAAAAATGCCCGATAAAATACCAATAAAGATGGCAGCGGACAGGTCAATGAAATAGCAGGCGATAGCTGATACCACCAAAGTCACACTGACCACAAAGGTATGTTTTTTCTCAAAGGCGGCCAGCAGGAAACTCAGGAACAGGGCCGGTAACAGGAAATCCAGTGCGGCTTGTAAAAACTGCGGCAGCTTACTGACCTGATCGGCAAACAGACCGCCCAGTAAAGAACCGAGCGCCCATGACATCCAGCTAAACAGACTTAAACCCAGCATCCAGGATTCCGACCATTGTTGCCGGCGCTGCGACAGCTTGATCATGCCGGAAGCAAAGACTTCATCGGTCAGGCCCCAGGCCCAGATCGCGGTTTTCTTTAAATTGAGCCGGTCCTGAATCAGGTTGGTTAAGGCCGGGCCATAGAGCAGATGGCGAATATCCAGTGCAATGACAGTCAGGGCGGTCATCCAGATGGAGGTGCCGCTGCCTAACAGGGCCACCACCAGAAACTGGCTGGCACCGGCATACATGGTGCAGGATAAAAACAGGGCTTCCCAGGCGCTAAAACCGAATTGGGTCGCCGAAACGCCAAATGCAAAAGAAACGGGGAGATAAGTAAAAATAATGGCTTGGCTATCTTTAGCGCCTTGCCAAAAACCGGCTGGCTGTGTGGAAAGCGTTTTGTGTTCAGACACGACACACCTGAAGGAGAGTTGAACAAGGAGTCAAATGATGATTGTGTATTGTACCCGAATTCACTAGCATAGTGCCGAAATGTTTGTTGAAGCGAGCCAGATATGTGGATGTTCAAAACACGTCAATTTGTGGTTGCAACTGTACTGGGCAGTAGCCTGTTATTACAGGCCTGTGGGGGCGATCAGTCCGGTGAAAAGCCGGAAATTAAACCTGCACCGAAACTGACCAATGATGCAACGGCGTATGCAGAAGCGGCCTGGAAGCTGATGAATGAGGTGGAACCTTATGTTTATCGCAAACAGCGCAATTTAATTGAAGATAATGTACGCAAACCGGCGCGCCAGTTAAGCACCGAATGGCGCATTAACGTCAAAATGACCGATTCAGTCACCGAAGGAAAATATGCCTTATGCCGTAAAGCACTCACCAGTCTGGAAATCTGGGCGCGTGCCACTTTGGAAAGTAGCGCAACGGTAAGCCAGAAACAGGCCGATTATGAACGCGATAAACAGCAATGTGCCGATGCGATTGCCCATCCGGAACTGGGCAATACCGATCCCAAACAAAAAGGCAATGCGATTGCGACAGCATCCTGAAGCATCAATAAGCGGAGTTCTGGCTCCGCTTTTTTAATGGCGCCGCCGTATTAAATTGATCTTTGCAATCAGAATAGCGATTACATTACACAATTAGTCTGCAAGATATTGGCGCATCTTTCACGGTGCTGAACGGTTATGGTGCGCTTGAGTGCACTGAAATCAAGCGCTTTCGAGAACTGGAAAGCGTAGGGAATTCAATAACATCTCAGTAAATCAAAGAAGATATCAAGATCGGTTCGCTGATTGATTAATTTTCTTGCTTAAATTGTGGTGAGCCAAAGATTGCTCTTCAAAAAAAGAGTATAAAAAAACCCTCAAATATTTGAGGGTTTTTCATTGATATCAGGCGATTACACGTTAAAACGGAAGTGTAAAACATCACCATCTTGTACGATGTAAGTTTTACCTTCTAAACGCCATTTACCTGCTTCTTTGGCACCAGCTTCGCCATTGTATTGTACGAAGTCATCATAGGCCACACATTCAGCACGGATAAAGCCTTTTTCGAAGTCGGTATGAATGACACCTGCTGCTTGTGGAGCGGTTGCACCGACTTTCACCGTCCAGGCACGTACTTCCTGCACACCGGCAGTGAAGTAAGTTTGTAGGCCGAGTAAGCCATAACCTGCACGGATGACCACGTTCAGGCCAGGTTCTTCCATACCCATCGCTTCTAAGAATTCAGCACGTTCATCATCTTCTAACAATGAAATTTCAGCTTCAATCTGGTTGCAGAGTGGTACTACAATCGCATTTTCAGCTGCTGCCAGTTCACGTACTGCATCTAAGTGCGGGTTGTTTTCAAAGCCATCTTCCGCCACGTTGGCAATATACATGGTGGGTTTTAAGGTTAATAAACCAAAACCACGAATCAGTTTACGTTCGTCATCGTCCAGATTGGCTGCACGTGCCGGTTTGCCTTCATCCAGTAATGGCAGGATTTTTTCTAGCACGGCTTTGGTCGCAACTGCTTCTTTGTCGCCGCCTTTGGCTGTTTTGGTTAAACGGGTCACGGCTTTCGATACCGTTTCTAAGTCGGCCAGCGCAAGTTCAGTGTTGATGGTGGCAATATCGTCCAGCGGGTCAATTTTACCATTGACGTGAATGACGTTTTCATCTTCAAAACAACGCACCACGTGAGCAATCGCGTCAGTTTCACGGATGTTGGCGAGGAACTGGTTACCCAGACCTTCACCTTTTGAAGCACCTGCAACCAGACCGGCGATATCCACAAATTCCATGGTGGTTGGCAGGACACGTTGTGGGTTTACAATGGCCGCCAGTTTGTCTAAACGCGCATCCGGCACCGGCACAATACCGGTGTTTGGCTCAATGGTACAGAACGGGAAGTTTTCAGCAGCAATTGCAGCTTTGGTTAAGGCGTTGAAAAGAGTCGATTTACCAACGTTAGGCAGACCTACAATACCACAATTAAAACCCATGAAATGACTCACAAAGTGTTATTCAAAAATTGTCGCTGATTTTACATGAAAGCCAGCATAAAGTCAGGTCATGGCGGGGATGTTTGTTGAAAAAGCATATTTCTGAAATATGTGCTGCGGATGGTGGGTAATGCGTGCCGTATCTTTGGTGATTTTTAAACAGGATAGCCTGACCTAAATACGCTTGATGAAGCGTTTGGCCGAATACCGGCGATTTTTGAATAAAAAGCGCATTGTTTTTCAGCAGCAGTATGACTAAAGTAGCCAATGGATGTTGGCTGTTCAAATTATTGAACAAAAAATAAAAATTGACGGAGAAGATATGCGTATTTTGTACCAGTTTCCTTTATCTCATTTTTGTGAAAAAGCGCGCTGGCTGCTGGATCATAAGGAACTGGATTATAACGCGCAGAATTTAATTCCGGGCGTGCACCGGGCTTTTGCCAAGCTAAAAACCGGACAAAACAAGCTGCCGATTTTACGCGATCAGGATCAATGGATTGCGGACAGTACCCAAATTGCCCTGTATTTAGATGAGGTGTATCCGGAGCATACCTTATTACGCCCAGACCCGACACAGCGCAATGAAGCACTGGAGATTGACCAGTTGGCCTCGACTCTGGGCTATCACGTTCGTCGCTGGGGCTTGGCACATACTTTATCTGAAAGTGAGCAGCCTTTAGATTTGCTGATTGGTGAAAAAGGTTATTTACGTCAATTTGAAAAATACTCCAAACCGATTATGAAGATGCTGATTTCCAAAGGCTATCAGCTGGATCAGGACAAGGTTGATGAATCGGAACGGGAAATGCGCCGTTTAATAGCCGAATTAAACCAGCGTCTGATAGCCAATGGCGGCGCATATTTTGTCGGTGAGCGTTTAGGCCTGGCGGATATTGCGGTCTGTTCCATGCTGGCTCCGATTCTGGAAATTCAGGATACACCGTGGGAAAAAGAGCAGGGCGAAACCTTGTCCGAACAATTCCTGCAATTTAAACAGGAACTCAGTGATTTACCTTTAGGGCAATATGTACTGAGAATTTATCAGACCGAGCGTCATGCCCGTGTGGACTGGCGCGGTATCTAAACGGCAACCATAAAAAATACGCGCCTGTAGCGCGTATTTTTATGACTTTATCAAATCCATTAAATGAATGGGGTAGATGAATCCAGATCAATTGCAGGCAGTTGCGGCGCAAGGCTGAGCAGGTCAAAGTTGCTGCTACTGCTTTCTGTACTGGTCGATTGCAGAGCTTCTTGAAGTTCAGGTAACAGGTTGTCCAGACTCAGACTGCTGTCTGCTCCTGTACTGGCGCCTTGTAACAGATCTTCCAGATTAAAGTCAGTTGAACCAAATGCATCGCCCAAGCTGTCAGTAAGATTGCCTAGGTCAAAGTCTGTGCCACCGTCAGTCAGACCTTCCAGTAAGCCACCTAAATCAAAACCACTGCCGATGTCTGGGAGACCGCCAAGTAAGGCACTTAAGTCAAACTCACTGCTGCCACCTGTTAAGCCTTCAAATAACTGGGTCAGTGTTTCAAGGTTCAGATCACCGGTGTTATTGCCGATGAGTCCTTCAAACAGTTCAGAAATCGTTTCAAGGTTAATTTCACCCGTATTACCACCGATTAAGCCACCGACCAGTTCTGAAATTGCACCAATATCAAAGTCGCCGGCGCCACCGCCAATCAGACTACCGACCAGATCAGCAATGGGTGCAATGTCGAGATCACCTGAACCACCACCAATTAATCCGCTGACTAATCCGGCAATTGCACCGATATCAATATCGCTAGCGCCACCACCGATGAGACCACCGACAAGCTCAGCAATCGCTGCGATGTCGATATCGCCTGAACTACCACCCATCAGACCGCTTACCAGCTCTACGATTGCACCGATATCAAAGTCACCCGTACCGCCGCCAATTAAACCACCAACCAATTCAGCAATCGCTGTGATATCGAGATCGCCTGAACCACCACCGATTAATCCACTGACTAATCCGGCAATTGCACTGATATCAATATCGCCAGCGCCACCACCAATTAAACCGCCAACCAATTCAGCAATCGCTGCAATGTTGATAGCGCCTGAACCACCACCGATTAATCCACTGACTAATCCGGCAATCGCGCCAATATCAATATCACCAGCACCGCCGCCAATCAACCCACCAACCAATTCAGTAATCGCTGCGATGTCGAGATCATCCGAACCACCACCCATCAGGCCGCTCACCAGTTCTACGATTGCGCCAATATCAAAGTCGCCGGCACCACCGCCGATGAGACCACCGACCAGGTCAGCAATGGTACCAATATCCAGGTCGCCCGTATTACCGCCAATCAGACCACCGATTAAATTGCTAATTGAGCCCAGATCAAAACTGCCCCCATTGGCTTGGGTCAGTTGATTAATCAGGCTAGAAATATCTAAACTGCCGCTATTACTTCCTGTAAACTGGCTGATTAAATTGCTAAGACTGCTACTGTCCAGGCTGTTTCCAGACAACAGACTTTGCAATAAGCTGTCGAGGGTTGGGGTAGAGGGGCTGGTGAGTTGTCCAAACCAGTTCGACAAGGTCGAGCTGATGCCACTGAAAAAGCTGCTGGTTTGGGTTTCGACAGTTAAAACCGGGCTGAGCTTGCTTTTCAGCAAACTGAAAGATTTAAAAGCCATGAAGACGATTCCTTGTGTTCTTATGTTTTTGTTTTGCTGGTGTTGAAACGCATCTTTTTTTAATCTATTTGTATACACTTGTAAAAGATGAACGTTCTGGAATTAGCTGTATTTGGGCAGAGAAGGCAATTTAAACGCAGTAGAGAGAAGGAAATTTTTGAGAAAACAGCGGTTTATTGAAGCTAACCGTTTATCTGTTTTTAAAAGATCAAGATAAATGGCAGAGGTCTGATCCGTTAGGCTACAGTTGTGTCTGCACATCATATCTTGAAAAAAAATTTCAATAGATGAAAAAATAATGAGAAATAAATATTGTTGTGGTACTGATTCGGCTAAAATTATAAAGTGTCATTGCCTGTTAAAAAGAGTATAAAAATGGAACTGGATCGCTTTGATAAGCATATTCTTGAAATTTTAAGTCATGAAGATGTCAATTTAAATGAATTGTCGGAGCGGGTGAATTTGTCGGTGAGTTCGGTACATCGCCGGATTAAAAGCCTGATTGATCATAATATTATTTCAGGTTTAAAACGGGAAATTAATTACCAGAAACTCGGCTTTAGTCTGCATGTCCTGTTGCAGGTGTCGCTGAGTAAACATGATACCGATACCTTTGCCAAGTTTCTGGAAGAACTGGAAAATATTCCCGAAGTGATTAATGCCTTTTTGGTGACCGGGCAAACCGCTGACTTTATTGTAGAAGTGATTGCGCGGGATATGGAAAACTACAGTGACATTTTACTCAAACGCATTGGTAAAATTGACCATGTGGTGGCGCTGCATTCGAGCTTCGTGATTAAAGAATATAATGTTTTAAACTGCTCGAATTTGCTCAGTAAAGTTTAATTTCTAAGAAATAAAAAACGCGCCAGATGAGCGCGTTTTTTATATGTAAGTTTTAAGCATCTAAGGCAGCTAAAACGTCATCAGAGAATTCAACGTTGGTATAAACGTTCTGAACATCATCCAGATCTTCAAGCATATCAATCATTTTCATGATTTTTTTAGCCTGGTCGATGTCGGTGATTTCAGCTTTGGTTGATGGGCTCATCACCACTTCAGCATTGTCAGATTTTAAACCTGCTGCTGCTAAAGCATCCTGAACGGTACCAAACGTTTCTGGAGTGGTAATCACCAGAATTTCATCTTCAGAGACTTCAATATCTTCTGCACCGGCTTCTAATGCCACGTCCATGATCTGATCTTCTAAAGACACATCTTCAAACGTAATTTCACCACGTTTGGTGAATAAGAAGGCCACGGAACCGTTGGTGCCTAAGTTACCATCGGTTTTAGAGAAGCAGTGACGAACGTCTGGTACGGTACGGTTTAAGTTGTCGGTCATGGTTTCTACAATCACAGCCACACCGCCGACACCATAACCTTCATAGGTGACTTCTTTTAAGTCATCGTTATCTTCACCGCCAGCACCACGTTGAATCGCACGGTTAATCACATCACGTGTCATGTTGACCGATAATGCTTTTTCGACTACAGCACGTAAGCGAGGGTTGCTCCCTGCATCCGGACCGCCGAGTTTAGCAGCAGTTGTCAGTTCACGAATGTATTTGGTAAACAACTTACCACGACTAGCATCTTGTTTGGCTTTACGATGCTTGATATTGGCCCACTTGGAATGACCCGCCATGCGAAATATGCTCCTTGTAGATTGGCTGTATGCCGATCGAATTGCACAGATTCTACCATAAGCTCTTTTTCTGAAAAAAGGGCAGGGTTTTAAGTTTTAACTGAAAAATTTACGCTGTTTTCACGTCTGGAATAATAATATCCAATCCGGTGTTTTCTTTATAGAGCTGTTTGATCAGCGCGAGATCATGCGCCAGGTCGGTTGGATAAATTTTACCAAAAATCCCGCCTTGCTTGGTTTTAGAGTTGGCATACATCAGCACAATCGGCACATTGGCGGCTTTGGCAATATGCCAGAAACCGGTACGAATTGGCTTACGTGCTTCACCATTTTTGGCACGGGTCGCTTCAGGAGCAATCACCAGATTGAATTTTTCATTGCGCTGGAACAGCTCCACCATTTGTCCCACGATGTCCTGATTGGCTTTACGATCAACCGCAATACCGCCCACGGCTTCAAGTACCGGTTTAAGTGGACCTTTGAATAATTCTTTCTTGATTAAGGTATGAATTTTCATGTCGAAAATTTGGAAGATGGCCAGTGATAGCACTGCATCGAGCATCGAGGTATGCTCAAAACCAATAATGACCTGTTTATCTTCCAGAATATCAGGTTCGACGTTATAGCTCCATCCGGCAACTTTAAATGCAGCTTCGCCAATAAATTTTTTTAACATGGGTACAGAGTAAAACAAACGAAAGCGCATAATTTGTGCTTGTTCGGCTTTAGAGTCAAGGGTTAATTTGTGCAACTGTGCAGAAAAAATAAAGACCTGTTTAGCCGCAGAATATAATCTAACAACTTATTGTTTTTAGATATAAATTAAAAGTTATTAAGACTTAAAATAAATGAGTATATAGAAAATTACTATTAAAAAAGTGAAAAAAAAGCTATTCAGCAGATAATTTAAGCATTAGACTTTTGTCGTAGATAGGTCGTAGTTCAGGCCAATGTCCAACTTTAGGCTTAACCTCAACAGGAATAGCAAAATGACATATTTGACCGCACTAATTGTTGCTTCGCTCATTTTAATGGTGATTGTGCTTTGGTCTATTGCTGAACTTGTGTTCGAATCGCGCAAAGAAAAGTCACTGAACTCAAAAAGAGTTTAAAATTTCAGCAATACGAATACTTTATAAGTTTTTGTACTCACTATATAAAGTTATTTCAAAAAAGTATAATTTTTTATTGATTTATTGCTTTTTTATCTTAAAAAAAATAAATTTCGAATTTACCTCTCATGATATGAGCGCAGTTTCAGTGCAATGCTTGATGAGATGATGTTGTGCAATTTCCTGCTAATTTTTGAGCTTCTGGTTAACTGTTGTCTTACTGTACAAGCGATTTTGAAAGGGCTTGTATTTTAAAAAAATCTTCGATAGTATTCATGGCGCCTGAACTTGTTGATATATAACAATTTCAGTGAAAAGGGCCTATAGCTCAGTTGGTTAGAGCAGCGGACTCATAATCCGTTGGTCGACAGTTCAAGTCTGTCTGGGCCCACCATATAAAACAACCACTTAGGTGTACGAATCCTAAGTGGTTTTTTTGTTTTTTGCATTCTAGTAAGCTAATAGTAAGCAACTAAAATCAACAAAAAAGAACTAATTATCAATTTAGTGAAAAGATGTTATAAAAACTTCTTGTTCTATTAAGTTTGAATTTGATAGTTTTTCTTTTAAGTATTTATCCTTAAGCATTTTCTGTTCAGCATTTTGTGAATTGATTCGAAGCGACGAATCCCAATCTTTATCCCTATATGTTCGCCAAGGGAAAAAAATTTTTAATGGTTTATTATATCCAATAAATTTAATTTGATAGACTCGCTTTGATAATTCATCGAAAAGTAAAAGGTGTGCTCTCTCTAATCCTTGAAATTTAGAAAGATTTTCAAACATTTGATTAATAGAAGATGCTGTATCATTAGTTAATTTTATACTACCAATGTATCTCCCAAGTAAATGTAGTAAATATAGCAATCCTAAGCCATCTAAACTATTTAGTGCTTTGATGCTTTGTAAGTGATGTTCTTCTAATGCTATCTCTTCCTGAGTATCATTTCCTTCAAAAATTAAGTACTGAAGATTTGCTGGTAAATTCTTCAACTTTAATTTCAAAGTATATTCATCCATAGGTGTATGCTTTAATGTTTCCCAAATGAAATGATTATAAAAATTAAGACTTATTGGGAAAATTTCTTCAATTCTATCTAACCATTTTTGACCGAGAGTAACTCGCCCCATTTTAATCTTCCAGAAAATACCACTATTAGGGTCAGTCTGATCTTTGTCTCCATTATTTAATTGATGAAAAAAAACTGCAAAATCATTATGAGTCTTAACTTTCTTAAAAAATTTTAACAGCAAATAAGTTGAGTCATACCAAAAAATAGATCTCATTACATGGTAATCCCCCCTAAAAATAATAGGATCTAAAAGTAGAATTTTCTCTTAAGATACGAGCAGGAGATTCTGCATGAAAACATCTAAATTTACTGACAGTCAGATCATGTCCATCTTGAAACAGGCAGAATCTGGCACACCTGTAGCGACCCTTTGCCGTGAACACGGCATGAGTAATGCTACCTTTTATAAATGGCGTGCCAAATATGGTGGTATGGATACATCATTAATGGCTCGACTGAAAGAGCTAGAAGCCGAAAATACCAGACTTAAAAAGATGTATGCGGAAGAGCGATTAAAGGCCGAAATCATCCAGGAAGCGATGGCAAAAAAGTGGTAAAGCCATCTTGCCGGCGTAAGATGGCACAACAGGCAGTTGCCCAGCATGCCATTAGTATTCGTTTGGCTTGTAAAGCATTTGGCATTAGTGAAACCTGCTACCGCTATCAAGCCAAACTCAGCGATGACAATGCACTCATTGCTGAACAGCTCATTGAACTCACTGAGGAAAATTCCGATTGGGGCTTTGGTTTGTGCTTCTCGTATTTACGGCATGTTGAGAGTTGCTGCTGGAATCACAAGCGGGTTTACCGCATTTACTGTGAGTTGGCACTGAATCTGCGTATTAAACCGAGAAGAAGACTAAAACGGCATGCGCCTGAACCATTGAAGGAACCAATCCGAGAAAATCAGGTTTGGTCATTAGATTTTATGCATGATCAGCTTTCCGATGGTCGCAAGTTTCGATTATTGAATGTGATTGATGATTACCGCCGCGAAGGCCTAGCCATTGAAGCAG